>JAQWNI010000263.1 GCA_029268645.1 Myxococcota bacterium
TGGTTTCCTTCGGTGCCGGGAACCGTGACCCCGAACGATTCGAAGCCCCGAACGAGTACCGCCTCGATCGTCCGGGCGATCGGCACCTGGCCTTTGGCCAGGGTCGTCATTTTTGCCTCGGGGCTGGCTTGGCCCGCATGGAAGGACGACTCGTCCTCAATGCCCTGCTCGACCGATTCGAACGCATCGAACCCGGAACGGCGCCCTCTGAACGACTGCATTCCACCGTGATTCGGGGCTTTGAAGCCTTACCGCTGGTCGGCGCCCACGCATAAAGGGAAGGGAAGCGAAAGACACTGCACCGGCTAGGTCAGAATTCCCGAACTGGCGCACCGAACCGTGAAAAGACCTTTGTTACAGCGAAGAGTCGATCGGCCTCACGCCACTAGGCGGTCAGCAGAGAGGCCGATTCGTAACGAAACGATTTAGCGGCCGAAACGGTTAGACCGTGCTCCACTTTCAAAAATGCCGGCATGCCTCGCGGCCGCCCTTTGTTCAAAGGACGACCGCGAGGGACAGGCCGACAGCAGGGAACATCCGACCCGTCAGACCTGCGGCGGGATCAAGACGCCATCGATCACGTGGATCACTCCATCGGATGCCTCGAAATCGGTTTGGATCACTTCGATCTCGCCATTGATCACGACCGGCGGCCCGAAATCGAATGTGAGATCCGAACCCTCCAATGTCGGTTCGGGACTGACAAGCTCCGCTGCGAGAACCTCTCCGTCCAACACGTGGTAGGTCAAGATGGCATCGAGATCCGGCGGATAGGGAGGAACGCCCGCGGCCGCGAAGGCGGCATTCGTTGGCGCGAACACGGTCACGCCGGTCAGCGCATCCGCAAGCCCCGCCTCAACGACCGCTGCAACCAAGCTGCTGTAGCGCGGGTAAGCACTCAACGCCTCGACAACGTTTCCGGGGAAAGCCGAAGCCGGAGTGTTAGACAGAAGGACGGAATCCACCACGTGCATAAACCCGTTTGTCACGGTGATGTCGGTTGCGGTCACTTCGCTTCCGGTGTTGACAAAGAGCCGAAGACCCGAATCCAGCGAAAGAGTAAGGTCGTCGCCGGTCAGTGTGGGTACCGTGTTATCTTCCGATTCGGCCACCGTCACCGCCAACGCTGCATTCGCCTCAATACCCAAAACGTGATATTGGAGTACGGTGTTGAGGTCTGCGGGGGTTAAACCGGATACAACACCAGCCGGCAACAGCTCGAAGCCATTATTGGTGGGGGCAAAGAGGGTAAAAGTACCGCCCTCATCGGAGAGCGCCGTCACCAAGGCGTCATCGCTTTCGACCGCACCAAAGAGTGTGCTGAATCGCGGTGAGGCCTTGAGGACATCGACCAAGGTCCCCGGGAACTCTTTATCGGGAAACAGAACCGCGTCGACCACGTGAATAATGCCGTTTCCCGTTCGGATATCAATCGCCGTCACCTGAACTCTGCCGTTCAGAACAAGCTCCGAACCATCCACGAAGAGACCAATGTCGCTTGACTCCAAGGTCTGAACCTGGGGGAACTCCGATCCCGCAGCCGCAATCGCTTGGGCGGCATCCACTTCGGAGCCCAGTACGTGATAGGTCAGAAGGTCACTGAGGGTCAGATTGAACGGGGTCAGAAAGTCTTCTGGCAAAAGATCAAAGGCGGCATTGGTGGGGGCGAAAACCGTGAAGGTCCCTGAGCCGCTCAGAGTCTGTTTGAGCCCGGCATCATCAATCGCGCTCACCAACGCTGAGAACTGAGGATCGTCCGCCAAGGCTGCGTACACACTGTCCGGTTGGTCCATGTTGTCACTACAAGCTACGGCCGTAACCAGCACAAAGAGCGCGGCCCAAGTCATTTTTATGAAGCGTTTCATCCCTGATTCCTTTTCCGTTTGACTGACCGCCACCGACATGGCGACGGTTGCTGAGGGAACGAAAAGGAGGCTATGAGGTCGTCTGGTTATGTCCAGATTTAATCTGGTTAAAAATCACACTTTCTAGATTTAAATTTGTGCACCTTGAGGCTAAAGCTGCTCAAATATATGGTTTTATTGGACTATTTCTTTGACCTTCAATGTGGACAATTTTTTCGGAATTATTTGGACAAGGCTTTGTAGCGGGTGGGCCAGGGCTCACCGCTGAAGCGCGCCGGGCACAGGCTGGCCGCCAGCCGCGCGATCAAGCGACCGGGACGACGAGACCTGAAAAGAAGCCTCGCCGGGAAGGGCTGCGGACCCCGCTCTCCTCAGCTTGCCTGGGCGTCCTCGGGCTGGGTGTACCACCAGGCCCAGGCGGCCAGCACCAGCTGGAAAGGCAGGCGGATCCAATTGGCGGCACCCGCCCCCGTTCCCGGTCCTTCGGGACCCACGTTGGCCTGGGCAGCGTAGAGATTGGCCGGAAAGACGGCGATCAGCAGTGCGATGGCCCCCAGCGCCGCAAAGGGTCGTGTTCTTCGATCGAGCAGGAAGACGCCAATCACGATTTCGGCCAAACCCGAGATGACGTTCAGCAGTTCGGGCTCGGGCAGTTCGGGGGGCATGATCATCAAAAAGAACTGCGGCGATACGAGGTGACCAAAACCCGCCCCCGCATATGAGGCCGCCATCACGTACAGCAAAATCGTCTTCGTTCGACTCATGCTCCCCCCCTTGTTGTCAGACTACGGAATCGCGCGAAACCGCCGCCGCCCCATTCATCGAATTGACAAAATCATCAGGCCGCGCGAATGGCTCGCGCAACCTCGCCCCAGCGACCCAGGTTCCCAGGATTCGCTGTGATGTCCCCCATGGCGAGATAACTGATCACACGCCTAGCTCGACCACGGTACCGGGCCAGCAAGGCGTCCGCGAGATCATCCCATCGAGCCACCAAAGCGAAGTGTTCCAGCATCTCATCGGTAATCAGCGCCGTCATACCCCCAATGTCTCCCTGTTTCATCAGAGCACCGAGTTTGGGGGTTGTTCCCTCAAAGCCCAAATCATCGAATTGGAAGGCGTAGTTGGGCGTCGAGCCATAGAAAGCCAATTGCGTCCGTACGACCTGCAACATGCTGGCACGTTCCTCGGGCGTATCGCCAGGCACCGCGAATACGGGCACGTTCAAGTCGATCTCATCGACCGATCGCCCCGCGCGCCGAGCGCCCTCTTCTAAAGCGGGCAGCAAACGATTCTCGATATACGGCATCGAATGCATCGGATGCACGTGAACGCCATCGCAAAGCTCTCCCGCCACGCGGCACATATAGGGACCGACTGCCGAAATATCGATCTTGACGTCTTCAAAATCATGGCGCGGAGGCGACCACTGCCCAGGCAACAGGCTGAGGTTGTAGTACGGCCCTTCGTGGGAGAGCTTCTCCTCTCCCCGAAACGCCCGGATACAGGCCTTGAAGGCTCCGACGTAGTCCCGCATCTGCGGGGCCGGTCGGTCGAAGAGGGCACTGTAGCGACGCACCACGTGGCCCCGAACTTGGCTCCCGAGCCCGAGCCGAAAACGACCGCCGGTATTCTGGGCCAACTCCCAAGCAATCTGCGCCGAGATCATCGGGCTGCGGGGGAAAGCCACGGCAATCCCCGTCGAAAAATCCAGCGTGGGCGCCGCCATGGCGGCGGCGGCAATCATCATCCAGGGCGTTGTTCCGGCTTCCGTAAACAGCATGCCGGAAAAGCCAGCGGTCTCGAGTTCCGAAGCCAGTTCAGCGCTGCGGGTCCACTTCAATCCGCCGGTCATGAGATCAAATTCCATCTCTTCTTCCCCTCATTATTTCTTGGTTTCGTCGGGCCGCCTCAGGCCGGGTCCCGAGAGTCCTTGCAGGGTGGACGCTCACCTCGTTCGAGGCGACCCTCGATGTCTTCAAGGACCGGAACGATCTCCGCCACGGATCCGACGACATACTCCGCACCCGATTGTCGTAAAATCTGCTCGGCGCGGTCCAAAAGCTTGGTTTGTTCACCCGGACCAGCAGCCGCCCACTCTTCTTCGGAAAGACCGACTTCGTTTCCCGTGCGTGAAACCCCAACCGCCCAAGCGCCCGCATTGCGAGCCGCAGCAATACCAGGAACCGTGTCGTCGACCTTGACGACTCGCCAGAGGGGATACACATCGAGCGCTTCCGCAGCCCGAGAGAGCATCCAGGGCGCAGGTCGCCCCTCTTGAACATGGTCAGAACACACAACCACGTCGGGGACTAAGCCCTGCTGCGCGGCCAAGGGCTTCACGACATCCATCAATTCCTCGGTGTAGCCAGTAGTCGATCCAATCGACAACCCTCGCTGACGGAGCTGCCGCACCGTCTCGGCGATCCCATCAATTAGCTCACTGTGGTCCTTCAGTGTCACTTTCTGAAGAGGCAGAAAACGCGCGTACATGTCATCGACATCTTCCGATGTCGCGGGTCGTCCCTGAACGGCCTCCCAGGCTTCAGCCACTCGGGGAAGGTTCACTACTGCGGCGATATGCGCCCGTTTGGACAAACCCATCGGTCCGCGAGCCTCGGCAAAAGTAATGTCGACCCCGGACTGACGAAAAATTTCTTGGAAGACGATGGCCGGCGCGCGACTGCCGTGATCGATCACCGTCCCCGCCCAATCCACCACCAAGCCCCGCAGCTGCTGGAATGGCTTTTCGCTCATCAGAATTGCCCGCCTCACTTGGATGGCACCCTCATTTAGCTACCTCCGAGAGTGTATCGGAATGAGCCTCGAATCAGGCCGCCCCCCCCGGAGGCCCAACCGGGTATCTACGGGGCACCTCAGTACCTGAAGCCCCTTAGAATCTGCGTTTCACTCTGGTGAGCTGGATTTCCGTGACTCCAACTCCAAAATCAAGGTATCCTGGGCGATCAAGCAGGTCGTACTCTAGAGCCACGCCCCCTTCCGCCACGAGGCGATCGGCAGGGGCGAAGGAGAATGATGTCCTCTGAAAATCGCATCGAGCGAATCATGGCGTGGGGTCCAGTGCTATTCGGTCTCGGCTTTGTTGCTCCGCTGATTTCTCAGTCCATGCAGGCCATGGAAATCGATGAGTTTTGGGGGGTCGGATCGCTGATCTGGGGCTTAGGGCTCGGACTCTCGCTCGGACTCATTGCTAAATCGCGAAGCAGCTGGCTATGAGCACCGCTCTTGAGGCCCCCTTGCAAGCTCCCGTGGTCCCGACGCCCGCAGAGCGGGGGCGAATGATTCGGGAAGAACAAAATATCGCCCGAGAATATATGGGGCGGCTCCCCTGGGAGATGGTCGCCTGGGGCCTAGGCAACTTCGTCTTTTGGCTTTCCTTGTGGCCACTGGTCTTAAGCGGCTGGCTCCCGCTTTGGGCCGGTTGTCTACTTTCCTGCATTTCCATGAGTTTGGGGTACCTGCCTTCTCATGAGGCTCAGCACTCAATCATCGGCGCTGAAGGAACTCGCTGGCGTTGGCTGAATCAACTGGTCGGCCACGTTTCAACGATCCCGCTCGTTTTCCCCTACCGGGTCGCGTGGATCACACACAAACAGCATCACGCCCACGCCAACGATCCTCTTCAAGATCCAGACTACGAAACCATGGCGCCCACTTGGTGGCAATCGGTCTGGAAGGCCGCCAAGGCACGGCAACCGATGCAAAACGAGGGCTATAAACGCTGCCTAGAAGAAAGCCAAGACCCCATGATCCAGCGCGCCTTACTCGAAGCCGCGCTGATGAATTTTTCTTTCTTTTCTATTTTGACGATCCTGGCTTGGTCGGGCTACGCCCTCGAGGCCTTTTTCCTTTGGTGGCTCCCGAAACAGTTTGGCTGGAGCTACTTACAGCTTTTCCTAAGCTGGGCACCGCATCATCCCGGCGAACTCACCGGTCGCTATGGCGATACCCGAGCGTGGAAATCGCCGATTGGAACAGTTCTCTCGATGGGAATGGAATATCACATCGTCCACCACCTTTTCCCGACGATTCCTTTGTTCGAAACAGGTCCAGCCTACTGGGCCCTTCGAGAAACCCTCGAAAAGCGCGGAATTCGAAACGACGGCCTGTGAGGCCCCTTCGGAGTCGGAGAGTCCATGTACGGATTGATCCACAAAGCGATTCAGGGCTGCATCCAGGGCGCCCATGGAGAAGAAGGCTGGGCCCGCGTCGCAGCGCGAGCTGGGGTGGATTCTTCCGCCTTTCTCAGCTTCGAGAGCTATCCCGATGAGGTGACCGTGGGTCTCCTGGTGGCCGCCTCCGAGGAATTCGAAGAACCGCTGGCTGAGCTGCTTCAAGACTTCGGGCGCTACTGGGTGCTCAACACGGCGCGAGTTGAATACGGACCGATCTTCGAATTCGGTGGGACAGACTTTTTTGAGTTCCTCGACAACTTGGACGCCATGCACGAACAGGTGGCGCTCTCCTTTTCGAATCTCCAGCAACCGAGCTTTGCCGTCGAGAAGAAAGCCGACGGGCGCATTATTCTGCACTACAAGAGCATTCGAGATGGTCTTTCCGATTTTGTCATTGGGTTACTGGAAGGCCTCAGCGAACATTTCAAACAACCCGTCGAAATTGAACTCATTGAAGCCAAAGCCGACGGGGCCGATCACGACGTTTTCGAGCTGAGCCTGCCGGTGTGATCAACTCGCAGGCGTTTCGAAAGCTTTTCCCTTTCGGATTTGCGCTGGATACGGATCTCAAGATCGCGTTTTGTGGTCGGTCGTTGGATCGGTTAATCCCAGACTCCGAAGGCCTAGAGCTCTCGGATCGATTCAGCCTTCAACGTCAGACGGGCCAACCGACAGTCGACACAATCACAGCCCTGTTTGATCGCCCGGTTCAGCTCAGTGTAAAAGAGACTCCTCTTTCTCTTGCCGGCGAGTTCGCACCCTGGAAAGAAGGCTTCTTATTTCTGGGATCTCCTAAAATTGACCGACTGACAGAACTCAGCGAACTCAACCTGAAGATCAGTGACTTCTCTCCTCATGACGGCGTCATGTCTTCACTGTTTCAGGTTCAAAAAATGGAAGTCATGTCCTCGGAAGCCCTGATGGCCGCCGAGGAACTTGCCCAGCAAGAGCGGATTTACCGCCAGATTGTTGAAGAGTCGAACGACATTATTCTCGCGCTCACCCAAAAGGGTGAAATTACCCTGGCCAACCCAGCGGCGACGAGTCTCCTTGGGATTTCCGCGGGGGGCAGCCGGGCCAACGATTTTCTATCCAAAGAAAGTCGCGCAACGTGGGATGACGCCGCCAAGGCTCTCGCCGGAGGCGCCCCATCGGTCTGGGTCGAGCTCGTCCTGCAGGACCCTCGGGGCCATGCCGTTTCAGTCGAAGGGCACCTGGTTCGTAGCCTGGCCGATCAAGGCGAATCCGTCCTCGGATTCTTGCGAGATGTCTCGGCACGGAAATCAGCAGAGCATAATCTGGCGGCCAGCAACGAACAGCTTCGCCGAGCCCAAAAAATGGAAGCCGTAGGGCGCTTCGCAGGAGGGATCGCACACGACTTTAATAACGTCCTCGGAGTCGTCATCGGCGCAGCCAGCGCTCTGCAAGAAGACCTGCCACGCCATGACCCTAGAAGCGCAGACCTCGAAGTCATTCTCGCCAGCGCAGAGAAAGGTGCCGCCCTCGCCCATCAAATTCTTCAATTCGGGCAGCGCAATCGGACAGCCGGTGGAACAACCGAGCTGGTTGCCCAGGCCGAATCCCTTCGCCCGATCCTCGATCGAATTGTCGGTTCCGATGTCGAGCTGATCATCCGAAATTCGACCGATCGAGTTCACGTCGAGCTGGATGCGATTCAATTTGAACAAGTCCTGCTCAATCTGACGGTCAACGCCGAATATGCGATGTCCGACGGTGGGCGCCTTTCAATCGAAATCGAAGCTGACCCTCACCGAAATCAAGCCATTGTCCGCGTTCGAGATTCAGGTTCTGGAATGGAACCTGAGGTACTGGATAGGATTTTTGAGCCGCTCTATTCCACCAAGCCCTCCGAGGACGGAAGCGGAATGGGTCTGAGCATCGTTTACGGAATCATTTCAGAAGCAGGCGGCCGCATTGAAGTCGATAGCAAGCCCAACCTGGGTACCGGCTTCACGATCGCCCTACCCCTTTGCAACGAAAATCTCAAAACCGAAGAGCCGACCGGGGCTCTGACTATCCCCACAGAAGAAACGATTCGCGCGCCTCGAAGAGCGATTCTGATCGAGGATCAACTCGCCTTACTTCGCTTAACCACTCGAGCCCTTGAAAAAATCGGACTTGCCGTTGAATCTTTTCCGAGCATCACAGAGGCCCGGGCAGCACTTTTGGCAGAAAAGACGATGCCAGATATTTTTGTGACGGACGTGACGCTCCCCGACGGAAACGGCCTTGACTTGGCAGAGGAACTGGTCCGAGAGGGTCGAATCGGGAAGGTCATCATCATGACCGGGAATGCCGACTTCGACCGAATCGATCGTCTGACCTCACACTTTGGCTGGGCTTTGTTGATGAAGCCTTTCCGTTTGAACCAACTCACTAAGCTGGTCACGCGGCTCCTCGAAGACGAATAGCAACGCGCTAGACAGGGCAGGAAGGATCACGATGAGTTCGAATAGAGGTTCCTTACCGAAGACCATGCGTGCTTGGCAGGTGCGGGAGTGGGGGACCGAACCCGTCGAGGCCCTTCGGCTGGAAGCCCTGCCCCTGCCGACTCCAGGTCCAGGGGAGTGTCTGCTCCGAGTACAAGCCATCCCCTTGAATCTGAACGACATGGAACGAATCAACGGCGAGAACATGATGGTACGGCCCGAATTACCCGTCACCCCGGGGATGGAAGTGCTGGGAACAGTGGTCAAGGAGGGAGAAGGCGTCACCGGTCAAATCGGCCAGCGAGTGGTCGCCATGGCGAAGCAGGCCACCGGAGGCTTCGCCGAATACGCTCTCTGCCCGGTGGTCTCGGCCTTCTCAATGCCGGAAGACATCCCCCTTCCGCAAGCCGCCGCTCTGTATTTCCCCTATCACCTGGCGTGGCTAGGGCTCATCGACCGCGCAGAACTCCAGAAGGGCGAAACAGTTCTCATTCACGCCGCAGCCGGCGGGGCCGGATCAGCTGCTCTCCAGCTGGCCAAAAGTCGGGGCGCCAGGGTCCTCGCGACCTGCGGCGGGGCCGACAAGGCTCAACTTTGCCGCGACCTGGGGGCTGATGTCGTCATCGACTACCAGGAGGGCCCCTTTAAGGATCAAGTCCTAGACGAGACCGAGAACCGGGGCGTTGATGTGGTCTTTGATGGGGTCGGCGCTTCGGTCCTCGAGGACTCGATGGCCTGCCTAGCCTACAACGGGCGTTACCTCATGATGGGCTTTGCATCGGATAAAAAAGCGGTGGATCAACCTCTGATTATCCCCCGCCGCTTATCGACGGGTAATTTCAAATTATGTGGAGTTCTTCTCGCTTACGCGGATCAAAACCTTCGACCGATGATGAAAAAGGCTATGGGTTGGAACTTTTGTCCGGACACCCTCGGTGAATCCATCATGAGGGAAATCATCGAGGAAGTGCGAGCGGGTCACGTAAAACCGGTAATCGGAGAAACGATCTCTTTCGAAGAGCTCCCCGCGGCCATGGCCCGTCTCCGCGATCGAAAAACAACGGGCCGCATCATCGCTCAACTCGACCCGCACCATTCCTGAAGCTCAACCTGCCAAAGGCATTCCGAAGGAGGAAGCTTTGTCTGTACGCATCGTGCTCATCGGCGCGGGAAGCGCCCAGTTCGGTTTCGACATGCTGGGCGATTTTTTTCAGAGCCCCGCACTAAAGGGCTGTCATATTGTGCTCCATGACATCGATCAGGAAGCCTTGGCCCGGACGGCGGCCGCCGGCCAAGCCTTCGTCAGCCAACATGGGATCGAGGCCACTCTTTCCGCGACCACTGACCGCAGCGAAGCCCTTCCGGGGGCCGACTTCTGCGTGATTGCTATTGAGGTCGGCGACCGATTCGAACTGTGGGAGCAGGACCGGGGCATTCCTCAGCAGTACGGCATCCGTCAGGTTTTCGGCGAAAACGGTGGCCCCGGCGGCCTCTTCCATTCTTTGAGAATCATCCCGCCCATCCTGGAAATCTGTGAAGACATCGAACGCGATTGCCCGCAAGCGACGGTTTTCAATTACAGCAATCCCATGAGCCGAATCTGCACCACAGTGCACCGGCGCTTTCCGAACCTCCGCTTCATTGGCCTCTGCCATGAGATCTCATCGCTTTACCAGCACTTACCGATCCTGCTCGACCGCTCGATCGACGAGATTGAATTCCGAGCTGGGGGGCTGAATCACTTCTCAGTCCTTGTCGAAGCCCGCTATCGAGAAGACGGCCGCGATGCCTACCCAGAAGTTCTAGCCGGCGCCAGAGCCTATTTCGAAGATCTTCCCGATCTGGGCAGCATCATGAAAAAACTTTTCGCCGCCGAGGCGGGTTCCACCCCGGGCAGCGAGCCGGCACTCCGCGAGGGCGCACGCGCCTGGGCTGAGCGAGGCGTCTTTCGTGAGCTGCTGACGAAATTTGACTGCCTCCCGATCACGACGGACAGCCACATCGGCGAATACCTGCAGTGGGCCCACGACGTCGCCGACCACAAGGGCATTCTTGACTTCTACATCTATTACAAGAAATGGATGCAGCGGAGCGAGCCGCAAATCGGAACCACACGAAGAGAACGCCTCGTTCGAATCATCGAAGGCCTGATGAACGACGAGGGATATGAAGAAGCCGCTGTCAACGTGCCGAACAACGGCCTGATCGAGGTCCTCCCCGATTTCATGGTGGTTGAAGTTCCCGCGCGGATCGATGCTCAGGGTGTCCACGGCATCGGACTTCCCACCATGCCCCGGGGTTTTGCGGGCCTGCTCGCCAATCAGGTGGCCGTTCACGACCTCACCGCAGAAGCCGTCCTCAACCAATCGAAGAAGCTGGCCCTACAGGCGTTGCTGGTGGACCCAGTCGTCGATCGAGTGGATGCGGCCGAAGAACTCCTTGAGCATATGATTTCGCTTCAGCCCGACTATCTCGGCTATCTGAGATAGCAACGGCCACTCTGATTTGGGCCTGCATTTTGGCTAGTCCAAGATGGACGAGTAGACCAAGTTTTTGAGTTGGCCTCGAAAATTATAGGTTCGCGAAGGCATCAATTGGGTCATAAAGATCACCACCAGCTCTTCGGTGGGGTCAATCCAAAAAATGGTACTCGCCGCTCCACCCCAGGCATACTCACCGGCGGATCCAATCTCACCCTGACGTTCCGGACCCAAATTGATCGAAAATCCCAAGCCAAATCCGGTGCCCTGCATTTCGACTTCACCAAATAGACCCACGGAGACCTGGGTGAGGTCCTGACCATTGGGAAGATGGTTCTGAGTCATCAAGTCGACGGTCTTCGGCCCAAGCAGTCGAGCACCGTCGAGAACGCCACCGTTTTGAAGCATCAAGCAAAACCGCAGATAGTCTGCGGCTGTGCTGACCAAGCCGCCACCGCCCGAAAAGAAGGTCGTCGGCTTCCCGTAAGGACTGTCAAGCGGGTCGTCCTCAAGCACCAGCTGCTTATCGGGTCGGCGGGCATAATTGGCCGCAAAGCGATCGATCTTTTCCGGCGGAACAGAAAAACTTGTATCGACCATTCCCAGAGGCTCAAAAATCCGCTCTCGGAAATAGTCATCGAGGCTTTGCCCAGAGATCACCTCGACGAGATAACCCAGCGCGTCAGTCGAGACCGAGTAATTCCAAGCGGTTCCTGGAGAAAATTCAAGAGGGATATCGGCCAAATTGAGGATCATATCCTTCAAGGTCGAACCCTCTGCTCCGCCATCACCAAGACGCAAGCGACGGTAGGCAGAATCAACGTTGGTCCGCTCCATAAAGCCGTATGTGAGCCCGGACATATGTGTAAACAAGTCCTTGATCGTCATGGGTCGATCGCATCGCTCAGTCAAGAAGTTCGGATACCGACCTTGTCGATATACCCTGAGATTTTTCCATTCTGGAATAAAATGATGGACCGGCGTGTGAAGCTGAAAGCGCCCCTCCTCGTAGAGCATCATCAAAGCGACGGAGGTGATGGGCTTGGTCATCGAATAGATACGGAAAAGAGTATCGACCTCCATAGGTCTTTCTCGCTCTTTGTCCATCATTCCTTGTGCCTCAAAAAAAGCCACCTCCCCCCGTCGAGCCACAAGGCTCAGGCAGCCCGCGATCTTGCCAGGTGCAAGGTACCGGCTCTCAAGGTGATGGGTCATTCGGTTGAGTCGCGCCGGCGACAGCCCCACACTTTCAGGCGAAACGATCTTCATCCTCTGAGGTCTCCCAAAAAAAATCAGACAAGAGTTTGGCATAAAAGAAGATGTGCAAAATAGACCCAAGAAAGAGGGCCAACAAAATACTCGGCTAACCGCCCTGACTCCACCATTCCTGAATCTTGGCACGAAAGAGCTTGTGGTAACGCCGGGTCAGATCGTCTACGTCGTCTTGAAGAGACTGCATCTCAGTCGGAGGAAGGTCTGATGCCCCTGGAACTGGGTCAACCCATTCGAGACGAAGGTCTTGAACGCACTGACCCAGACGGGGGGAAGCTGACTCATGATGGGGGCTTGTTTGATGCGCGAGGAAGGCACGAAAGTCATCAAAAGCCAACAGGCAGTAATACAGTCCGGATTCCGCCCCTCGCCAATACTGATACTGCCGGAGGCCTACGTCTTTCTCGTGACTCTCTGTAAAGAGTTCGCCTGCGATTCTTTCAAAGTCTCTCTCGCGGCCGGGCTCGACTCGAATATGGGCCAAGATGGTCGCCATCGCCGTGACTCCTCAATCCCTCGGTTGAAACCGCAGGGGCAATGTCCGAAGCGCGCGCAGGGTCAAGCTGGGCCAGTAGCTCAGCTCTTCCTCCGCCACGTCGAGTTGAATTTCCGACCAACGATCCAACAGCATTTCAAAGGCCAGCTTCATTTCCTGCCGTGCCAAAGGGGCACCGAGACAATGATGCTCGCCTTGGCTAAAAGCCATGTGGCTTCCCGCATTTCGGCGGGTGAGGTCCAGGCGTTCTGGCTCGGGAAAAACCGCCGGATCCCGATTGGCGGCGCCGAATCGGAGATGCACCATCCGACCCTTGGGAATCGGCACGCCGAGCAAAACCGTTTCTCGGGTAGTCCGACGCAACAAACCCTGGGTGGGCGCTTCGAGCCTTAAAGTCTCCTCGATGAAGGGTTTGAGAAGGCGTCGGTCTTGCCGAAGGGCGTCCATGACCTCGGGATGACGCAGCAGTAGGAGCAATCCCGACGCGATCGCATTCGTGGTCGTTTCATTTCCGCCGACCAGCGCTTGTTCGGCAATCCCCAGCATTTCCTCTGTCGTAAGAAAGCGCTCCCCACGGAACCGCCCATTCGCCAAATCGGAGAGGATGTCCTCCTGCGGGTTTTGACGTTTTCGTTCCAGCCATTCGACGAGGTAATGCTGCAGAGCCACCATTTCTCGAGCGACTTCAAGCTCACGGTCTGGCGTCATCGCGTAGCTGAACGGCTCAACCCACGCCTCTGACCAGATTTTAAGTTGGCCAAGATCAGACTCGGGTAGCCCCAACCGGTCGGTAATCACACGGAGTGGCAAGGGCACGCAAAAATCAGAGACGAATTCACATCGACCGGAAGGCGTCAATCGGTCTAGCAACTCTTCAATAATATCCCGAATAAAAGGCTCTGACTTTCGAACTCTTCCGGCGGTAAACGAGACATCGATCAGACTTCGGTAGCCATCGTGGGTGGGTGGATCTGTCGAAAGCTTGGTCCCCACAACCCAACCTTCTTCCTTAAAGATCTTTCGGGCTACCTCAGTCCGAAAAAGGGAGACCATGCCCATCGAACCCAGTTCAATAGAAAACGTGCCTGGGTCCTTAATGACTTCGTCGAGCCCCGCGTAGCTCGTCACCACATAAAAACCCGTTTGAGGCATTTCCCAAACTGGAGCCTGCTCACGCAGGACATCGTATGCAAGATAAGGGTTCGCCTGAACCACTGGATCGAGGAGGTCGACTTCATCGGGACGGATCGGGGCGATCGAAGACACCCCGGAACGATAGCGACTTAGATGGCCCAATCCGTCCTAAGCCGATGGCGACCTCGCACAAAGAAGTAGAGCAGCCCGACCGCCAGCAAAGCAACGAAGAGCCCCCCTATGCCCGGATTGTAATACGCCAAAGCGACAAGGCAGACCGCGGCAAGAAACAGCGCCAGGGCAGGAGCATAGGGGTAAAGGACTGCGCGGAACGGGCGCTCTAAATCGGGCTCTTCGGCCCGCAATCGGAAAAGAGCAACCATCGAAAGAAGATAAAGCGAGACCGCACCAAAAGAAGCCAGCGTGATGATCTCAGCCGTACGGCCAGAGAGAATCGCGGTCACACCCAGGACCATATTCGCCCCCAAGGCCGTCCGAGGGGTCCCCGACTTGCCATGAATGCGGCCCAGCCACGCCGGGGCAAAGCCTGAGCGGCCGAACTCGAAAGTCGCTCGCGCCCCGGCCAGGATGATGCCGTGGAAGGAAGCGATCAAGCCGAGTAGTCCGATGCCTAACAAAAGTATGTACCAGAGCGATTCGCGACCCAATACATGAGCCAGAGCCAAAGGCAGCGGGGCATCACTGGCAGGGGCTCCCGGCTGCTCGAAGACAACGGCTTCCCATCCCGCCACGCCCGTCGCAGCGAAGAAGACGCCCACCGCGAGCACAACCAGCGTGAGCATTGCAGTGCCAAAACCTCGAGCCACATCTCGCTGCGGGTTGTGGCTTTCCTCAGCCGCGTTCGCGACCCCTTCAATCGCGAGGTAAAACCAAATCGCAAAGGGAAGACATGCAAATATCCCGCCATATCCACCGGGAAGAGGGTTCTCGGAAAAAGCCGACCAGCTGAAGTGCGGCAGGGTCAGCCCACAAAAAAGAAGCAGCTCTCCGACGGCGAGGATGGTAATCACGAGTTCGAAAAGGGCCGCTTGGCGCACCCCCCAGGCATTCAGCAGAGTGAAGACCCCGTAGGCTGAAATCGCTATGGCCTCCATGGGAAGATCGACAAAGCGCTGACTCAAGTACGCAGCAATCGCCATCGCGATGGCAGGAGGGGCCAGGGTAAATTCGATAATTTGGACCAATCCGGCGACACAGCCAGCCGCTGGCCCAAGCGCGCGGGTGCAATAGACGAATGCGCCCCCGGCACGAGGCAGAGCACAAGCCAGCTCCGTGTAACTTAAGATGAAACAGACGTACATGACGGTGACCATCGCGGTAGCGGCCAGCATGCCGTAGCTGCCGCCAATTGGGAGACCCAGGTTCCAGCCGAAGTACTCGCCGCTGATCACGTATCCCACGCCGAGACCCCAAAGGGTCAGAGGGCCAAGACTCCGTTTAAGCTCGCGCGATTGATCCATCCGCGCACTCTATCGGTTGATCGAGGGGGCCGCAGCCCGATCAGGTCGTTTGGGATCCAGTGTGACCGGCTGAAGCCTGGGTCGCCGAATCAAAGGCCGCGTCCCAAAGCGCTAGGCGAGCACGAAACGCCTTTTCGGAGGCTCGAAATGCTCGCTCCCAATCCTCGGCACGTTCACCACACACCGCTTCCATCATTTTTCGGGCAAGCGGGCCGTGCTCATCTTCATCGACACCGATATGACGTTCCAGATATTCGAGCAACAGATGCGCTCGCCCACCGCCACGAACCAGCTGGGCCACCACCTGACGGAACAAATCGGGAATCAATTCTTCCCGAGCGAAGGCGAAGACACCCACCAACTCCGCAGGGCTCCCCTGCTCAACAATCTTGAGGGTCTGTCGACTAAAATCTGCGCCAGGCCCCGTACACGCCGCCATGGCCTTTGTGCTGGAAACGCCCTGACGCAACTGTTCGACAACACCCATCACCGCTCTCGGATCGGCACCCACCTCTTCGATCGCCAAGCAATACAGTTCAAAGTGGCTGAGGTAGCCCCTCGAGGTCTGATCGCTTTCCTCTGTCAGAACAATCTCGTTCACGAACCTTCGAAGTGTCGGATCGCCCTGGGGCACCCAAGGCGCGCCGATGCAACTAAATTGCGCTTGGATCGCCTTGAGGATCGCCATGAAATCCCAAACGGCCCAAAGGTGATACTCCATGAAGCAGCCTAGGGCTGCGTCATTTTTCATGGTGCTGTAGACGCGGTGGTTCAGAAGCTCGTCGCGAAGCGGAGCAAGTCGCGCGAGGCACTCATCAAAGCTTTGGGGGGGGGCAGTCAGCGTCACAGTCATTATCCAGCAGCGTCTTTCTCGATCACAGAGGATAGCCGCCCTCACTCGTTCGACGAAGCCCCCCTCAGCGGGTTCAGGCGCTCGCGAAATCGATGGGATCCTGCTGAACGATCTTTCGGCAAATCTCAAGGCAGGGAACGAAGCTCGGGCGAACCGACAGTCTTTCGACCAACTCGGCCAAACCCGGCCAGCGAGACGCGTCGAGGGGTCCCGCGACCAGTTCGAGCTGCTTCAGGACACAGACGGTGGTGATATCCGCAATCGTGAGGCTGCCCCCCACCAAGAATTCATGCCCGTCTAGCTCGCCCTCGAGGTAATCCAGTGGTCCGGGCAAACGCTCGGCATAGCTCTTCCGCGCCGTGGCGAGATCGGGTTCTTTTCCCGCAAAGCGAGCAAACTGAATCGGGCGAAAAATCCCCATGCCCACAACGCCCGCTAAATCGCTGTCGCTGTATTCCTCAAGCCAAACGGCTCGACCGCGGGCATAAGGGTCTTCGGGGTAAAGCGGGGGATCGGGAAATTTCTGCTCCACATAGGCACAGATCGCTGACGAATCGGGAATCGTCCCCACCGGCCCCTCTGCGCCCACCGTCGTGTCACGAAGAACGGGGATCCTGCGGGCCGGGCTGATCTCTTTAAACCAGTCGGGCATCGGAAGGATATTGACGTTTTCAAGCTCGAATTCGACTCCCTTCTCTCGAAGAGAGACGTCGACTTTTCGTACAAAGGGAGAAAGAGGGGCGCCGTAGAGGACGATGCTCATAAACTGGAACTTTCCAAGAAGAGATTGGGGGGGAGTGAATGGCTTCACGAGAGAAAAAAGCTCATCGCTCTTTCAGCTCGATCCTTCCACGTCCAGGTCGGAACCGCTGTGACGCTCGGGGACACGAAGCTCCTCTGGCCCCCAAGCCTTGTTGATCCGCTGGCCTCTCTGAACCGCTGGACGCGCCTCGAATGCCTCGGCCCATCGGACCACATTGCGATAAGAGGCAACATCGAGAAACTCTTCCGCACCGTAGAGATTATGGAGCACCAGCCCGCCGTACCACGGGCAAGCGCCCATGTCTGCGATCGTATACTCGTCACCAGCCAGGAAAGGTCGATCAGCCAGATTGCGATCGAGAACGTCCAACTGGCGTTTGACCTCCATCGCGTAGCGATCGATCGGATATTCGATTTTGCTCGGCGCGTAGGCGTAGAAATGACCAAAGCCCCCACCGAGAAAAGGCGCGCTGCCCACGTGCCAAAACAGCCATGACAGGCACTCGGCCCGCGCGGAAGGATCTGTCGGCAGGAAGGCACCAAATTTTTCGGCCAAGTAAACCAGAATGGCTCCGGATTCAAAGACTCGGGTCGGCGTATCCGTACTGTGATCGACTAGGGCCGGGATTTTTGAATTCGGATTCGCCGAGACAAAACCACTGCTGAACTGAGTGCCCTCTTGGATATTGATCAACCAGGCATTGTATTCAGCCCCGGTATGACCGAGTGCAAGAAGCTCTTCCAGCAAGACCGTTACCTTGACGCCATTTGGGGTCGCCAGGGAGTAGAGTTGCAGCGGGTGCTCCCCGACCGGTAGGTCTTTTTCATGGGTATGACCGGCAATCGGTCGGTTGATCTTGGCAAAGCGTCCGCCGCTTTCCTGATTCCACTGCCAAACTTTCGGCGGGGTGTACTCGGGTGTATCAGACATGGCGAGGCTCTCTTTTCACAAGGGATCGTCGGAACATCCCGGGGCTGGAGGGTGAACGAGGATCGACTTTACCGTGCCCGACTGCCGAAGTGTATGGCGAGAATCCCGACCATCCTCTGAATTCCCTTGGGGAAGACCTTGCCGTGACGAGAAACCCAATCTACCCCCGGGCTGTCCGAACCCAATCGGATGGGATCCGCCGAGTCCCGGTGGTAACTTCGCTTCATGACTGAATCGAAACGGGCCTTTATCGACTTCATGTGCGGGGCCGGGGTTCTGACATTTGGAGACTTCGTGACGAAGAGCGGCCGTCCGACGCCCTACTTCGTGAACACCGGCCGATATACCCTCGGGTCACAGATGCGGGCCCTGGGAAGTGCCTACGCGAACACCATCATCGAGGCTTTCGGTCAAAGCTTTGATGTCCTCTTTGGTCCCGCCTATAAAGGGATCCCTCTGGTCGTGGCCACAGCCGAGGCCCTCGCGGCCGATCACGGTCTCGACGTGGCGCTCTGCTTCAACCGGAAGGAAGCCAAGGATCACGGCGAGGGCGGCGTTCTCGTCGGACACCCGCTCCAAGACGGAGACCGGGTGCTGATCGTCGAAGACGTCACGACCGCCGGGACCTCGATCCGCGAGACCGTTCCAATCCTGCGCTCGGCAGCCTCCGTCGACCTTCAGGGCCTCGTCATTAGCGTGGACCGAATGGAGCGCGGGCCGTCTGGCGAGGGATCCGCTCTGGATGAAGTGGGGCGAGAGTTCTCGATGCGCACCGAGTCCATTGTCGACCTCGACGATATCGTGGAACACCTCCATCCCGATCAGGGCGGCCCCCACTCCATCACCCCAGGCGATCTTGAGAGGATCCGGGCTTACCGCGACAAATTCGGCGTTCCCAGTCGCCTCGAAAAACACTGAATGAAGCTCAACTGGCTGAGCCGTCGCCCGGCCGGAATCCAACAGCGGACCCGATCAGGTGCTCAAACGCGCCGCTTCCTGCCCGGCCCACTCTAGAAATCCGGGCAGAGTCGCGTTGATCCTCATCTGGGTGAGGCCATCGGTCAGTTGACCGTCTTCGTCGAACTTCTCGTGAACCGCCGGAATGGTGAAGCTCGGAACCAAGTAAGTCGGCGTCAGGGTGGCGCTCAAGACCGCCGTCAACTGCGCATGCGCCCGGGAACCACCCCCCGGCGAGATCGACTGCGTGACGACCAGGGCCGGTTTGGATTTGAGGGGTGAGTTAAATGGGGGGCGCGACGCCCAGTCCAGCAGGTTCTTCAGCGGACCCGGGATTCCATAGTTGAACTCTGGGGTCACAAAGATCAAGGCGTCGGCTTGATTGACTTGGTGGATCAGTTCCTCCACGGCCGGCGGCTTCTCCGCGCCTTCTAGGTCCGCATCAAACAGAGGCAAGTCACGTCCGTCTATGATTTGGGCCCTAGAGTCTTCCGGCAGACTCCGCTGGAACGCATCGACCAAACGTCGACTCGAAGACCCCGAACGCAGGCTTCCTAGGATAAAGAGAATACGCATACATCGTCTCCAGAAACAGAATTACTGATCGTCCGCTGAATCGATCCCTAATCGAAATTCATCTCCGCCGCATCGAAGAGTGGGGCTTCTTCATCTTTCGCCGAGACCACCGTGGGTGCGATCGGCCAGGCAATGCCAAGGCGGGGGTCTCGATAGGAAAGCGATCGCTCATTGGCGGGCGTATGAATCGCTGTGCATTTGTAGTGAACAAGGCTGTCCTCCTCCAAGGCCACAAATCCATGGGCGAAACCGACAGGTACCCATAAAGAAACTCCGTTGGCGCCACTTAATTCGCGCCCCACCCACTGACCAAAGGTTTCGGAGCTGCGCCGGAGATCGACCGCTACGTCGAAAATTGCTCCGCTCAGGCATCGGACGAGCTTTCCCATTCCGTCGGGGTTGATCTGATAGTGCATACCCCGCAACGTGCCTCGGCAGGAACGACTGAGATTATCTTGAACAAAATCCTGCTCAAATCCTGCCCGGGACCACATTTCTGACGAATAGGACTCGCTGAACGAACCTCGCTCGTCCTCAACGATGCCGGTATGGACCTCAAGTACCGATTCAATCTCGGTCGGCTGGATGCGCACTTCCATCGGCATGAGGAACGTCCTTTCTGATGTCTTTGGGGAGCAGCCGCTTCAACTGCGAGGGCGATCTGCTCATCGCCCGTCAATGCTCCTTGGCGCGCAGGAGCGAGGTCACAATAGGACTTTCAGCCCACTCTCCGGCGGTGGGCCCGTCGCAAGTTTATTCGTCTACGGCCGTTCACCGCGGAGACTGAAAGCCCGCTCCGCGAAGGGTTCCTGCAAGATTTCGCCCTCTTTCATTACCCAGGGTCGATTGTCGTAGACCTCGCCCGTCTTTTCGTTGCGCTGGTCTGCGCGGCAGTACTGCAAAACCCATGCACGCCGCTGACGATTTTTCGTGTGGTTTCCCACTGTTCGATGGGCGAGGTATGAGGAGAAGAGAAGAACGTCCCCAGCCTTCGCATTCAGGGGAGTCGCGTTGGCGATGTCTAGGACACCGTCATCGATCACAGCGTGGACGGTCTCGTAGTGATGGGGCAGAAGTCCATGGCGATGTGAGCCGGGGACCACAACCAATCCACCATTCTCGATCGACGAGTCGTCCAGAGCCAACCAGAAGGTCAAGAAAGGAGCCGTCCGTCCGTTTGTATAGCCATTGTCTTGATGCCAATCGATAAAGCTTCCAGACCCCGGGGCCTTGTTGATCCCTTGATCCCACCAAAATCGGATGTTGTCGCCGAGTAACGTCCGAGCCACATCGAGGAGGGCCGGATGATTGATCAATGAAGCGAGCTCCGAGCTTCTGTAGTTGAGCATCGCCCGATAGGGAAATTCACCATCTTCCTTATTTCCCAAAACCTGGGAATCAAAGGATACGAGCCGATCATATTCCTCTGAAATCCGAGATCGCTCGTCGACGTCAAAGAGTGGGCCGAGATTGGTGAAGCCAAGCGTTTCGAACTCTGCGCGCTGGTCGGAAGTAAGGGGCATGGGCCAAGACTAGGACCGAAAACCAGAACCCTCCACTAGGGAGGTCATGGACCAATCCCGACCAATTGAAGCGAAAACCGTACCCCCCGGGCATGGGTTTTCCGGAAGACGCCCCTCTAGCCGTTGGCACCATCCCAGGTTCCGTCGAAAAAAGATGAAACTCAGCGTCGGGCGGACACTCGGGCCCAGTAGACGTCGAGATCAGAACGAATCATGGGGGCAAAAATGAAGAGACCGATCAGATTGGCAAAAGCCATCGCGAAAATCATCGCATCCGTAAAGTCGAGAATGGCGACGAGGCTGGTCGTGCAGCCAATGACTCCAAATAGACAGTAGAGCGCATTGAAACCAATTCGGATGCCGCGTCCGGGACCAAAAAGGTAAACACAGCCTTCGAGACCATAGTAAGACCAAGAAATCAGCGTCGAATACGCAAAAAGGACAACCACCAAGGAAAGCACTGGCGGGAACCAGGAAACCACTTGCTCAAAAGCGGCAGAGGTGAGCAAAACACCGTTGACCTCTCCCGTCGCAAGGGTGCCGGGATCAAAAGCCGTCACGATCACCAGAGCCGTAATTGAGCAGACGATCAGCGTATCGATAAAGGGCTCCAGCATGGCCACAAAACCCTGGGTGATGGGCTCGCCGGTGCGGACCGCGGCATGGGCAATCGAAGATGAGCCAATGCCCGCCTCATTGGAGAAGGCCGCCCGACGAAAACCGAGTATCAACACCCCGATGGCACCCCCCTCGAGGCCCTCGGGCGAGAAGGCACCTTCGACGATCGCCATCAGACCAGCGGGGATCCGATGTGCGTTGGACGCAATCACAAAAAGGCCCGTCCCGATGTAGAGCAGGGCCATGAAGGGCACCAATTTCTCCGTCACCCGAGCGATGCTTTGAATGCCACCCATAATGACGATTGCTACAAAGAAGGCGAGGACAAGGCCAAAGACCCAGCCCCAACCCGCGGCCAGGCTCTCCTCGCCACCTGTTGCTGCGACGAACTGCTGATACGCTTGGTTAGACTGAAACATCGCCCCGACGCCGAGACTGCCGATCGCGATGCAAATGGCGTAATAGGAACCGAGCACTCGGCCAAGCCTCGGCCAACCCTTTTCCTCCAAGCCTTTATGAAGAAAAAACATCGGGCCGCCCGAAACAGTGCCATCTGGATTTTCGGTCCGGTATTTCACACCGAGCGTGCACTCGGCAAACTTCGACGCCATACCGAGAAAGCCAGCCACAACCATCCAAAAGGCTGCCCCGGCCCCGCCCACTGAAACGGCCACCGCGACGTGGGCAATATTGCCCACGCCTACAGTGCCGGAGACCGCGGTCGTCAAGGCTTGGAAATGAGAGACTTCGCCCTCTTCTCCTTCTTTATCTTCCTTGCCCATCACGATTCGGATCGCGTGCCAAAAACCACGCAAGTTGATGAATCGGAGATAAAACGTGAAGAAAGCGGCACCTGTAATCAAAAAAAGAACGATGACAGGCAGTTCCAGCGAACCAATCGGAATCGACACAAAAACGACGTCGGCTACGAATTTTGCCGCCGGACTAAACGCCTGGTTAATCTTCTGGTCGATACTCAGGAGAGCCTCCGGATCTCGGGTTCTCGGCACTCTAGCTCCGAATCATGGCGCTTTCCCGTCACGACCCAGTCGTTCTTGAGAATGTGCGATCTAGCCTCGCACCGGACACGTTCCTCTTGGCGCGAGGAACAGCCCTCATCAGCTCTGATGAAACCAGTCAGGCGTGATGCCTCAAGACCTTTCCCGCCCGAACACCCGTGTGTTCACCCTGCTCAACACTCACTTGGCCGTTGATCACCGTGGCGCGATACCCATCGGCCCGCTGAATAAAACGCGGCGCGCCGCCGGGAAAATCATGCAATATCTCAGGCTGACGCTCTGCGACACGTTCTGGATCAAGCACGTTGAGGTCGGCCCGCAGGCCCTCTTTCAAGACGCCCCGGTCTTTTAAACCGAGAATTCTCGCCGGAGCAGAGGTCATCCGTCGAATGGCCTCTTCCATGCTGAAGAGGTTCTCCTTACGCACCCAATGGGAGAGTACGAAGCTCGCCCACCCGGCGTCCATGATCTGCGACACATGCGCTCCGGCATCTCCGAGGATCGGGAAGATATGAGGGCTTTGCAGCAAGTCCCTCAGCGCGTCGATGCTCTGATTGAACATCCGAAAGGTAAACCAGCCCTTGCCTTTCGACTCGCGAGAAATGCGCAGAAAGGTCTCGGAGAAATGTTCGCCCGCGCGAGCGGCCATATCCGCCAAACTCAGCTCGTCGGGCGACGTGTACTGGGGCTTGGACTTATCGCCCATCCAGAACACTTGCTCGGGCGGGGCGGCCCGAACATTCTCCCGGGTCGCATCGGCGGTCAATCGTTCGCAAAAGTGCGGGTCGTTGATGGCCGACCAGCGAGCTTCAAAATCCATTCTCCGCAGCTCACTCCAGGACCGGCCGCTCACGGGCAGGAGTCCCTGCAGACCAAAGATAAAGCCCGAACCCCGCGGCTGGGTCACCGCCGAAATGTCAAGCCCGTCTTGATTCAAGTGGGCGAGGTAATTGGCACCGTCTCGACCTGAAGCCGGGTCCGGCGCCGACCCAAAGGAAAACAGAACCCGACCCCCGCTGGTGCGAGCGAGCGCTTGAATGAGATCCGTTGTCTCTTCGAACTTCGAAAAATCCAGAACGTTCTGCATCAGCGCATTGCGGGGACCCACGACCCGAGCGATCTCAAACAGTTCGGACGGGTCCGCGAACGTTCCAGGGATCGACCGCCCATCCGGCAGAACATGAGGGGGGAAGCGATTCGTCGAAAAACCGACAGCTCCGTCATCGATGCTCTGGGCGACGATGGCAGCCATTTGAGCCTTTTCATTTTCGTCCGCCTCTTCTTCAACGGCCCGCTCACCCATCACGTAAAAGCGCACGGCACAATGGCCCACGAGACCCGCCACGTTCAGGCCAGGCTCGAGCCGCTCGATTGCATCGAGATAGCCCCCGTAGCCTTCCCAATCCCAGGGCAAGCCCTCCAGAATGGCGGACTTTGGAATGTCTTCGACGGTTTCCATCATCCCGGCAAGCAGTTCGCGATCGCTGGGCTTGCAAGGGGCGAAGGTCACTCCGCAGTTCCCCATCAAGGCCGTCGTCACGCCATGCCATGAAACGGGTGTGCAAGCCGGGTCCCAGGCGATCTGCGCGTCGAGATGGGTATGGATATCGACGAATCCGGGGGTCACGACGTGCCCCTCGGCATCAATCTCCCGCCGCCCTCGAGCAGGCACATCCCCCACTGCGGTAATCAGACCTTCATCGATCGCCAAATCTCCGGGGCGGGATGCTGCACCCGTGCCATCCACAATCTGACCGTTCCGAATCACGAGATCATGCGACACTCTTCACCTCCAGGGACTCTTCCCCGTCAATCGAAGCGAGCGGTAATCGACCTAGCCCTTTTTCGGCAATCAGCCGAAACAGCCTTCTAGGACACTCCCCGCTTCCGTAGGACGCTTAGCGAATACAATGTTACCCATCACCCTCGCCCTGGGCTGCGGGGAGTCGAAAAAAATCGACTCTGGGGTGAGAAGAGGTCAAGAGGCGGCTAGCGTTGAAGATCTCGCGAGCCAAGTACTGCTCTCTGCCTCGGCTTGCCAGGCAGGGCGCCCCCTATCAGGTTATTCCAACCAAGGAATCAGTGATGCGCAATCTGCTGGCCCTGATCGCCTTTTTAGTCGTGGTCTCGATGGCCGCGGTGTTCGGCGCCTTCTTTACGCCCGGGTGGTGGTATGAAGCTCTTGCCAAGCCGCCGCTCAATCCACCGAATTGGATCTTCGGCCCCGTTTGGTCTGCTCTCTATCTTGCGATGGCCGTATCCGGCTGGCTGATTTGGCGCGCGCAGCCCGACGCCGTACGCCCACTTGCCCTCTGGTGCGCCCAGCTGTTGCTGAACGCAGCTTGGTCGGGACTCTTTTTTGGCCTCCACCGACCCGGCCTAGCCCTGATCGAGATCCTGATTCTTTGGGGCGTTCTAGGAGCCACCGTGATCGCTTTTTGGCCCATTCATCGAATCGCTGGGATGCTCTTACTGCCCTACTGGGCGTGGGTCACATTCGCAAGCTATCTGAACGCTGGCCTTTGGTTCCTGAACCGCTAATCGATCCATTCGAAAGGGCTGATCGGTTTCGAGCCGAGTTCCCTCAACACGAGGCAAAATGAATTCTTCCCCGTCACAAATGGAAGCACAATCGACCGCCCAAACCACGATTCGTCAAGCCCACCCTCAAGACCGGGTTCGAGTCAGCGAAATTCTGGGCGATGCCTTCACCCACGACCCGGTGCTCTCTTGGATGGGCGCTCCGGCGAACAGCCTCACCCAGTTTTTCCGAAGTGAAATCGAAGCCCACTACATGCATCGCGGCCTGATGTGGATCAATCAGGCGGAGACCGGTACCGCAATTTGGCTCCCCCCGGACGCCCCGCGTCGCTCGCCCCTTCACTGGCGACTCCTCCATTCGGGGTGGGCGATTTTTCGTTCCGAGGGGATGGCGGGGCTGAAGCGCGCAGAGTTCTTAGGCAAGCTTCTCGTAAGGAATCGACCGAAAGAGCGTCATTTCTATCTGCACGCCATCGGGGCTCGACTTAGCCACCAAGGGCAAGGCATCGGCCACGCACTCCTGAGAGCAGGACTCGCAGTCTGCGACCGGCAGAAAGTACCGGCCTACCTTGAATCGACGAACGAGCTCAACCCTCCGCTTTACAAAAAGCACGGCTTTCAAATCGTGAGCGAAGAGCGACTGCCCGACGAGGGCCCCCCCATCACGTTCATGTATCGTCCGCCGCCATCGAGTTAACAGCGCGGAACGTCAACCAGCCGACGCACGATCAGGCGTCGGAAACGGCGCCTGGCTTGGACGGCGAAGCAGCTCGACAACGTTTCACGAGGGCGACCATTTCTTTGCGGGCTCCGTCGGCTGAAGAAATGGGTTCGGAAAAAGCCAAGCGAATCGGCCGAGGCCCTTCTCCGGTCAGAGCAGACATTTCAAAGCCATACCGGTCCACTGCAGTCATCGTTGCCGCTGTGGCATCGGTGGCCCGGGTCAGAACTCGACAATATTCCACCATTGCGTCGCCATGGTCATCATTCATGTGCTTGATAATGCCGTCAGAAAAAGGACGCATGGGATCAGATTCGCTTGTCCGCCATTCATCCGCGCTCACCCAAGACATCCGTCCGTAGCCGCCGATGTAGCGAATTGACTCGACCTGAAGTTGCCAGAAATTGAAATCCGAATAGTCGATATAACGCGAGGCCGAGGGATGGGCTTTCAAGTAGCTCGCCTGAGCCTGCTCTCGAGAGGACGCTTCCTTCACCTCGACCATCCGCCCAAGGAGCGTCGCTCGACTGTTGGCCAGCGGATCCTTCGCCACATCCTCAACTACCATCAACGAGGCCCGGTCATCCTCGCGAATATTCCGAGTATGCTCGGCCAACTCGCTCACAAAAAATGTGGGACAGTCCCCGGTGACCGAAAATGTGACAAAAGAGCCGTAGGGATAGGAAGACTCCCCCTGCGTGAAGCTGGAGAGCGTACCCCGGGAGCAAGTAGCGAGCAGAGTTCGCGATCTCTCGGCGTGGGTCAGAGTCGGTACTTCCGGGTCGTAAAGCAGGTCTTGATTCTTTCCCACCGGTTGGGAATGAGCATCTTTCACTTGGCATCTCTCCGAGGTCGTACTTCCAAAGGGGTTGGGGAAAATTGGACCGGTTGGATTCTAACGAAACCCAGGCTTCTTTCTTCCCAAAGGCCGCCTCAGGGTGCTCCTTGACTGAGGCGGCGATAGAAGAGGAACAAAACATAGAGCGAAGAAGCCGAAAGTAGGTGCCAGAGAGCGTGGCCCTGAACCCAATGACGACTGGGCTCGCACCAGGCTCGAGTGACGTCCGCTAAAGAGAAAGCTCCGGCGAGCGCCAGCAGCCCCCAGGCTAATCCATAGAGCCAGTAGTCGACCCCTCCGTTCTCCAGGCCGGGCCGGGCGTTGATGGTGATTTCCTGAACCAAGATGCCGATGACCAAAACAGCCACCAGCATCTGTATGGGCAAGTGGGTCTCGGAAATAATCGGGACTAACAAACTGAAAAACAGAACACCGAAACCGAGGAATCTCCACTGCCTTTCAATACCAATCCAACCCATGCGGAGTGCGTTGGCCGTGATCACTGCGAAGCAGAAAATAAACATCCCGACAAAGTCGAAGAACTGAAAGAAGTAAGTGTGGGATGCGTGGTACGCAAAAGAGCCCAATCCGACGAGGATGCTTGCGGGGCCGAAAAGACTAACCCGTGGATTTCCCGATCGACGGGCTTGGATCACCATTAACAAACCGAAGACCAGATAGGCCAAATTCGACCATGCATCGGCGGGATTAACGACCCAGCCGCAGAGCTCCTCTTCACACCACTCGACGTTGGGTTGCGCCCAGCCGCCCCAAGGGCATTCGTCCGGTGAAGCATCGACCATTAAAATCGGCATTGGATAGAAAAACTAGCTGCGACACCCTAAAAGCGCTGCCGTGATCAGAATTCGGTCCAACGGAAGTTGAGAGCGCCCTGTCGGCGAGACTTCGAGGAGGGCCTCGCTTGTCCGCGGGCGCTCTAGCCCGTAGCCTTCTCGGGAATCTGGAGAACCACGGCCATGTCCGATTCAAAGCGTTACCCGATCGATCGACCTCAAAGCCACGAGCTACCTGAGTTCGCACGAATCGAACGAGAGGCAGCTTCGCGATTTTCAGATCTCGATCTACCCAAAGGGCTTCGCGATTCAGCCCTCTCCCAAGGCGACCTTGCGGCCGCGGCGGCGGACGGGCACGTGTGGGTTGCCCGAGATCAAACTGAAAAACAGGTGGTTGGCTTCGCCGTGGTGCAACCGCTCGATCGAGGGATGCATCTTCGCGAGCTCGACGTCCTCTCTCAGTATGGGCAAGAGGGAATTGGACGACGCCTTCTTCGAACAGTGATCGAGTGGTCTCGTGATGCGGGCTTCTCTTGCCTGACCCTCACAACATTCAAAGGTGTTCCCTGGAATGCACCTTTCTATCTCTCGGAGGGTTTTCGAGCCATTACACAAAATGAAATGGGACCTGATTGGCAAGCACTCTGGGACCAAGAGGTCGAGAAGGGGTTTAACCCGGCCCGACGAGTCGCCCTGATCAAACCACTGACGGACGCTCAATCCGTTGATGAGTGATTGCTAGACCTCACCAAGGCTTCCCACCCCAAGAGCCAGCTTCTAGACTTCGGAAGGCGAGTGGGCAGACCACCCGCTTATTCATCAAAAACAAAAAAATCA
>JAQWNI010000264.1 GCA_029268645.1 Myxococcota bacterium
GCGGCGAATTGGGCGGGGTCCGGCACCGGATCGGTGAACACCCCCGCGCAGCCGAGGGCATTGAGCTGGTTGCTCACCCCGCCCGGATATTCAAAATCGTGATTGAGTTGAGGCGCCCGGAAGCCGAGAACCCGTCCGGCGGCGGCGGTGTGGCAGCCCAGACATTCGCTCGGCCCGGGGTAGCGCCACTCTTGAATTTGATCTGCGCCGTCGATTTCGACATCGAAGAAGTCCGAGGCCGGTCCGTAGAGCAATAGGGCATCGCTTTCGTCGGCGTTCCACCGGTAGGTGACGCCCGTCCAGCCGGGTTCTTGATGAACGAAGAGCCGGGTTTCCAGTCTTCGGTTCAGGCCCGGCTCGATGGGGAGTTCGAAGTGCTTGACGAAGACCGTTCCGATCGGAAAGTCGAGGTCGCCTTCGGCGAGCAGCTCAAGGGATTCGCCCTCGGGCAGAGCCAGCCAGCGTTTCTTCTCGGCCCGGTCGGACCAGAACGGAGAGCCGACGGCGTACTCCACCAAGCCTGGCGCCGCGGTGAGCTGGGCGGTGTCGGTAAAGAGCCCTGTTTCTGAGAGGCGGTCGGGAAAGGGGGGGGCGCTGCTGCTTTGGTCTTCTCGCAGCCGGTAGATCACGCCCCCGAAATCCACCGCGTAGAGTTCACCGGCATCATCTTCGCCAAAGGAGGCCACGTTGCCGATACTGGCGATCAGGGACAGAACCCCTTTGCCCGTGACCGGATCCGTGGTCGTTCCATCCCAGCCGTAAATGTTGCCGTTGATGTAATCGCCGAAGAGGTAGGTGCCCCGCAGTGAGGGGACCGACGGGCCGCGGTATACGTAACCACCGGTGATCGACTTGGCGTTGAACGTGCCGGTTCGCGGCAGTTCGATCACTGGAGGCTCGACGCCGGAACTGGGGCAGGTCCCCACCTCCGAGTCGTGATCGCCCTCGCAATTGCGCCAGCCAAAGTTCAGCCCAACGTCGTCGACCCGGGCGCGATCGATTTCCTCCCATGCGCTTTGGCCGACGTCGCCGATCCAAAGGTCGAATGGAGGCTGCCGATCAAAAGAAAACCGCCAAGGATTGCGAAGTCCTAAGTGAAGAATGCGTGGGTCGGGGTTATTCGGGTTGTCGATGTCCCCCGCGAAGGGGTTGTCGGGAGCGGGCTGGCCGTTGGTGGGGTCGATCCGTAGCAGCGCGCCGAGCGGCGTGGTGATGTCTTGGCCGTTCTGCAGAGGGTCGTTTCCGAAGCCCCCATCACCGAGGGCGATGTGGAGATAGCCGTTCGGCCCAAAGGCCAGCATGCCGCCATTGTGGTTGTTGGCGGGCTGCCAAACTTCGACCAATCGTTGTCGAGGGGCTGTGTTCGGGTCGACCGAGGCCGCATCGGCGGGGGTGGCTGTAAAGCGTTCGATGATCGAGCGGAGGCAAATGGTGGCTCCGCATGGCCCACCGGCTTCGCGCTTCGTGTAATAAACATAGAATCGGCCGTTTTCGGCGAAGTCCGGGTCGAACGCAAAACCGATCAGCCCGCCTTCTCCTTCGTTCGAAATAAAGCCTCGCAGGTCGAGGAAAAGCTCTTTTTGTCCATCGGTGACCGATGGGTCGTTGGGAAAACTCCAAATCGCGCCGGCTTTTTCGACCACAAAGATTCGGTTGAGGCCATCTTGGGCCCCGGTTAAGAAGACCGGCGCTGAAAAAAGACCCAGTTGGGCGAAGGCCGGTTCTACGTCGAGGGCTGGGGAGAAAAGGGGACCGTCGAGAGGCAAAGCGTGGCCGGTCCAGGGGCCGGTTTCGGGGCCCGGAGCCGGGCAGGACTGGGCGTTGACTTCCGCGCCGAGGCCGAGGCCTAGGCCAATCAGAAAGACTAGCAGCAGGCGTGTTCGCCCACGGGCCACGAAAGATCTTCGCGGACGGCACCGGTCGCTTGGGGAATTCGTCATGGTCCCAGAAGAGAATGCGTAAGACATAGGCTGGGGGGACATCACACAGCAGCGAGGAAGAAGGAGGGGTTTCGCTGAGTTGAAGGATAGCGTGAAGGCGACTGGGCTGGAGAACAAAGGGTGTCGCATTTAGGCCGAATTCCTTTGAATTCGTTTCTTGCCTGCAACGGTGTTCCCCTTGGGTTCTTTTTGTTGTTCAAGATTTTAAATCCTGGGGCGGCGTATCCACCATTCGCCGTTACAATTTTAAAAGTTGATCGGAACGTGCCCTGGACAGACTATCCCACGGACAAGGAGCAAGGATGAGCACAGAGATTCCGCGCAGAGGTTTTCTTCGATTGGCTGCTGCGACTGCAGCGGGAAGTGTTTTGCCTTGGGTGGGCGGTAGCCGTCCCGCGCATGCGAAAGGCCCCTCTGCCGATATGTCTCCGGACGTGGTGTTGAAGGATCTCATGGCAGGTAATGCACGCTATGTCGCTCGGGACGCAGAGATTCCCGTTGCAGCGCCGGAGCGGGAAAACTTCATCTGGGGTCAAGCACCGCGGGCCATCGTTCTAGGTTGTGCAGATTCGCGAGTGCCGCCGGAAATCATCTTTGATCAATACCGGGGAGAACTCTTCGTGGTTCGCGTGGCCGGGAACTTCGTGAATGAGGATGGCTTGGCGAGCATCGAGTATGCGACTGCTGTTTTGGGTACGCGACTGATCCTCGTGCTCGGCCATAGTAAATGCGGCGCAGTGGATGCGACCATTAATTACGTGAAGGAAGGCACGCCGCTGCCGGGCCATCTCCCGGAGCTGGTGGACGCCATTAAGCCCGCGGTGGAAGAAGTGAAAGATAAGCCCGGCAATATGTTGGCCAACGCGATTGCGGCGAACGCTCGTTACAACGCCGGCAAGCTGGCAGCGTCTCGCCCTTTGATTTCAAAATCCGTCGAGTCAGGCAAGGTCAAGGTCCTGTCCGGGGTGTACGACCTGAAGAGCGGAAAGGTGAAACTCCTCGAGTAGAGTGATGCACAAGGTTTCGTTCGCGGGTTGGCTTCGAGCAGGGTTGCTGTGGCCCTGTATTCTGACAATGGCCGTATCGCCTGCCGCCCAGGCAGAGCTTCGTCAGTCGGGCGGCGGCTGGTTGATGTTGGCGGCGGTGGGCTCGTTTGAGCCGGTTTCCCCCAAGGTTTCTCGGCTTCGGTGGTGGTTCGACGGCCAGGCCCGGTTTTTTCAACAGACCGATGGGCTCGGTCAGACGATTGTGCGGCCAGGCCTCGGCTGGGCGCTGAACTCAAGCACTTCGGTGTGGCTCGGGTACGGCTGGATTCGAGATTTTGACTACTTCCCTAATGGGTCAGATCGCGATGAAGATCGCATTTGGCAGCAGTTGCTCTGGAACGGTTCGATTTCCAAATGGAGCGTGCAAAGTCGGACTCGTCTCGAACAGCGATTCGTCGAAGGAGGCGATGATGTGGGCTGGCGCCTTCGCGAATTTGTGAAGGTCGTCTATCCCTTGATCGCCTCGGAACGGCTGCGCTTCGCCGCCTACGAGGAGGTCTTTTTTAATCTGAACTCGACAGATTGGGGGGCCCAAGCCGGCTTCGATCAGAATCGGCTATTTCTGGGCCTCAATGTACCGCTTGATTCAGACCAGAAGATTCAAGCAGAGCTCGGGTACTTGAATCGTTACGCCGAGCCCGATGACGCAGCCGGGGGGGCGATGGATCACCTGATTTCGTTCAACTTGCTACTGAACTACTGACCGGAGTCCGCTTCGAGAGGCACGACAAAAGAGAAGCGGCTTCCAATCCCCAGGATGCTTTCGACTCGAAAGCTCGCTGAGTGGCTTTCGAGAATGCCACGACTCGCCGCTAAACCGAGACCGCGCCCGGCAAACTTGGTGGTGAAAAAAGGGTCAAAGACTCGGTTGATGGCGAGGGCATCGATACCGCAACCGTCGTCGCTGACTTGGACGTAGATGCCGTCTTCCGATGGTTTTCCGTATTCGACCGAAGCCTCCGCATTCGGCATACGTTCCGGGTGCCCGATCCCGGAGGTGATCGTGATCGTTCCAGGCTTTTCGCCCAGCGCGTCAGCTGCGTTCATGAGCAAGTTCATTATCACGTGGCGCATCTCGGGCGCGCCGGCTTTGACGAGGGGGAGGGCGGGGTGGAGGCAAAACTCAATGCCAACGTGACTCGGGAAAGACACGGCACTGAGCTCCCCGACCTCTCTCACCAATTGCCCGAGATTGACGGGCTCTCGCTCGAAGGAAGCTTTGCCCGCATACGCGATGAGCTGGCGTGTCCGTTCGCTCGCCTGAAGAGCGGCTTCTTCGAGTTCCTCTAGGGAATTGGACGATTCGATGTCGTCTTCGAGAGTCTCACGGATCAGCTCGGCGTTGCCCACAATCGTCGCCAAAAGGTTATTGAACTCATGCGCGATGCCGTCGGCCAGAATGCCCAAGCCTTCTAACTTTTGGTTTTGGATCATCAACTGAGTTTCGGCGCGGATCCTTGTGACGTCAGTGAAACGCCACGTGCGTCCCTCAAAGCCATGGGCTGTGGAAACAGGGAAGGTTTGGACTTCGAGGATCCTGCCATCGGTCAGGGTGCAATCGGCTCCAAGCGCTTCAGCGCCTGGTCCGGATCCGAAGGTTTCTGCGTCGAAAAGGCGGTGCGGAGTCGGAAGATTCCCGATGCGGCCCTGCAGTAATTGCTCGAGCTCAAGCGTGTGTGTAGGGAGAGGTCTGTCGGGAAGATCCCACATCGTTCGCAGCGCCTCGTTGGCGTAGAAGATGTGTCCGGACTCGTCTTCGACCAAGAGCCCATGACCGCTAGATTGTCCAATGGCTTCGAGCAGTCCAAGCCGTCTCGCTGCTTCATGATGGGCGTTTCGGAGTGCGGTCTGGTCCCGTAAGCGAACGCATACGCCAGCTTGTTTTCCGCTGGATTCAATCACTCCGGAGGTCTCAATGGCGAACCACTTCTCCTCTCCTTGCGGAGAAGTGAGAAGGTGGTCGCTGGGTTCTGCGTTCGGGAGGGCCTGGCTTGGTTCCGGCAAGCGAAAAGTTGTGCTCCTGGGTTCGAAGAGAGGGTCCGCACTCGAACCTGGCTGCAGGAAATCTGAACCAAAGAATTTCTGTGCTGCCGGGTTGGCATAGAGAATTCTCCGATATCGAGAAATGATCACGATCGCATCTTGGTCGGTGTTTAAGAGGCTGGGCAGCGACACCTGCTCAAGTGAGAAGAGGTCTCTTCTGCGGACGGCATAGAGGAGCATTGCGCTGCTGAGGGCGAACCCCAGTGCTGTCGGGTCGTACGAAAGGACGACCGGGCTCATGACATAGGTCATGTTAAGGATCAGCGGAATCAGAATGGCACCGACTAGGAATCGACAATGGGAACGAACGGTGGGGTCTTTTTCGAGAAGGGCACCTCGACTATGCAGAATGACGGTCCCGATGAGAGCCAAGTAGTTGACCGTAGCTGTGATATACCAAAGCGGCCCATAGCTGCTGCGGGTTTCGGGATGGCTCTCGAAAAAAGCCCCATGTAAGGGATTGGTTATGAGTCCGACCCAAAGAATCGCGTTGATACCAATCAACCATCGAACGTCGAAGCGGCTGCAAATGCTTGAGTAGCCGGAGATCTGCGAAAAGCGGCAGCTGAATACCCACCATGCCGGTGTGATGCAGAGTAGGCCGGTGTAGGCCAAGAACATGCCGATTTCTCTAGCCGTTGAATCGACAGGCCACTGATTGGCAATCAGGTCTCCGACTGAAAAGAGAAGCGCAGCACCGAAAGCCAAGGGTAGTGAAGGCCAAAGCGGAGACGGTGGCCGCCGATAAGAAATGTGCGTTCCGAGGCCGAGGAGCAATATGATCGAAAGCGCTGTTGCGATTTGCCAGTCCGGCACGAGGGCCTCCGGTATCGAAGAGCTGCCATCGTAGCGGCTCACGACCCAGTTTTGGGTCAATTCGATGCTCTCGGTGTAATCGGACCGACCACTAGGTCTTTTCCCCTAGTGACCGATCTCGATAGCATTCCAATATGATTAAAGCTTTGGTCCGGTCGCCAACTGTCGTTGAGCAGAGTTCGAGAAGTGCGTGGAACTGCATAATGTTCCGGGGGAGGGGACCACAACGCAAAGGCTGCAGCGCGCAGTCAGCTGCGTTGAGTTATGGCCGGGGAAAGTCTTCGCGCGGGTGCATGCGTCCATCAGCGCCTGTAACCATGCGAAAGCCTGGCTGATGGCTCAAAGCCTCACCATTCGAATTCAGAATTTCTGCTCCCAGTGCGGCGAGAGTCGTGTGAAGGCCGCGGTAGAGCCCGCGGGCATGGATGATCTGTCCGATCTCACCCGTGCTTTTGTCCCGATCGAATTCTTTCCGAAGGACTTGAAGTGCATCTTCGTATCGTCCCGCGTCGAGATGAACTAATCCGCGCAGGAGGGCCTGTTCCTCGGGCTTGAAACCCGGATCTTCCGGCGAGGTGACTCGGGCGGCCTGTTCGTCCGTGAGTCCTTGACGAAGCCCCGCTTCGTCTCGTGAAACCGTTCAGGTGTGGCAGTCGTGCTGGAAAGCCGAGTGAAGGCGAATGATTTCCAAAGCCCGCATGGAAAGAGTCCAGTGCTGACGCAGCGCTTCGTGGGCTTGGCTGAACATTATTAGGATCGGCGCGGGAATCCCCTCAAGGCCAATTCGGAATCCTCCAGGTTGCATGATCTCTCCTCTGTCCTTTAGGTTGGTGCGTTCCGCGCATGCGTTTGCGAGTTGGTGCGTGCGTGGTCAAGGTCGACCTTTGGGGACCGGTTTTTGGCCGAGAGGTGAAGTGATGGTCTGGCCTCCTCGAGCGTAGGCCTCTTTGCGGTCAGGTCCCCAGCGATCGACTTCATCTTGAGGTACGCCGTATCCGAGCCCGCGTCCTACGCCAGGCCTTGCTCGGACTCGGGCAACCCATTCCATGACACGCGGCCAAGCGGTGATATCGACCTTGCTCCACTTGTATCCCCGGATCCATGGAAATAGAGCAATGTCGGCGATCGTGAACTGGCTACCGCACAAAAAGGGCTGACTCCGGAGCTGGTGGTCGATGACTGAGACAAGGCGCAAAGATTCACGTCCGAAACGTTCCAGTGGGTGTGCTTTGGCCGGCTCGGGAACATCATCCATATAGCGCGTATAGCTGAGCTTGTTCCCGAAGGCGGGTCCGACGTTGGCCGCCTGCCAGTAGAGCCACGGAAGGACTTCCCAACGGTCTCCATCCATTGGGAGAAGAGAGGTGGGGAATTGCTCAGCGAGATACTGAAGAATGGCGCAGCTTTCCATAATGAAGCGCTTACCATCTTGAAGGACTGGAATTTTTTGGTTGGGGTTTCGAGCCGTAAAGGCTTCTGTCTTGTGCTCGCCTTGGGCGAGGTCGACGGTATGGATCGCGAGGTGACTGAGCGCGTGCCCCGCCTCACGAAGTTCTTCGATGAGGATGGTGACCTTCCAGCCATTGGGCGTCGGCGATGTCCATAGGTCCATTCGGTGGCGCTCCGCTCATGACAAGCTCTTCTGCCCTCGCAGGGCCACCGAGGGCATTGGGGTGGTGGCTCAAGGCTAACCCGCTTGAAAGAACACTCCTAGTTGCCTCGGTTTCGCCGGCCCCATCGCCCCTGGAGCGATTGATGGGTGAGGGCAGTCTCTGTCCCGCAATGGGTTCGACGTTGTTATCCTGCATGGGTCTGAGTCGGTCCTGAGGCCCGATTGCGAGCGAGGGGAACGACCATTTGTGAGGAGAATGTCGTGGGAAAACCGGTTTGTTTGGTGATCGGTGCAGGCGCTGGGATCGGAGGACATGTTGCGCAGCGATTTGCTCGAGAGGGCTATCACGCTGTGTTGTGCCGCCGAAGTGATGAAGCGGGCCTGGCGGCCCTCGTCGGGGGAATCCGTTCGCAGGGCGGCGAGGCGACGGGGCAGTTGCTGAACGTCGCCGAGGCCGACGGGCTTGAACAACTTGTCGCTCAGGTGGAGGCGGAAATCGGTCCGATTGAAGTGGCCGTCTATAACCTCGGCGCCCAAGTAGGGGACCGGGCCCTTGCGAATACGTCTTACAAGACTTTCGAATTGGGATGGCGCATGGGAACCTTTGGCCTTTTTCGTCTTGCCTCGTGCCTCTTCCCTGCCATGGTGGAGAGAGGGAAAGGCACGCTCCTCGTGACGTCGGCCACGGCTGCGGTGCGAGGCAACGCAGGGCAGCATTCTCATGCGGCTGCGATGGGAGGGCGAAGGATGCTTTGTCAGACCTTGAACGCCGAATTTTCCGCCAAGGGCATTCATGTGGCCCACATCTTGGTTGATGGGGCGGTGGATGCTCCAGATACTTTGGGCAAGATGCTTGGGCCCGAAAACTTTGAGAAGCTGAGGGCCACGCGGGGGCGTGAACACGACGGGCTTCTGCTGCCGGAGCAAATTGCCGACGCCTATTTGTTTTTGGCGCAACAACATCGCTCGACGTGGA
>JAQWNI010000265.1 GCA_029268645.1 Myxococcota bacterium
ATCAAAAACAAAAAAATCAATTCGACCACTCGAGAAAACAGAAGCGGGGTAAGCCATGAAAGCCATTTGGAACGGTCAAGTGATTGCGGAGAGTCAAGACACCGTGATCGTCGAAGGCAACCACTATTTCCCAGAAGGCTCGATCCGCAAAGAGTTTTTTTCGAACAGTGATCATAAGACCGTCTGCGGCTGGAAGGGCGAGGCCTCCTATTACGACGTCGCGGTCGAGGGCCAAATCAATGAAGCCTCAGCCTGGTACTACCCTCAGCCGAAGTCAGCAGCGGCCCAGATCACGGGTCGGGTTGCTTTCTGGCGCGGCATCGAGGTGGTCGAATAGAGATCCAACAAGAAAGGAGATCGAACCGACTTACGTAACGGTACCGATAAAAGAGTGCTGCCTCTGGTGTTCGTCATCGTCGAGTCCGTACCCGACTACAAAGGCATCATCGATCGTAAATCCGATAAAATCCGGCTGGATGTCCACTGTGCGGCCACCGGGCTTGTCGAGCAGAACACAGGTTCGGACGGTTGCGGATAAGGGCTCCAATAGATCGCGAGCGACTTCGAGAGAGCGACCCGTGTCCGCGATATCATCGACGAGAAGAACCGAACCAAGAGGAGCTTCGGGAAGCACTCCGACCACCTCGAGTTTTCCGGCTTGGCGCCCGCCCCGATAGCTCCGAAGTTGGATGAACTCGACACGCGGGTCGACGCCCAAACGACCCAAAGCACGGAGCAGATCGGCCCCGAAAACAAAGCTGCCTTTCAGGACCACGACGAGCGTCAGCTCACCCTGGCAAACCTCGGCCAGCTCTTCAGCCAGGGCGCGGATACGGTGCTGAATTTCCTGCTCATCGATCAACTTCTTAGGCATGAAGTCATGACATCACGAATCCCGTGACGTCCTCCAGTGCGCGAATAAACTTTCGACGACTCGAGGCGGTCAAGTGGGGGAGCAAGATACTGAAGTGCTGCCGGATGCCTCGCTCCTCTTCCTTCTGATCCATTCCTTCTACCCCCTCCTGCTCTCGGAGATAGTCCCCCCAATATCGGCTTACGATCCAAAGCGAGCGCGCCAGCAAAGGAACATCAAGCGGCGGGTCGCGTCGAAACATTTCGGCCTGCTGGATCGAATCGAGTAAATTTCGAATGCCGTCAAAGTGCTGGACCATATCGGGATCCAGCCTGACCACGCGACCATCGGCCCGAAACTGCAGCTGATCCCGAAGCAGGAATCGATATTTCCACTGGGTTTGCATCGATTCAGTAATTGCTCTCACGTAGTCCCACTCTACAGGCGCGCCACTGGGATACGCCTCGATGAGAGCGCGTACTTCTGTTCGGATTTCATCCTCAAGCGCAATTGCGAGATCGAGTTTAGTTCGGAAGTGGTACCAGAGGTTACCCTCAGCGATGTTCACCGCAGAGGCGATGTCGGAAATCGTCGTCCCCGCGTAGCCATTTTCGTTGAAGAGTTCCCGGCTCGCCATGAGGATGCGTTCGCGCGTTGTTTGTCGCGCCGACACCGCCTCGTCAGCGCCCCATTTCATTCTTCGAAAGCAATTCCATCACGCTCTGGGCGGCCTCCCCACCGCTGTTCTGATTTTGGCCCGTGACCAAATTTTCATCGACCACGACATGGGTTGCGAAAAGGTCCTGAAAGGCGGTCTCTGACTCAAAGAGCGCCCCCGCCGCTCGAAGTTCTCGCTCGGGGTGCTGGGGAGTCACATCGATGCCCAGTTCCTGAACCTGCTTGTCCGTGACGGCGGTCAGTCGCCGCCCCGCCACCAGGGGAGAGCCATCGGGCGCCTTTGCGCGCAGCAATCCAAGCGGGCCGTGACAAACACCACCGATGACCGCCCCGTTCGCATTGGCTTCGGTGATTTTTTCCCCCAAGGCGTCGGAGTAACCCAGGTCATAGGCCGCGCCCCAGCCACCCGCCAAAAAGACCGCGTCATAGTCGGAAACATCGACGTCCGAAATCGGAATCGAGTTCTCGAGTTTGCTCTGCAGGGCAGGGTCTCGTCGATAGCGTTCAACCGAGGGTGTACTCAACAGCCAGAGCAGAGTGCCCGGGTCCACTGGGATCACTCCACCCCGCGGGCTTGCGAGGTCAACCTGCATGCCTGCATCGAGGAAATCGTAATAGGGCTCGGTCACCTCTGAGATGGCGACTCCGGTGGGGTCCCCCGTTTCGCCTAAGACATCGTGATTGGTGGCCACCAGCAGGACGCGGCGTCCTTCGAGGGCGAAATCGCCTCGCTCATAATCGGGGTGCAAGCCGGCAGCGTGGAGAACACCGGGGAGACCAAATCGGATGAACACGACCCCGACCAGGACCATGAAGCCTGCCGCAAATAGAATCCGACCGCGTCGGGTGCTCGCCATGCTGTTCTCCCGGTTGTTTTCTAGCCTTGACCGATTTAGGGTGCTTAACCTACTTTATCCATCTTAACAGCAAGCTGCTTTTCCTTCACCCTCGACGAGGTCCCCCCCGCAATGCCGCTTTCCGTTCCGCTTGAGATGCTGGGTGCGCCCGGCTCGCCCTACTCGCGAAAAATGCGCTCGCTTCTACGCTATCGGCGGATCCCGCTGCTCTTTATCCTTCAGAATTCCCCGGAGGCCGCCGCGCGACCTGCCCCCAAGGTTCCGCTGCTACCCACCTTTTACCTCCCCAACGAAGAGGGGGAAATTGTTCCCACCACTGATTCGACTCCGTTGATTCGCCGCTTCGAGAAAGAGTTCGAGGGCAGATCGGTGATCCCCGAAAACCCCGCGCTGGCCTTTCTCGACGAATTAATCGAAGACTACGCCGATGAATGGCTGACCAAGTGCATGTTTCACTACCGGTGGTATCACGAGGCAGACGCCACCAAGGCGCGCCGGGTTCTTCCCCATTGGGCGATCACCGCTGTAACCGATGAGAAAATCGCGCCGATCCAAAAAATGATCGGTGATCGACAAATCAATCGGCTCGGAGTCGTGGGTTCCAATGACGTGACCGCCGCTGTGATCGAGGAAAGCTACGAGCGCTTTCTCGCCGCCTTTGATGCCCACTTACAAGAAAGCCGTTTCATTTTTGGAAACCGACCCGCCGCTTCGGACTTTGCCCTTATGGGCCAGCTGACGTGTCTCGCGCTTTTCGACCCCACGCCTTCGGCCATCACTGCAGAGCGGTCGCCCCGAATTTACGCCTGGACCGAGCACATGGAGGATCTCTCAGGCCTCCACCTTGGCGAGGAGGACTGGCGGACGCCGGAGACGCTCCCCGCTACGATTCGGGGGCTGCTTGCGGAAGTCGGGCGCTATCATTCTCCCTTCCTGATTGCGAATGCTGAAGCGCTTGCCCGGGGAGCCGAAACCGTCGAAACCGAAATCGGCGGCCAGCCTTGGGTCCAGAAACCCTTCCCCTATCAGGGCAAGTGCCTCGACTGGCTTCGGGACCACTACAAACAGCTCGACCCCAATACCCGAACCACAGTCGACTCGTTCCTCGAAGGGACGGGCTGCGAAAAACTCTTTGCCTAAAACGCACATCCACCCCATACAACTCAACGAAGGAAAGGCACCATGGGACTGATACTCACTGAGGATCAACTGATTCTTCGCGACATGGCGAAGAGCTTTTTCGACGAGAAATCGCCCGTCGAGAGAATGAGAGCGCTGCGAGACTCACGGGACGCCGTCGGATTCTCTCGAGACCTCTGGAAGGAAATGGGCGAACTCGGGTGGATTGGCATTCTATTCCCGGAGTCCGTCGGCGGAGCCGACATGGGCTACGGCGAATTGGGCGTCGTTCTTGGCGAATGCGGGCGGGTGCTGGCTCCCGAGCCATTTATGTCGACGGTCCTCCTCGGAGGCAACGCGATCCTGCTGGGCGGAAATGAGCCCCTTCAAAAAGAACTTCTCCCCGATGTCTGCAGCGGGAACCGCATCCTCTCCCTGGCCTTTCAGGAAAGAGGACGCTTTGCCCCGTACGCGATCGAAACGAAAGCCAAGCGGGATGGAGACCACTACACCATCACTGGCCGCAAGAGCTTTGTGCTTGACGGTCACGTGGCCGACCAAATCGTCGTAGCCGCTCGAACCGCGGGCTCTTCCGGCGAACGAGAAGGGCTCTCGCTCTTTGTCGTGGAGGCCGACGCCCCTGGACTGACAATCCATCGAGACGACTTGGTGGACGGTCGCAACGGCGCCCACCTCGTGCTCGAGAACGTGGCCGTAGATGGCGCCCGCGTCTTGGGGACCGTCGATGCCGGAGCCGATGTGCTGGATGCGGTTTTCAATCGGGCGACGGTCGGACTCTGCGCAGAAATGGTGGGCAGTTTCGAAGAGGCTTTCGAGCGAACGCTCGAATATCTCAAGACCCGAGAGCAATTCGGCGTCAAGATCGGAACCTTCCAGGCCCTTCGTCACCGGATTGCCAATCTCTTTGCCGAGATGGAATTCACGCGCTCGATTGTTCGAGATGCCCAGACGGCCATCGATGAAGGGCGGAATGACATCGCGGAGGCAACCAGTGCCGCCAAGGCACGCTGCTCCGAAGTCGCTCCGCTGATCGCCGGTGAAGCAGTCCAAATGCACGGTGGGATTGGCATGACGGACGAAGAGGAAATCGGTCTTTTCTTCAAGCGCCTGAAAGCCGCCGAGCTCAGCCTCGGCGATGCCATTTTTCATCGAAACCGATTTGCCCACCTGCGTGGCTACTAGGAGTCCAAACCATGTCCACAGCCAATCTCGAAGAATTCCGACAAGAAATTCGGACCTGGATTGATGAAAACCTTCCTTCCGAACTCCGGGTCGGAACTCGCAAGGACCTGCCCAAAAAACTCTTGAGCCAATGGAACAAGGCCCTGATTTCCCGCGGTCTCGTCGCTCCTGAATGGGACACGGAATACGGAGGCGGCGGCCTCGACCGCAAGCAAGCCGGTGTCGTCAAGGAAGAGCTGAACGCAGTGCGCGCTCCGAAGCTGCGCACCTTCGGTGTGGCCATGCTCGGTCCAACCCTCCTCGAATTCGGGACGGAAGAACAAAAGCGCGAGTTTTTGCCTCAGATCGCCCGGAACGAAGTGACCTGGTGCCAAGGCTACAGTGAGCCCGGTGCGGGATCAGACTTGGCGAGCCTGCAGACACGGGCCGTACGAGAGGGAGACGAATATATCGTCACCGGCCAGAAGATCTGGACGACGGGCGCAGATAAGGCGGATTGGATTTTCTGCCTCGTCCGCACCGACCCGGACGCCCCCAAGCACGAGGGCATCAGTTTCCTGCTCTTCCCGATGAAGCAGGAGGGGGTCAAGGTTTCGCCCCTGAATCTGATCGACGGGAGTGCGGACTTTTCTCAGGTCTTCTTCGATGGTGCTCGGGCCAAGGCCAGTCATCTGGTCGGTCCGTTAAACGGAGGGTGGACGATCGCCAAACGACTGCTCCAGCACGAGCGCACCCAGGACGGTGGCAGTGAGGGCGGGATCACCGGGGCGATGAAGGATACGATCTTCGATCTGGTGAAACGAGAGGTCGGCCTTGACGCAAGTGGCACGCTCCAAGACCCCACGATCAGGGAGCGCCTGGCCCAACAGGAGCTGGAACAGCTCGGGCTGCGGCTGACCATGCGGAGAGCCGGCGAAGAAATGCGGGCCAGCCAAACAGGAAGAGACATCGCTTCTCTCGGTAAGTACCGGTGGGCCAACATGGTGAAAGATGAACAAGACATCGCCATGATGGCCATGGGGGCTCAGGGACTCGGCTGGTCGGGAGACGGATTCGGAGCCGACCAACTTGAAAGAACCCGCGCCTGGCTGACGACTCGGGCTGACTCCATCTGGGGCGGCACCAACGAAGTCCAGCTGAACGTGATCGCCAAACGCGTCCTCAAGATTCCCGAATAGCCCACAAGCGCTGCGGCGGCTGAGCAAGCCGCCGCAGCTCGGAGGCTCATCCCATGATCGACCATCGTCGAGAGGGGGCGATCCACATCGCCCAAATGAACAATGGTGCCAACATGGTTAACCCCGATTGGCAACAGCGGATGATCGAAATCTTGGACATCGTTGAATCGGACTGTGAGGGAGAGGCCGGCTTGCTCCTCACGGGCTCGGAAAAATTCTTTTCGAGCGGACTCGACGTCGAAGTAGTGATGTCGCTTCAGGGCGAAGACGCTCAAACCTTCGGCAAGCGCATGATGGAAATCATGCGGCGGCTGGTCACCCTCCCCTGTCCGTCCGTTGCCGCCCTGAACGGTCATGCGTTTGCGGCCGGGGCGTTCCTCGCGCTTGCCTGCGACTACCGGGTGATGCGGGCCGATCGGGGCTGGTTCTGCGTTTCAGAGGTGGACGTTGGCGTCCCCATCGGGTTGCCGATGATGAGTCTCTTGAAGGCAAAAGTCTCACCTCAGGTGGCCCGTGACGCCGCGCTGACAGGCAGACGCTATCCCGGAGAAGAAGCCCTGGCAGCTGGATTCGTCGATGCGGTGAGTGGCGAGAACAGCCTGATCGAAGACAGCCTGGCTCTACTTCAGAGTATGGCGACCAAAGAGCGCAGGATTTTCCACACCATTAAGAAACAACTTAACCACGAGCTTGCCGTAATCTTCGAAAACGCGGGCTAAAAGGAGCTTCCCGATGGCGAACAAGATCACTGAAGATCCGCGGATCGACCCCCGTATCAAGGCGCTGTTTGGGGCTCTGGAATTGCCGCCCCAGAGCGACGTGGAGAATCGAGAAGCTTTGCTGGAGGCGTCGAATTCGCCGGAAGCCAAAGCCGCCGAAGGCATGCTGAAAATGTTCCTCGATGCCTGCGATAGCGAGGACGTCGCTTCCTCAGAAGGCCTCGAAATCCAAGACTTCGAATTCACATCGGAGCCCGATCAGAACACAGCCCGAATCCAGTTCATTCGACCCGAAAGCGCAGATCCGCTTCCCTGCGTCTATTACATCCACGGCGGCGGCATGGCGTCTCTTTCCTGCTACTACGGAAATTACAAAGCCTGGGGCCGCATGATTGCCAACCAAGGTGTAGCTGTGGCCATGGTCGAGTTCCGAAATGCCGTGACGCCCTCCGCCCTGCCGGAAGTCGCACCCTATCCCGCCGGACTCAACGATTGCGTTTCGGGCCTCAAATGGGTGGCTTCCCAAGCCGAACGCCTCGGCATTGACCCGAATCGAATCATCGTCGCTGGGGAAAGCGGAGGGGGCAACCTCACGTTGGCGACCGGACTGCGCCTGAAGCAGGAAGGATCGCTGGGTTTGATTCAGGGTCTTTACGCCCTCTGTCCCTACATCGCCGGACTCTGGCCTCTTCCCGAAAATCCGTCGTCGGAAGAAAACAACGGAATCCTTCTCGATCTTCACAACAACAGCGGCGCGGTCGGGTATGGGATCGAAGAAGTCGAGAAACGCAACCCATTAGCTTGGCCCGGCTTCGCTTCCGAAGAAGACGTGAAGGGTCTCGTGCCCACGATCATTAGCGTAAACGAGTGTGACCCTTTGCGAGATGAGGGCATCGGTTTTTATCGATTGCTGCTCCGAGCGGGTGTCCCCACCCGTTGCCGCCAGGTGATGGGAACCATTCACGGTACGGAAATTTTTCCGATCGCTTGTCCCGAGGTCAGTCGCGACACCGCGGTGAGCGTGGCGGACTTCTGTAAAAACGGATGAAGCGCCAGTACGGTGGACCAGAGTGCGGCGGACCGGCGATTTAGCTGCCCGGGAGGCCGCGCTGCACGTAGCCCGCTGTGAGGCCGCCATCAATCACCCAGTCAGCCCCAGTCGCCGTCGGGCAGTCATCCGACGCCAAAAAGAGAACCATCCGGGCGATGTCTGCCAAATGGTCACGGATGCGATAGCCCTCCGGCGCCGGAAGTATTTGACCCAGATTGTGTTGAGAGGCCCATTCGGCGTCGACGCCCGGCGGCAGGAAGGGCGCGGTCATCTCGGAATTGCCGGCTTCCGGGCAAACCGCATTGACACGAATGCGGTCTCGCGCCAATTCCATCGCCGCCGATTTCGTCACGCCCCTGAGGCCCCACTTGGTTGACGCATAAGCCACGACCCCATTCATGCCTTTCACGCCGTCCGAGGACGCGACATTCACGATGGACCCGCCACCCCGCTTTCGCATGGGATCGATCACCGCCCGAATACCCAAAAACGGCCCGAGCTGGTTCACGCGAAAGAGTCTCTCCATTGTTTCGGGCGAAGTCTCTTCCAGTGCGCCGATGTGGAGAACCGCAGCATTGTTGACGAGAATATCAACACCGCCGTAGAGCGCGACGCAACGATCCACTCCCCGCCGCCAATCCTCTTCGAGGCTGACATCCAGCCTCTGGAACGACGCGGAAGGGCCGAGTTCGGCAGCCAAAGCTTCCCCGGGCTCTTCGAGGACATCGGTTAAGAGAACCTGTGCGCCCTCTTCCACCAGCAACCGAGCGATCACCGCCCCCGTTCCCCGGGCGGAACCCGTCACCAGAGCCGCTTTGCCTTTGAGTTTCTGCACGCCCTCTCCTTCTCGTTCTTCCCACAAGCCCGTGGTATCCGGCGCCGTCTCTTTCTGTCGCGGCTTTTGCGGGATGGCTATTGTTCGAACTCAACCTTCATTGCAACGCGGGCCGTCAACTCAACCTGCCCCACTGCCACGGGGGTCGTGTCTTTTGCCATCATGGGTGACGCCTGCATGCGATAACTCGGCGCGAAGCCACCCATCTCTTCCACAGAAACGACTCGCTTGACTTGGGTTCCCAGTGACTTTGCAATCACTTCTGCCTTTTGCCGGGCTCGCCTCGTCGCTTGGGCGAGTGCCTTGAGTTGCAGAGTCGAATCATCTTTCAACTCAAAACGAAGTGAGTCCATTTCGTTGGCGCCGGCTGCTGAGGCAACGTCGATGGCCTTTCCAATGCCAGCCAAATCCCCACTTCGGACCACGACACTGTTGCGAACCTGGTAGCCCACAAGCACTCGAGATCGGTTGGGTCCGGGTTGTTCGTAACGCGGTGAAACCGCATAGCCAGAAGTCGAGAGTTCCGCTTCCGGACCGAGGCTCTTCCGCAAGGCTTTTAAAACCGCTTGGGTTCGGGCCGCATTTTGCTCTGCCGCTTCGGCGCTTTTGGGGGCCTCGGTAAAAACCCGGACATTCAAAGAAACGAGATCGGGTTTCGCCTCAACCCGACCCTCCGCTTCGACGCGAATCGTTGACCCATCTTCTGCGTGATCGGCACTGGCCGAAGCAG
>JAQWNI010000266.1 GCA_029268645.1 Myxococcota bacterium
GCGAGTGATGCGACTCAAGGAGAATGCCGATGATTACCGCTATTTCGATGATCCAGACTTAATCCCCCTCCTGATTTCCGAAGATCGGATTGAAGCGATTCGATCCGATATGCCGGAGCTGCCTGACGAAAAAAAAGCACGATTCGAGTCACAGTACGAGTTGTCGCCGAAGGACGCAGGCCTCTTAGTGGCGAATGGCGGACTGGCCAATTTTTTCGAAGGAACGGCAGAAAGCTGCTCTTCTTCGAAAACCGCGTTCAATTGGATTGTGCGCGATCTCAATAAGGAATTGAACGAGCAATCACTTGAAGTCGAAGAGAGCCCATTAGAACCAAAGGATTTGGCGGCGTTGATTGGGCTGGTGGAAGCGAGTCGGCTTACGGCGCGGAATGCCCGTGACCTACTGACGGATCTAGTGCGAGAAGGCGGAGATCCTGAGGCCTTGATGATCGAGCGGGGATTGGAAGCGGTCTCGGACTCCGGGTTGATCGGGGGCTTCGTTGATGAAGTGATCGCTTCCCATGAGGCAGCGGTCGAAAGTGTCAAAGCGGGCGACGACAAGCCTCTGAACTTTCTGATGGGAAAGGTGATGCAGGCGACTCAGGGCAAGGCCAGCCCAGGCGAAGTGCGTGCGAGATTGATCGAAAAAATCAGAGGCTAGAGTGTCGCTTCTTGGGAATCGCATGGGGCCAAGGTGATGAAGTTTCATCGGAGGCTCGGGCCCAAATCGCGATCTCTGGTCACGTTCAGTCTGTTGTTCGCCACGAGCCTAGTCTTGTCTGCGCTACATGAACGACCGGGGGTGTCGCTCGTCGAAACGACACGCGTCGCCCTGTCCCTCGCAGAGCAGGGTCAATTCGCCAATCCATTTCATTCTGCGCCGAGCGGTCCCACCGCTCATGTCGCTCCAGTCTTTCCGGCCGCGGCTTCCTTGGTGTTCCGATGGACCGATTCTCTGCAAGACGCCCAGCAGGTGTTGTATTGGGCGGCGGCCATCGCCCTCGCGGCTCAAGTGGCATTCTTGCCAAAGCTTGCGCATGTCTCGGGGTTGGGCTGGGGAGCCGGGCTTTGGGCGGGTCTGCTCGCGCTCGCAGCCAACCGGCGCCCCGTACCGCAATGGGAAGGCGAGTACGTCGCGCTTCTGATGATGCTTGTGACTTGGCTGGTCGCTACCCGTCCAGGGGATGAGGGCGGGATTCGGTGGGGAAGGGAAGGGCTGATCGGTTTGTTTTTTGGCCTTTTACTTTTGACCTATCCCGTCGCCGTAATCGTTTGGGCCGCGTTTTTGGCCTGGGACTTCTGGAAGACCCGCCTTTCGCATGCGTGGGGCCGTAGCTTTGTGGTCATGGCTGTGTCCGTTTCGGTCTTGAGTCCCTGGCTTATTCGCAATGCTCAACTGTTCGGTGAGCCGATCTTTGTTCGCGACAACCTAGGAATCGAAATGATCGCGAGCTTCAGTCCCTGCGCGGGCGTGTCGCTTTTCGACAACATGCTGAGTGGCTGTTTTCGTGAATCCCATCCCAACCGATCGCCAGAGCAGGTAAAACTTCTGATCGAGCGAGGAGAGGTCGAGTATAACGCTGTGCAGATGCGTAAAGCGCTCGCGTTCATCGCAGGAGAGCCTCGTCATTCCGTAAATTTGATCGGGCGCCGTACCCTGTTGTTTTGGTGGCCCTCTGCGATGGGTGACCCGTTGTATGAGTTAACCGCTGGACCTGTTCGACTCCAATCCTGGGTGCTCTACATGAGTACGTTTTTGGCGTTTGTGGGGCTGGCGATGGTGCTCATCCACCGCATTGCGGTGGGTCCCCTTCTCCTCGCGTGGATGCTGATATTGCCGATCCCCTACTTCTTGCTCCAATTCTCGGTGCGCTATCGCACGCCTATGCTCTGGGTCACCTTCCTTCTGGCCGGCGTCAGCCTGCAAGCACTGGTGAAGTGGATTTTAGGCCGTCGCCCTGATGGCGACGCACACTCGCGGAAGGCGGTGTAGACTCCCCGTTGTGCCAGTCCGGCTTTCCAGCCCTCGCTGCCGGCCGGTTTTTTTTATGGTTCGTGAGGGTCTCGGCTGCCTGATGATGGAGGGGCGAGTGCCTGAACACGCCCCATCAGAGAGAACTCACCCATTGCGTCGCATCCCCCTCGTCTTCTTGCTTGGCTTCGTGTCTCTGCTTCTGGTGCTCGGAGTGTTGACTCTGGCTCTAGAACGCTACAGCCAGACGCCCGCAATGAGAGATCACGTTGAGAAGCTTTCCGTATCTTTACTCGGTCGGCCTCTTTCCTATAAATCTCTCCAAATGGGCCTCTGGCCGCCTCACCTGTCGATCAGGTCTGCAACTCTTCCCGGTCCTGACCAGGCCGGGCCGGATCTGCTGACGATCACCCGCCTCGACTTGAGAATCGCCATTGCGCCCTTGATCCGGAAGACTGTCCTCTTTGAATCTCTAACGATCGATGGGCTCGATGTTCGAATGGTTCGCAACGATTCGGGTTTAGATTCCCCCTGGTCAACTTCGTCTTCACTTTCGAATCCGGAGGAGACATCGCCGAGTTCAGAGGAGAGCTGGTTTTCGTCCTGGGGAATTCGCTTTCGCCAAATTAAAGTGCGAGAGGCGCGCTTTTCTCTGATCGATAAAACGCGTTCCCCCCCCGAGACTTTTGGATTCGAGTCTGTGAACCTCATCGCGAAGAGCACCGATACATCGACTCCTTTGGATGTCGATTTTAAGGCCGAGTCCATCGGGGGCGGGGAGATTCAAGCGACGGGGACTTCCGCCTTAAACGGAGATGTTGCCCTCCGCTTCGGACTGACTAATTTGAGTCTCTCGGGCTTAGGCTCTTATCTGGATTCCGAATTTATCACCGAGGCGACTCTCTCCGGAAACGCCGAAATCAAGGGTCCTATCGCCGACCCTAAACAGTTGAAGCTCGATGTCCAGTTGGCGGCGGATCGGGTCCAATGGGAGGCTGATTCACTCAAGGGGAGCCTTGCCCTCCAGGGGGACTTTGACGATCTGTGGCCCAAGCCTAAGGGCACCCTGACCCTTGAGGCAAAGCAGGCGGCAATCTCAATCAGTAAATGGATTGTCAAGCCGGCTGGAACATCGCTGCACCTTGTTTCGGAGTGGGGCGACACTCCGAACTCTGATTGGGCTGTGAGTCTTAATACCATCGAGATCGCCACGATCAAAGCCTCGGGTCGAGTGGGGTGGGAGCCCTCCTTCTACGTGCAACTGGATAGCGAGGAATTTCCCGTCAAGGCGATTGCGCTCTTGGTGCCCGAACTGTCCGACTCTGGTGCTCACGGCCGTCTCGAAATAAAAGATTTGGTCTATCAGTCTGGGCCGCCTTCTGTTCAAGGCACTTTGAGAGCGGAAGATCTCCACGTCGTCTTTCAAGATGGCGGGTCGATAAGCCTTTCGGTGGACTTGACGGGCCAGGGCGACGGGATCGCGATCGAGAAAGGCGATTTGTCCGCGGGAGGGCAGCATTTCGAGATATCGGGGCAAGTGACCGATCTCGCCGGAGAGCTTCCTTTTGATATCAAGGTTAAAACTCCTCAAACGATTCGGGCCGATGCATTTTTAACGGGCCTGTCGCCGAACTTCGCCAATGTCCTGTACGGCCCCGCGACTCTAAACGCGCAGATCTCTGGGAGCGGCTCGAGCCTTGGCACTGAGGCGGCCTTTTTTGATTCATTTAACGGAGAGTTCAATCTGGAGATGGGCCAGGCGATTCCCGGGGTCGAGGAGGGGGGGCGAATAGTGGGTTTCTCGCTTCTTTCTTCTTTGTTCGATGGGCTCGGAAAATACAGCCAGATCACACGCGTCACTCGACTGCTCCTCGGGGACAAAACTCCGGACCTCACTGGAGTGACGGATGATTCCTTCGAGAAAGCCCGCCTGATTTCCAAAGTCGAAAACGGAGTCTGCGTGATCGAGAAAGCCCGCATCGTCGAATCCAGCTACGCGGCCAACCTTGTCGGCAATATCCGCTTGGCTGACTTGTCACTTGACCTGCGAGGTAAAATTGAATTGGGAGAGGCGGCCGCGGCTGCTTTAGGGGCTCGAGCCAAAGATGGAGAAATCGTTGTTCCTGTGGCGCATATTCGAGGAACGCTCGACGACCCGAAAGTCGATGTGTCGGAGTCAGCTGTGCTTTCACTGAGCACTCAGCTGGTTTCTAATAACGTGGCCATCAAGACGGTATTGGGGGGAACGGACAAGGTGATTCCTGGGGCGGGTTCGCTGCTGGGAAACGGGCTGAATACGCTCCTGGGTGGGAAGAGGCTCAACCCGTCCGAGGGTGAGCAGGAGCCGCAACCCGAGGCGGAAAAGGACGCACCGTGACGGGGGAGGGGGTTTAGTGAGTGCTTCAAGCTGGTTCACTCTGAGGTGGAATGAGGGCGCAGTGGAGTTGCTCGATCAGACTCGCCTACCCGAAGAAGAGCACTATCTAAGGCTCGACCAAGTCGAGGACTTGGCACAGGCCATCGAGCGACTCTCGGTTCGTGGGGCTCCTGCGATTGGTGTGGCTGCGGCCATGGGGGTTGCGCTGGGTGCCTTCAATTCAATGGCTGATGGAGCCGAGGCGTTGCGCAGTGAACTCGAAACGGAAGTTATTCCTCGATTAAGAGCAACCCGGCCGACGGCCGTCAACTTGTTCTGGGCACTCGATCGGATGCAAGCCCGATTGCGAGAAGACTCCGGCCCCGCGAAGTCCGGCGCTGATGCAGTGCGGGAGCGATTGCTGGAGGAGGCCCAGAAGATTCTGTCCGAAGATATCCAGACGTGCCATCAAATCGGGCAAGCTGGACTAGAAGTGGTTGAGGCGGGCGCTCGTATTCTCACCCACTGCAACGCGGGCGCGTTGGCAACGGCGGGGTACGGAACCGCTCTTGGTGTCGTTCGTGCTGCGCGAGAGGCCGGGCTGGGTGTCAGTGTGCTCGCCGACGAGACCCGTCCGCTTTTGCAAGGGGCGAGATTGACGGCATGGGAGCTTCAGCGTGACCAAATTCCGGTCCGAGTTTGCACAGACAATATGGCGGCTTCGATGATGCAGGGCGGCCAGGTCGATATGGTCGTGGTTGGAGCAGATCGAATTGCTGCCAACGGCGATGTTGTGAATAAAATAGGGACTTATGGAGTAGCCGTTTTGGCGCAAGCCCACGGCATCCCTTTCTACGTGGCGGCTCCCCTTTCAACCATTGATCGTTCTGTCGCAAGTGGGGCTGAAATTCCAATTGAAGTGCGCGACCGCGAGGAAGTGGCGCGAATCGGGAATCGCGTAGTCTTGCCAGAAGGAGTCGAGGTGGAGCAGCCGGCTTTCGATGTGACTCCTTGCCGTTTAGTCACAGGAATTGTCACTGAGGCAGGGGTGTTGAGAGCACCATACGAGTCGGCGATCGTGGCGGCCTTTCAAGACTCCTGAGACCCCAACGTCTCTTCTTCTTAGATCGGGTCGAATCGGCTTGGCTCGTGTGTGCTGTAGGTCACATTGCGAGAGTCTCTGGACTCACCGGACCCGTGATTGCGAGGAAGTCCTAAAGATTGGCCCGCAGATCATCCGATTCTGGATATGAATCGAGTCAGCCCCTCGTCCCATTTCTGAATTGCATTACGCCGCCCTGTCCCGAGCGGTCGAGGCATTGGACGACTCCATCAAAAAGGAGCCCGAATGCCCTCGACCCTTGTGTGTGTGCACGGTTTAGTAGGTTTTCTGAACGACGAGTGGCGTGCCCTTGAGTCTGCCGACTTCAATCTGATTTCGGTCGTCGACGCAGAGCGGGCTGTGGCGGCTGTCCAGGAAGAGTCTGCCGACCTCCTCCTCTTGTCGCCTGAGTTCATGCAATCTCACAAATTTAGAAACGTAGAGAAAGCTCTACAGGCGCTTGCCAACCTGGACCTTCCGATCCCCGTCGTTTGTTGCGACAGTCGGAACCCCACGAGGAGTAAAGAGCAGTCAATTCTCGACTCACGCGGTGTGGTTAGGCTCAATGCCGCTCTGTCTCCGGAACAGTTTGTTTTGCAACTGCATTCCCTCATCAAGGGGGAAGCGACGGCGGTGCTTGACGGTGGAGTCGGCCAAAGACTTCCAACGTCCGGTGACTTCAGAGAACTGCGATATGGCGCACTGCTTTCCAGGCTTTACCGCATGAAGGTGCGCGGGGTGGTTTGTCTAGGTCATGGAAAAAAGAAGAAGGCCATCGAATTTCGTGATGGCAGCCCTGTGGCCGTGCAATCCAATCTCTTGAGTGAATGTTTGGGCAATCGATTGATGGAGTCCGGGAGTCTTTCTCGGAGAGATTGGGAGGAGTCGGTACGTCGGCTCCGCCAGGGAGAGGGCCTGCAGGGCCAAATTCTGCTCGACATGGGAGTTGTGAAGCCGGCAGACCTTCAGCGGGCCCTCGATCACCAAGCCGAAGCCAAGATTCTCGAAGTCTTCGGGTGGAGAACGGGTCGCTACCAATTCGAGCCGGGGAAGAAACTTGGAGATCGGGTCACCCGATTGGTGGCCGAATCGCCGAACCGTTTGATCCGCAAGGCGGCTCATCAATTGATCCCGTTGAACGAGATTGACCTATTTTTAACGCAGCATGCGAAGAGCGGGTGGCGCTTCGGCTCAGATTGGGCCGGCTCTTTGGGGGCTGCGTGTGACCAAGAGGACTGGAGCCACTACGAGGCTGAGCTCGATCCAAGTCTTCGCCTTGGTGAGTATGTCGAGGCGTCCGAATCGACTCGTCGTGCACTCTATGCCGTTGTGATGATGGGCTTTTATGATGTACCAGAATTGGTGGGTCGGACGTTTTCTAACCCGACGTCCTCGGAGGCGTTGGCGCCAGAAGTCTCTTCGCAGGGTGGGGGCGTTGAATGGCGGGGAGATCTTTTGGAGTGGGCTCGAAAGCTACGAGGGCAAGATGCGTATTCAATCCTCGGCGTTCCGGTGTCTACTCACGACCAAGCGGTTCAGCGTGCCTATATGAGGCTATCCGAGAAGGTTCGACCGCATGAATACCAAAATGCCCCACCTGCGCTGCGCCAGTTGGCGGACGAAGTATTTCGTCTTCTGACGGCGGCTCATTCGAAGCTTCAGAGTGTTCGCTCCCGAGCAGAGTATGCAGCAACACTGCGTAAGGACACCAAAGACCAAGAAGGCAAGGTGCAGCGCGCCCAAGTGCATCGGGCCGAAAGAGATTTTCGAGAGGGCGAACAGTTCCTGAAGCAGCGAGCCTATGTCTCGGGTCTAGAATGTTTTGGTCGTGCTTTGCAGGTGGTTCCCGATTCGGGCCTCTATCGGGCGTTTTACGGCTGGGCGCTTCATCTCTGTCATCCAGATGAGCTTATGATGACCGAAGAAGCCATCGAGCATGTTCGAGAAGGGGCACGCCTTGACCGAGACCACCATAAACCCTTGATTTTTCTTGGGCGTCTCTACGTTGTTCAGGGGCGCTGGGTCGCAGCGGAAAAAATCTTGGCTCGGGCGGTCGAACTATCGCCTGATTCGGTGGAAGCTCAGCGGGAGCTCAGGCTATTGACCCGTCGCCGCCGAAAAGGGCACGGGGGGCTGCGTCGGATTTTCAAATTCTTATGATGAGGCCCCTATTTTTGGCTGGATTGCAGTCAAGCGTTTCAATCGCGAGACTGTCCAGTCCCCGATCCGTTGTGGCCTGTTGCCGCATGCATCGAGGGAGACAGGAAGGCGACTGAAATGGGCAATGACGCAAGCAAGGGCGTGACGGGAAAAGCGATCTGGCTAGATGGAGACTTCATCCCCTGGGATGAAGCGAATGTTCACATCTTGACTCACAGTCTCCACTATGGATTAGGGGTTTTTGAAGGGATTCGGTGCTACCAGCTCGAAAGCGGTGGTTCGGCGGTTTTTCGACTGCCCGAACATGTTCGTCGGCTGTTTGAGTCAGCGCACATCAATTTGCTCGAAGTGCCTTATCAGCGGACTGTGATTCAAGAAGCGATTTTGGAGAGCTTGCGTCTGAACGATCTCTCGGAAGGCTATGTGCGGCCTCTTGTTTTCCTCGGTGATGGGGCGATGGGCTTGAATCCCGGAGAGAACCCGGTCCGTGTTGCGATTATCTCCTGGGCCTGGGGGAAATATCTTGGGGAGGAAGGCATGGCCCGTGGTATTCGAGCCAAGGTGTCGAGTTTTGCGCGTCATCACGTCAACGCGAAGATGACGAATGGGAAGACATGCGGAGACTATGTGAATTCGATTCTCGCCAAAAGAGAAGCTCTGCTCGATGGCTACGATGAGGCCATCATGCTGGATACTCAGGGCCTTGTCTCGGAATGTACAGGGGAAAATATTTTCGTTGTGCGTGATGGCCTAATCCGGACCCCACCTTTGGCGACGGTTCTCGATGGCATCACTCGCGACACACTGATGCAGCTGGCTCGCGATCAAGGCTATACAGTGACTGAGTCGCCGGTTACGCGGGACGATTTATATGTGGCGGATGAAATCTTCTTGACCGGTACGGCAGCCGAAGTTACGCCGATTCGAGAGGTGGATCATCGGCAGATCGGGTCCGGCCGACGAGGCCCCGTGGCCGAGGCTTTGCAAACGGCATATTTCGAGGTGGTGACCGGACAAAATTCGCTTCACGGAGACTGGCTGACACCTGTGGAGGCGTAGAACTCCAGCAGTTTGTTCGGACGCCCATTCTAGCTCGGGAGACGATTCATGAAGGAGTGGTTGACGCGGGATCTCGTGGAGGTACTTGCGGGTTTAGATTCAGCTGAATTTTCTGCGGTGGAATTGATGCAGGCGACCTTGTCTCGGATTGATGAGACGCGCGAGACGCTGAATGCGTTCACGGCGGTACGCAGTGAATCAGCTTTGCTCAAGGAGGCTAGAGCCTCCGATATTCGCCGCAGTCAGGGAGAATCGAGACCGCTTGAGGGGATTCCGCTCGGGGTGAAGGACCTTGAAGATGTCGCAGGCCTGGTGACGAGTCAGGGTTCTGTGCCGTTTCGGGATGCCGTCGCCGATCGAGACTCGATTCAGGTCGAGCGTTTGCGGGCTGCTGGTGCGATCGTCGTGGGCAAGACGAATACTCCCGAGTTTGGCTACACGGCGCTCACGAAAAACCTACTCTTTGGCACGTCGCGCAATCCTTGGAACCTCGACCGGACTCCCGGAGGGTCGAGCGGGGGATCCTCGGCGGCAATTGCCGGCGGGGTGATCTCGATGGCGACGGCGAGCGACGGAGGGGGCTCGATTCGTATCCCCGCCTCGGTGACCGGCTGCTTTGGTTTGAAGACATCATGGGGGAGGATTCCCAACGGCCCGAAGGCTTTGTGGACCATGGACGATACGGGCGTTTGGGGGCCCTTGACGCGCTCGGTGGCCGATGCCGCTTTGCACTTAGACGTGGTTTCAGGCGTGCACCCGCTCGATCCCAACTCTTTGCCTCGAGTGAAGTTTTCCTTCCAAGAGACTCTTGAGGATCTCCCCTCTGGATTGCGGGCTGCCTTCTCTCCGGATCTCGGCTACGCGATGGTGCAATCCGACGTGGCGGCTGCCGTGGAGAAGGCGGCCGGTTTGTTCCCGGATTGGGGAATCGCGGTCGAGGGCCTAGACGGAGGCCCTCCTGAACCCGGTGGGGATTGGGGTTTCGCAGGGGCGTGGGAATTGCTGTCGCAGCTTCAGCCATTGTTGCCTGAACACGAGGAAGAGTTTGGCCGTTCCTTTATTCGAGGGGTTCAGGCGGCTGCTCGCATGACGCCCGAGCTTTGGCGGCGGATGCGGCAGCGCCGATCCGAGTTGAACGCCTGGACGGCTCAAGTGTTTGAGCGGTTTGACATTCTTCTGACCCCCACGGTTCCCTACGACCCCCCTGCGGCGGGAGGGCCGTTTTTGAAAGAGATCGAGGGCCGCGCTCAGCCCGCGGCAAATTTTGGAAGTTTCACAATGCCCTTCAACCTTTCCTGGCACCCCGCTGCAACGGTCAGGGTGGGTTTGTCGAAGGCCGGCCTTCCCATCGGATTACAGATTGTGGGTCCGCGGCATCGAGACGACCTTGTTCTTCAGGTGGCCCGAGCATTTGAGCGGGCGACGGATTGCTTTCGTTCTTGGCCAGTATGAAGAGGAGTTCCGAGTGCGAGTGACTGACCTGCCGACCCCGTCTCTTCTTCTCGATGCTTCGGCTTTGGACCGGAACTTAGAACGCATGGCCGAGGCGCTGCCCGGCGCTCGACTGCGCCCGCATGTCAAGGCGCATAAGTGCACGGTGTTGGCCTCTCGGCAAGCGCAATACGGCCATTCGAATTTTTGCTGCGCCACGATTCGTGAGATGGAAGGAATGGCGGCGGCTGGTCTTGGAGAGGATCTCCTTTTGGCCAACGAGGTGATGGATGCGCGTCGTCTAGGCGCCCTCAATGCCCGTGTGACTGTCGCCGTCGATTCTCTTGAGACGGTTGCTGCGGCGGTTCAGGGGGGGGTCGAGGAATGCTTGATCGACGTGAACGTTGGACTTCCGCGATGTGGGTGTGCCCCAGATGAAGCCGGGCGCTTGGCCGACCGAGCGCGTTCTGCAGGCTTGTCGGTTCGAGGAGTCATGGGTTATGAAGGGCACGTCGTTGGACTCCCCGAGTCAGGTCAACGTCGAGAGGGCTGCGAAGCCAGCATGGCTTTGCTCAAGGCCGCCCACGCCGATGTGGGAGGGGAAGTCATCTCCGCGGGAGGGACTGGCACATTTGATTGCAATCAGTTTGCCACGGAAATTCAAGCCGGAAGTTACGCTCTGATGGACACTGCCTACGGAAAGATCGGCCTGCCCTTTGAGCAGGCTTTTTGCGTACTGTCCACGGTCATCTCCGTGGCGGATCGCTACGTCGTAGCGGATTGCGGTCTAAAATCTTTAGGTATGGATCACGGGAACCCCGATGTTCTCGACGCGAAAGTTTGGTTCTGTTCAGACGAGCACCTGACTTTTGCTCCCAGTCGGGCACTCAAGCCGGGAGATCGAATTCGCGTCCTCCCGGCTCACGTCGATCCCACTATGGCCTATCACGACCGGCTTCATCTGGTGGATGGGGACGACGTACTCGAAGAGTGGCCGATCGACCTGCGGGGCTGGTAGGCCTGCTTAAGACCCGTGCATGGAGATTATTCCCCAGGGAGTACAAGCTTGGGGTTTTCTGGGTGGGCTCGGTAGAGAATAACCGTATGCCCAACCAAGCCGCAGAGCGTCGCGCTCGCCTGCTCGGAAATTTGTTGAGCCGTCCCGCGCTTATCCGTTGGCTGTTGGAGCCTCACTTTGATTAGTTCATGGCGATCGAGCGCTGCTCGGGTCGCCTCGATGACGGATGCGCTCAGTCCAGCCTCCCCGATATGGACGATCGGCTTCAGCGCGTGGGCTTGGCCGCGTAACCACTTGCGTTGCTGTCCAGTCAAGGCGGGTGACTCCGGCGGCATGGCATTTCTCTCCCGAGGCGGCAATTTTGTGGAGGGAGGCTCGGGGCATTGAGCTCCTCACCTTCAGGTTGCCAAGAGTAACCGTCCCGCCACCTGGGCGCTCAACGCTGATTCGCGTTTGACCGATACCTCTTGGCAGAATGAATGACAAAAAGCTACCGCTCGTGGCGCGTCTTGCGCTCAAGCTCAAATGGGTCACCCAGGAGCAACTTGCCTCCGTTGTGGAGGAATTGGATTCTGGCCAACCGGCTGAAGATTTCCTCGTCACCCAGGGATTCATTACTGAGAGGCAGCAGCGCCGACTGGAGTCTCTGAAAAGAGAGCTTCTGGCGAAGCACCGAGATCGACGAGCGGCTGAAGGAGCGCAGTCCGATCCAGCGACGTCTTTACCCAAAGGGTCTCCCCATCTGGAAAAGTCTAAAAAAGCTGACGTCATTCATGCTTTGGCGTCTCGCAGCGCCGAAGAGCTTGCTCCCGTGACAGAAGGAACCCCCAACGGCTCTGATTCTGTGGCCGAACCGGGTCAGCGGCTGCGATCATCTGACACAGAGGTCGCCGATCCGATTTGCACACCAGAAAGCAAGACGACGGAAGACTTGGCCAGCGCGTCGATGAAGCGGCCCTCGTTCGAAGCGACCGCTGAATCAGTGGGTCTCGGGCTTTCATTCAGATCTGATCACCCGGAACCGTGCGATGCCCTAGACGAAATACTTCAAAAAGCTCTGGAGGCCGGTGCCAGTGACGTGCACCTTCATGCCGAAGGGTACTTGGCGTTGAGAGTGGGGGGTGAGCTGATTGCCGACCAGACTCGCCATTTGAATGCAGAAACGGCGGAGCGCTTGGTCGTATCCGCGCTGACCGATGTGCAGCGTGAGGAGCTGCGTCGTTTTGGCGAACTGGATTTCTGTCTCCAACGCCAAGGCGTCGGTCGATTTCGTGCCAATGCGTATCGTCAACAGAGAGGTTTCGATTTGGTGCTCCGGTCGATTCCGTCAGTGCCTCCGACTCTCGAAGAGCTGGGATTACCCGCCGACTTGGAGCATCTCACTGATTTTCATCAGGGGATGGTCCTACTGACTGGACCTGCAGGCTGCGGAAAGTCAGCGACACTGGCCGCCCTCGTGAATCTCATCAACGAGAATCGCCAGGAGCATATTCTAACCGTTGAAGATCCGATCGAGGTGCTTCACCCCTCGAAAGGATGCCTAGTCAATCAACGGCATGCGGGCCGACATACTCAGAGTTTTGGGCGCGCCTTGAGGGGGGCTCTCCGTGAAGATCCCGACGTGATCGTTATCGGCGAGTTGCGCGACTTGGAGACCATTTCTCTCGCGATGACGGCTGCGGAAACCGGACACTTTGTCCTCGCCACCCTGCATACCAACAATGCGGTTCGTACCATCAATCGGCTGATTGGGGCCTTCCCCTCCGGTGAACAGGCCCAAGTGAGGGCGATGCTCTCAGTTTCCTTGCGAGCAGTGGTTTCCCAGCGACTGGTGCCTCGGGTCGATGGTTCGGGCCGATTGCCCGCACTCGAAGTGCTGCGCATCAATAAAGCAATCGGCAATCTGATTCGGGACGAGAAGACCATTCAGATTCGCTCGGCCATGCAAACTGGGCGTAATCAGGGCATGTACCTGCTCGAGCAATCTCTGAATGAGCGGGTCGAGGCAGGTCAAATCAGTCGAGAGTCGGCCCTCAAACTGGCCGAGGAAAAGAAGCTCATAACAGCCGGTCTCTAAGGGGCGGGGTTCTCCCCGTGATCGCCCGCAGAGAGAGAAGAGGATGAGAATGCCCGAACTCGATCGTTTGCTGAGGTACCTCAGTGAGGCCGGAGGCTCGGACTTGCACCTTGCGGCCGGGCTGGAGCCTAGAGTCCGGCAGAAGGGGCGAGTCCGTCCGGTGGAAGGGCAGTCGGTGCTCGAGAACAAGAGCCTTCGCCTATGGATGCAAGAAATCGCTCCGCCGCGTGCATGGGATGAATTCGTCGAAACGAATGATTTGGATTTTGCCTATGGGATTGAAGGCGTGGCGAGGTTTCGGGCGAATTACTTCGTTCAGAATCAAGGAGTGGCCGCGGTATTTCGCATCATCCCCGAAGAGATCGTCGCCGCTGAGGATCTAGGCATGCCCACATCGGTCACCGATCTGGCCGATCTCACCGAGGGTTTAGTCTTGGTCACGGGTCCGACCGGTTCAGGAAAGTCCACCACTCTGGCGGCTATCATCGATCGTCTCAACAAGACCTACGCCCGTCACATCGTGACCATCGAGGACCCTGTCGAATTCGTCCATCAGAATAGACAGAGCCTATTCTCTCATCGAGAGGTGGGCCTGCATACCGAGGGGTTTGGGCCGGCTTTGCGATCGGCGATTCGTCAGGATGCTGACGTGATTTTAGTGGGCGAGATGCGTGAACGAGAAACCATTTCCCTTGCGATCACAGCGGCCGAAATGGGTATGCTTGTTTTTGGCACCCTTCACACCAACAGTGCAGCCAAGACAATCGACCGAATTATTGATGCCTTCCCAGCGGAAGAGCAGAATATGATTCGACTTTCGCTTTCGGAATCGCTGGCCGCTGTGGTTTCGCAGTTACTGCTTCCGACGGCAGATGGGCAAGGGCGTATCGCAGCACACGAGGTTCTTCTCCGTACGTCTGGCCTCGCCAATGTGATTCGAGAGGGGAATATGCAGATGCTGTCTTCCCTGATCCAGTCGGGTAAGCAGGTCGGAATGCAGGCGATGGACGACGTACTTCATCGCTACGTCGAGGATGAAAAAATTTCTCCACGTGAGGGCTACCTGAAGGCCACCGAGAAAAACCGGTTTAAAGCCTTACTCGAAGCGTCTCCCTGACGGAATAGCGCCCCCCCCTGAGCTCGAGTCGTGACCCTTGGTTCGTTCGGAGGAAGTCGAGGGCCGGTCAGTCCGGTTTGTGCGTCTTTCGAGCCGAGGCGCCGACGAGGCTGCTACTTTTCGGGACCGGCTTCGGCCGGTTAGCCTTCCGACCCTGGGTCCGTCCGGGGCCGGATTTTTCGGGGAGCCTCAGCGCATGTTGGATTCGCTGGCCCAGGACGCGGATTCGGGTCGAGACATTGAGCCGGAGGGACCGAGCCTCTGGACCTTTCGGTGGGCTTGGGCCGCCGCGGCCCTCCTGCTTTTTGCCGCGTTCTACGTGGGCGCTCATTTCTACTTAGCGCTTCGCTTGATC
>JAQWNI010000267.1 GCA_029268645.1 Myxococcota bacterium
TCTTATCCTCGACGCTCGGTGGTCTAAAATGTTCGACGTCGAGAGCATTGGGAATCAAAGAAACCCGGCTGCGGCTGATCCCAAAGGACTCGGCCTCGTCTGCGGCTCGCCGACTCGTGGCAATACACGCGTCCACCCTACGGTGGAGCCCACGGACCAAACGACCGAGCATCGAGCGCGGCAACGTCGCATCCAACCCTTGGTATCCGGTATTGGTCAGCTTGAGAACCACTTTACTCCCGAACCACTGCCCAAAGGCAATCGTCAGAGCAGCGAGCGGACCGTATTGATGAATATGGATGATGTCGTATTGTCGGCCCCGACGGAGTAAAAAACCAAGCAAGCTCAGCACTGAAGTAAGCGTGTGCCATCGTGGAACGTGCCGACACCAGAGCCGGTGAATCGTCACGCCGGACGAGCACTCTCGCCTCGGCCACAAGGGGTCCCGCCGCTCCGTCACCACCTCGACAGAATGTCCTTGCCGTGCGAGCTCCTGAGCCAGCCGCTCGGCCGCGCGCTCATACCCGCCGACGATCGGCCTGAACTGCGGGCAAACCATAAGGATCCGCAGACTTCGATCCATTGATCCTCGCGCCTTCCCATCCGCCCTATGATACGCGGGGGCCCACGCCTCACCCACGCACTCAGGGTCGCAGTATAGAGACCCTACGGCTTTCGCTTTTCGCCACCCGGCCTGATATAGACGCCGAGCCTATCACAGGCCTAGGCTCAGCCTCAGTGGGCCGCGACAAGGACACGCCACAAATCGATTGTCCAGGAGCTATCGTACCCACAACACAATCAGCGGAACGCTTCGATGAAACGAACAATCTCCTTGCCTCTTGGAAAAACCTCTGCCGGACTCATCGTACTGACGATCGGGCTCGTCGGACTGGCGGGACCCGCTTGGGGCTTCACCCCCTACCGACTCCTCATCCAGGCCATCCGAAGCCCGGAGAACCCGAAAGCTTTCGTCGACGACAAGCGTTTAAAATCTCAGCTGCGTCGTGCCCTCATTCTCGCAGAACCCTCGACAGCGATCTCAGTCCAGCCCTATGTGGCTGGCGGGCATGGTTATCTGATCGGCTGGGTCAAGGATGCCTCGGAGCGCCAACGCATTGAGGAAGCAGCCCGCCAGGTCAAGGGTCTCGTTTCCCTTGCCATATACATGCCCAATCAACCCACTGGACTAGAGGCTCCCAGCAAGACCGATGAGCTCAAGCTGGAGGCACACTTGCGATTGGGCCTCCGGGAGAAACTGGGCGGAGACACCCAAAATATCGACGTTCGAATTTTGGGACAGCACGCTGTACTGATTGGTGTGCTGCGTTCCTCGACCCAAATTGAGCAGGCCGTCCAAGTCGCCCAGAGCACGAACGGTGTACTGGGCGTCACGAGCTTTCTCTCCGTCCCCCTGTCCGGCGACGCCAAGCGAATCGGCATCCTGCGCTGAAGCGCCTGCACCCTCCACGAGGCCAAAGGACTCCGCGCGAAAACCTCTCCAATCCGACGTCCCCGCGGCAGGCTGAAAACAGGTCAAACACCGATATTAGAGGCCCGGGCCAAGGGGATGCCCCCCGCGACCCGCTTTCGATACCTTTCGGGAGGTCGCGTACGAACCCTACTCAAGAGATGTGCGGCCCGCCGGGGAGTGTCTAGCGTTGAGAGAGTCACCTGCAGACCCGGGCGCCCGTGCCCTTCGCGAGGCGGTCGTCGCATCGATTATTCCGACGGCTTGGGTCGTTGCAGCACTGTATGGCCTGTTGGTCATCATCCATCCCTTTGCTCTGCCTGGAGAACACCGATGGACGATGTCAATCATCGCAGTCTGTTCGGCGGCGCTCAGTGCCGTAACGGCGCTCTGGTGGAAGAGACAAAAACGCCCGGCGTGGGCTCACCTCGTCAATGCCTGGCTCGCCAGCATCGTTTTAATCAATACAGTGCTGCATTTCATTCTTTTCCCCCAAGCAGGCAACACGACGAACTTCATCATCCTTATTCTGGGTGCCGGGCTCGTCCTTCTTTCAAGGATCTCATTCTACATCGTTGTCTTTCTCGCTCTCGGATCTTGGGTCGGCATCGTCGGTGTCCTGAAAGTCCCCGACCCCAATGAATGGGGGTGGTTTCTGTTCTTCGCGGTTTTCGTGGGGATCATTCTGGAAGAACAACGAATTCACGCCACCCGTGCATCCGGGGGCCGGGAGCAGCTCCTAATCGACCGAAGCACAGCCCTACAGAAATTGGTCCAAACTCAAGCTCTGACTGATTCGGACATTCTCCAGCTAATCGGCGAATCGGCTTGCTCTAACCTTTCCGCTTCGTCCGTCGACATCTGGCTAAGCGAAACCCAGTCCGAACAACTTCAGCACGTGGTCGCACAAGAGGTGCCCCACCCTCCCGATCAAAACGAATCACCCCCTACAGGGCTTGAGCTATCTCCAGAGCTCCGAACATTGCTGCTCGAAAATAGAACTGTTGCCAATCGCGAACCCAATTCTTTACTTGAGAACGAACACCGGCCAAACCAGCCGACTCTCCATGTCGGCATCATCAGCGCCCGACACATCTCCGGGGTGATCCGCATCAAACGAGAGGTCGACGGCTCGCTCTTCACTTTAGAAGATCAGATGTTCGCTGCCTCAATCGCAGATCTCGCCAATCTCGCACTTCAAACACGCCAGAGGTTTGTGCTTGAGAGACGGGCTCGAGAGGCTGAACACCTCGAGAGCCTTGGCGTACTCGCCGGAGGCGTCGCGCATGATTTCAACAACCTCCTGACCGTCATTTTGGGCAATATCGAGCTCATGATGGAATCGCCCGATATCTCCGAAGACTCGGCCTCCAGCCTTCAATCCATGATGGATGCCGGTTCCCGAGCCCGTGACCTCGCTCAGCAAATGTTGGCCTATGCGGGCCGAGCTCATCGGGAAACTCGCACACTTGACCTCGCGGATTTCGCTTTGGAAATCGACAGAGGTTGGGCCCACGACCTTCTGGATCGAATCGAGGTCGAATTCCACATCGAGCCAAGTCAAATCTTTCCGGTCGACGTAGACCCTACTCAAATTCAACAGGTCATTCTGAACCTTTTGACGAATGCTCGAGATGCCGGTGCTACTCAAATTCGAATCTCGGTGGGCCGAACCACTTCCTCCCAAGAAAGCGACCCCACACCGCGGATCGGCGCGCCTAATCGTTGCTGGCTGGAAGTGGTCGACAACGGATGCGGAATGGGGCCCTATGAAATCGACCGCATTTTCGAGCCCTTCTACACAACTCGCGAAATGGGAACCGGCCTCGGACTCGCAGCATCCCTGGGCATCATGCGTGCCCACCGTGGAACGCTCGAAGTCGAATCAACTCCTGGAGAAGGCAGCTGCTTTCGGATACAACTCCCCCGCTCCGATCGACCGATCGAACCCCTCGCTACGGAGGGGCCCGGCGAATTGACCCCTGTGGACAGTCAGCAGGATGTACTGGTCGTCGAAGACGAGACTCTCGTCGCAGACTTGGTTCGGGAAATCTTGGAGCAGAGCGGGCGACGCGTAACGCTGCTTAACAGTCTGTCTGCCGCAAAGTCCCAACTCGGAATTATGGATCTCGATACTTTTGAATTCGCGCTAATCGACGTGACCCTGAGTGATGGAAGCGGGCTTGATGTCGCGACCGCCGCCCGGGAAAGGTGTCAAACTTTACCCGTCATTTTAATGAGCGGATATGACGCCCGGAACGCCCTTAGCAACCGAAGCCTCGGAAACACAGTTGAGTTTCTCTCGAAACCATTTTCCCGCGGCTCGCTGCAAACCTCCATCGACAAAGCCATCGCGAGCGCACCTCGAGGCTGACGCGAAACCCACAAGGCTCCGGCCCCGGGGTGCCCCCCACACCACTTGAACGGGTTGCCGGGACAGAGCCCCCAGAGGGTGACTGTTTCGCCAATAACGAGGACCCACCGGCGGGGCATAGCCGGCGTTTCTATCCGTGAGGGAACACCGTATCCTCTGCGAAGACCATGATTGGAAACCATCCCTACATCGATTCAGAGGGTGACTTGCTCCCCGGGTTCTTAGCAGAGCGAAGAGGCGAAATTGAAGCCTCTGCCTCTCATCGAGGGGTCGACCCCGACGAAGTTCAAAAATTCATTGCGCAGGTTCTCGAACGAGGCTTCGTCATCCTGCCAAACCTGATCGGCCCAGAGATCATCGATGCCATCCGAACCGAAACCGCTCCCCTTCTCACCCACGACGGTCGCACCGTATTTGAGGGCTACAAGACCAGACGTATCTACTCGGTGATTGAAAAGACGTTCGCCTGCAACCCGATTGTGGAACACCCTCTGGTTCTCGCACTGCTCGATCAACTCCTGATGCCTCAATACCTCCTTTCGCAGCTCCAAGTGATCGACGTACACCCCGGCGAAATTCGTCAACCGCTGCATCATGACGATGGTTTTTACCCGCTCATGCGACCGAGGCCCGCTGTGGGCGCCGCTCTAATTTGGGCGCTCGACGACTTCACTGCCGAGAATGGCGCCACTCTTGTGTATCCGGGAAGCCACCTTTGGGGTGACGTCGAGCCGGATAAAATCGACATCGCTGCGATGGTGCCGGCGGTCATGCCCGCCGGCTCTGCAGTTTTTTTCCTAGGAACCCTCTGGCACTGCGCGGGTGAGAACCGCAGTCCCGAACCCCGCCTAGCCGCCACGACGCAGTATTGCGAGCCCTGGGCCCGCCAGCAGGAAAACTACAGCCTCGCAATCTCGCGCCACCGAGCTCAGCAGTGCAGCGACACGATTCAATCCTTGCTGGGGTACAGCATGCAGTTTCCCTTTATTGGATTCGTCAATGGTCGCGATCCAAAACGACTTCTCCAAGACAAATAGGCCTGCCTCCCAGAATTCTCCGGACCCGAAGAAGGGGTCGAGCATCCGGTCGGCGTGAAAGAAACTTTGCCCACCAATTTTCAGCGAACCGGGCCGTCACCGACCGCGGATCGTTCAATCAGACGTGGGCTCCCCCACCAGGCTACCCCCAAAGTTCGTTGGGGATTCTCCGCCACGACTTCAAAGCGAAGGGTGACCGCCTGCCCGCCCCACTCACTGAGATCGATCTGGTAGTCCGTCCACTTCCGCGACTGATCGTGCCGCGACTGATCGTAGGAAGCTGAAAAAAGTCTCTTGAAGCCTTCAGAATCCCCAATCAAAATTTCGAAACGGGATCGGGGCACCTGATAAAACGGGTGGGGTCCAGAAAACAAAGCTCCGATCCCTAGACTGAATTCGAGCACCGTACCGGGCGGCACCTTTAGTTCATACTCAATCCCTCCCCCCCGAGCGCCGACGGGTACGGCGAGAGGGCGACGATTAAATCGTGTTTCAAATTTTAGAGACTCCCTTCGAAAATCGCGACGACGACCGGAGGCATCTCGAACAAAAAACTTGCCCTGCTCGATCCGATCGAAGAAATCAATAAGGGAGTCTCCGCGGTCGCGGCTTTTCTTTAAAACGAAAAGACCAGATCCCTGCTCAACGAAAAGGGGAGGTACCATAAAGTGTTGCTCGAGGTAGCGTTGCGTTTCCGGAAGACTCTCCCGCAGGTATTGCGTGTCCGGTGAATCGGCATCCGTCATCACCACGTATCGCACCTCTTTCAACGCGCGAATCACTTCTGGATCTTGAGACTCGGTGAGCCCTGGCATCACTCCACCATAACGAGTCGGATTTCGAGTCGCCGTCGCCTCATAGAGAAGAGGCTCGGCACGAGCAACCCAGATCGCCTCGCCTGGCTCGGTCTCTTCTCTGAGGTAATGGATCACCCGACCAAGGTCAGGGTTCTTCATTAACGGACTCACGGGACGAAGCGTCACCGACGGTGGCGCCAAGGGCCCATCCGCTTCAGATTCAAGGCGAACCCAAGTCCATGAACTTACAGCGACTAAGGCGAGAACCCCGACCACGGTCAGCACCGCAGCAAGTGATCCCTCATGGCGCCCCGGCAAAGACGCCGCCGTCGCGATCAACAACGCAAATGACGCCGGCAACACATACACCAAGTGACCCCAATCAGCGCGGGGATACATTTGCATCCACAGCGCCATCACAAGAGCGCTGAGATAGAAGAGGGAGTCTGGGGTTTTTTTAAAGAAGAAACTTCGCAGGGCAACCGCCACAAGAGCCAACCCAGGAAGGGCATAGAGCAACTGAGTCAAGGCAACAAGGCCCCATGAGGGCGGACCTGTCGTCTGAAATAGATTCGCCCAGACCCAGGGCAAGTAGTGCGCGGCG
>JAQWNI010000268.1 GCA_029268645.1 Myxococcota bacterium
CCCAGAGATTGATGCACTGGATGAAGCTTTGTTCGTAGATCGTCTTCTCGGCGAGGGTGCGTCGGTCGCCGCTCGCGCGGCCCTCGACGGCTTCATCGACCGCGCGGCCAAAGGCTGAACATTCTTCGGGGTCGAAAACGTCCGGGACCACAAGGTAACCGTCGTTTTGGAACCGTTGGATCTGTTCGGGAGAAAGGATGGGGGCGGCCATGGGACCTCGTCACCGCGGCGGGCGGCGTTGGAAGAAGAATCTACTTGTCGTGGCGTGTGTTGTCAGGGCGGGGCACGGGATCGACCCAGATCGGAGAAGACCAGGCTCTCTCTTCCGTCTTGGCGATGCAGTCGTCTTCATAGTCGGTCTTGGCGTCGTCTCCGTGGCAGGGGGTGAGAGCAACGCAAACCCCCGCGTCGTTCATTTGACATCGCAGATTTTGACCGTTGACCGCAGGTGTGGCTTCCTGAATGGCTCGCACGTAATAGAGGGTTTCCCTGTCGCTCGAAGCGAAATCCGGATCGTCGAATTCGGCCACACAACCGGTGCCTCCTGCCGGACAGGGCAAAGTAAGCCATGGGTCCTCGATCAGGTCCGAAATCGGTTCTTCAGCAGATTGCTGGGTTTTCAGCCGCACGACTTCGATGCGTGAAATTTTCTTCCGGACATCCGATGGGAAATAACATTCGTTCCGGCAAATATCGTGAAGCCGCTCGGGACCCAGTGCGCGAAGCGACGCTTCAGGGCACCCCGGCTTTTGTTGCCAGGCCCCCACTGCGCGGACCCGGAAGCGAGGGTTTTTATTCATCTCCACTTCGGACCCCATCGGTCGCGCGTCCGCCTTTTCACCGGGTGGGTTGAGTAGGTCAAACCACAGAAGGATGCGCTCGCCGCTTGTCCCGTAGACGTGCCGTCCTTCCAGAGCCTGCCAGATCGAGTCGCGATCGCGCCCGGTGGCGTGGAGTCCAACCAGCCCTCCGGTCGTGAGGAAGGAAGACATCCGCTCAATGTCACGGTCGGCAAACGGGATCGACGGCTGTTCGGCCAGCGACACCGAATAGGGCTCCGGTGCCTTTTGGTTGCCGAGGAGATCCGGTGCGCCGGCCCGAGGTCCCTTGCTCTCGGTCATTTCGCTTCGATTGACCTCTTTATAACCGGTGCCGGGACGGGCCGTGTGGTTGTCGCTTGATCCGATAAAGCCAAAGCGATTGGCATGAGGCTGCTCCGCTTCAAAGTCTTTGCGCACCAAGGCGTACTGGGCTGACATCTGAGGTCGGTAGTCGAAGGCGGGCAGAAAACAATCGCGGCACTGCCCAGCATCTCGCCAATCTTCCACCGAGGCGCCGAGGACTGTCCGGAAGCCCGACCGACCGCCTTCGATGTGATTCCGGCGTGCGACCACGGCGCGTTCCTCGCAGGTCAACTCGCTTTCGCCCGTCGCGAGACAGCGTTCTCGGATGATCTCACCAGCACGCCAGCAGTTCGGGGTGAAGCCCGTCGGGCCAGGCCCAGGCTCGGGGCATACAAGCGTTCCATCCAATTCCTCGGTGACCGCGGCAAAATCGCGGAATTCCTCGGAGCTGCCATGGCCCGAGTAGATTTCGAAAAGCTTCTGTCGATCGGGATCGTTTTGAGCCCGGTTGATCTGGCGGTCCCAGCTTGAACCCGGTGGCGCGGTGTTTCCCCAGGTGGTTCCGTGCGGGATGACGAGCGAGTCCACCCCCCATTCGTCGAGCTTGTCGAACAACTCGCCGGGGGTTCGCGTGGCTTCCTTGCAGTTCGCTGGGAGCTCCCGAACCGGCACGCCCTCTGGGCATGCGGACACCGAGGCGTTTTCCTCGAGAAAGCGCGTAAAGTCGAGGGTACGCTGGTCTCGGAACAACAGCGCGAGCCCGGCGCGAACAAGGGGCGGGACGACCACGATGTCGCCATCGGGCTGAAGGGCGCCAATCGGTCGAGTGGGGATGTCTTCGTCCTGCGTGCCTCGGAGCACGACGTTTTTGTGGCCCCAATGATTGTCGGGCGTGCTGCCATCTTGCGTCCACTCCCAACCGAGAAAGGCCGTCACGTCGGGGTTCGTCGGGTCGGTGACCGCGTTGCACTGGCGAAGGCTTTCGACCGTCTCCTCCCAATGGCTGGGGGTGAGGGACTCGGCGTGATCATTGATCGACCAGAAGTCCAGCGCCGCGCAGTGCCGGGCAAAGTCGCAGGCATCCGCGGGCGGGTGGGAGCCCTCGCCGGAAAGAAGCGGAAGACTCATCACGAAGGCGTCGGATGAAAAGGTCGTATGAACGTGGAGGTCGCCAAACAAAATCTGAGTGGCGGGTGCGCCCACACGTTGTGCGGCTTGGATGGACCGGGCCTCGGCGGCTTTTAAGACGGCGGCGGGCAGCGCGCGGTCGGTGACTTGGCCGGGGCCCTCGTGCCGACCCAAGTAGCCGTAACCCAGCAAGAACAGGCCGACGACCAGAAGCGCCGTGAATCCGGCCAGTGCGTAGAAAGCTCTTTTCATGTCTGGAGACTGTCAGGGGGCGGGGTGTCTTCTGCAAGACCTCGCGACGGGGCTCCCCTCGGGGTTAGTCACCACGCCGATCACCGGACGTAAGACAAGGAGAAGGCGGCGTGGAAAGCGAAGCGGGCTTCAGGCTTCTGGCCCCTCAAATTCGAGTCTTCAGAGGCCGCTGAATCTTGGCCGTCGAAAGACACTCAGCCCCAGTAGCCCGAGTCCCACCAACAAAGATGTGGAGGGCTCAGGAACCTCGAACCCGGTCGTGTACACAGCCAGGGTGCCTCCGGAATCCGAAACACTGGTCACCAGATCATCGAAGTAGAAGCCCGATGCGTTGGTGTCATAGTTTGGGTGTCGCGGCTGAAACTTGAGGCGATTGGTCATCTCGTACGGGTATCCGAAGTTATCTCGGGCCGTCTCGAAATAGGCCCCCCCCACTACGGGGGCTCCGCCATTCACTTGGTAAGTCCAGGTGTCGTTGTTCGTCCCGTCGAAGAACTGCCCCGTCATGGAAATTTGATGCCATTGGGCGTGATCGAGCCCTGTCGCCAAGATCAGTTCCGTGGTGTCCCAGCCGCCGCCCAACACGCCATCGTACGTGCGAACCGTGATGCCGGAGAGCGTATTCTCAATCTCCAAATAGTTGGACGAACGATCGTTGCCCGCCGGATTTCCGCCGGCAATCATGATCCGAGAGCCGTCTCCGCTGCCGGCAGCCTTGAACCAAAAACTGGCCGAGAAGCTGTTGGCCCCTGCCCCCGACGAGGGTTGTCCTGCGTTGACCGCCAGAGCGGGCGAAAAGGGCGTGCCGGATCCAGGGCTCCCGTATCCATTTCGGAAAAGCCACGACTGGCTTCCGCTGTGCGCGTCTGCCGTGGTCACCGCCTGGCCGTGCCAGTCTCCTCCGTAGAAGAGATCGGAGTTTGGACTCGACGGCTGCGCGGCGTCATTGGTGAACCCGGGACTGGCGCCCCCGGACCAACCTTCTTGGCCCGCCAACGAACCCACGGATATGGTCGCCAAAGAAAGCCCAGGCAGGGTCAAAAAAACCAGCAGGGCCAATAATCCCCAGACGCTTCGTGCAAACATCCTCAAAGTCTCCTCGTCACGGCCGTGACATAAAACGTGCCTTCCAACGCGCTACCTGGGTTGTTTCCCCATTGGGGGCGAGCCTCCAAAGAGGGCCCGTCGCTCGGTCGGTCCACACAAGCAAGTTTCCAGCTGCG
>JAQWNI010000269.1 GCA_029268645.1 Myxococcota bacterium
GCCAGTGCTCCGGCGCCTTGGACGCTCCCCTCCCATGCCTCGATGTTGACCGGCCTGTATCCGCTCGAGCACGGTGTCGTCACCGCCGAGACCGTGCTCCCTCAAGAGGTTGATACTCTGGCTTCGCTGCTTGAAGCCGAGGGATTCGAGACCGCCGCCGTTGTCAATTCGACTTGGTTGACCCAGAAGACCTTCGGCTTAACGCGAGATTTCGATCGCTTTCACGCTGTCAACGACTCGGACTACGGGCGTCGGACGCCTTCGGTCTGGGTGACCGATCAGGCCATCGAGTGGATCCGCGAGGCGAAGGAGTCGCCGCTCTTCGTCTTCATGCACTATTACGACGTGCACGCCGATTATGCGTCACAGTCTGTCTACGAGAAACTCTTCGTCACCGAGTACGAAGGCGTAGCCGATGGGACGGGCTGGCAGCTTCAGGCCGAAAATTTTGATCCACGGCACATCGCTTACTGCTTGTCTTCGTTTTCTGCAGATGTCTGTGCGTTTGGAAGCCGTGAGAAACCACGGATCATTGACGAGAGCCTGAGAAAACCCAATTTTGATCAAAGGGATGCCCGACACCTTGAACAGCTCTACGACGCGGGCATTCGCCAACTCGATGCTGAGCTCGGTCGCTTTTTCCGCTTCCTCGATGCCGCGGACTTGAGTGAACGGTCGCTGGTCATCGTGACCGCAGATCATGGAGAAGAATTCCTCGACCACGGCGCCGTTGATCATTCGATGACGGCCTATCAAGAGCTGCTTCATGTTCCGATGATCTGGCGAGGGCCCGGAATTCCCGGTGGAATTCGGGTGGAGGCGCCGGTGTCCTTAGTGGACATTGTGCCGACCGTCCTGGCTTGGGTAGGAGCCTCTGCTTTACCCACTTTGGCGGGTCAAGACTTACTGCCGCTGATGTCCGAAGAGAGTGAATTCGACTGGTCGGCGCGGCCGATTTGGGGGGAGGCCTCCGCGGCGGAGTCTCAAGGCGCACCCCTGGATTCCTTTTACCCCCTCTTTCGCTCGGTGCGTCAGGGCTCTTTCAAGCTGATCCAAGAGGTTCGGGGCGGGAAAACTTTCTTATTCGATTTGGAAAGGGATCCGACCGAGCAGCGGAATCTCTCGGTGGAGCAGCCCGAGCGGACGCAAGTTCTGACCGAGCTGCTTGAAGATCGCCACCGGCAAGCCAATCCAAGTACGGGCAAAGAGGTGCAGCTGGACCCGGAGGCCATCGAGCGCCTGCGGGCTCTCGGGTACGTGCCCTGATCCTGGGCCTTCGGGACCACCCCGCGCGCGATGGAGCACTCTACGGGACGTAGCCTAAGGCGCGCAGTCGCTCGAGATCTTCCGCCGATAGGTTGACCGCTTTTCCGCGTTGCTCAGCGGGTAGGGCGTGTTGGTTTCGGTCCATGAGGGCTTGGGTCAGCTGGGCCGCAATCTCGGGCTGTTCCGCCGAGATATCCCGCTGTTCGAGAGGGTCGTTTTCCAGGTCATACAGTGCGGTGTGATTGGTTTTGGATTCGTGGACCAGCTTGAAGGAGCCCCTGCGAGCCGAGCTGTAGATCGGGAAAATACCTGGGGCCACGATGGCCTCGTAGGTGATCCCGCCAGCGGCCTCTCCGTATTGAGTGCGCTCGAGAAAAGCCCGGTCACCTTCTCCGCTGAAAAGGGGCGTGAGATCGAGACCGTCGGGGTTGTGCAGAAGAGGTTGGCCCGTCATCGAAAGAACCGTGGGCACGAGATCGACCAGCGAAACCGGCGTGTCGATTCGCTGACCCGGCGTGATCGTCGGCCCGCGCATCATCAAGGGAACGCGCAGGACCTCTTGGTACTGAGTCAAAAAGTGATCGACCCTTCCGTGGTCGCCAAATTCTTCGCCGTGATCCGAGGTGATGATGATCAGGGCTCTTTCGCGGTCTGCCTCCTCGCTGAGGGCAGCCAACAATCGGCCGATTTCACTGTCGAGTTGTCGAATGCCGGCATCGTAGAGCTCCTCCAGGTGCTTCAGGTCTTGGGCATTGGGAACCTGCCGGACGGTGTTTTCGTTGACCGGCCGGGGACCATCGGGGCCGCCGAAGCGACATTTTTCAGGGTCAAACTCCCGCGTGCAAAACGCGATGTAGTCGTCTTCGAAGTTGGCAATCTGAAGTTGCCATGCATCACCCGTGAAGGGGCCGTCGTAGGGAGTGACGAAGAGTGATTCATACGCGGGCAGTGACGCATAGTTGGCATGGACATCGAAATAATGAACGAAGAGAAAGAGCCGCTCGCCCTCGAATTCCTCGAGCCATTGGAGAGCGGTGTCGGTTACCCAGCGATTGGGTTCTCGATGGTCGTCGGGTGTGTCGACCATCGCGTAGTACTTGAAGTCCCGCGTCAACCCGTAGGTCTCGCGGGAGAGCCAAGTGTTGTTCACCACGGCGGCTGTGGTGAACCCGGCCCGTGAAAGCTCCGCCGCCAGCGTGGGAAGGTTCTCGGGGAGCTCGGTCTTCATGGAGATGACCCCGTGACGTGCCGGGTACAGCCCAGTCAGCATCGAGGCGTGAGAAGGCAGCGTCCAAGGTGCGGTGGTGCTCGCGTCTTCGAAGACCGCGCCTTCCGCCGCGAAGGCATCGAGTTGGGGCGACGTGAATCGCTCGTACCCATAGACGCCCAAGTGGTCGGCTCGCAAGGTATCGATGGAAATCAGCACAACGACTTCGGGTCCCGGATTCGCTCTGGCTGAAGGTTCGCTGGCTGGCGAAAGAGGCTGAGCGCGCCCATCTGATTTCGGAGAGCAGCCCCCGGCAAGCCACACGGCCACGATGACGAATGCGATCTGTGCGGTTTTCTGCAAAGTGCCCCAATAGATGAGGGCACCGACGCGTGTCTGCGAAGGTGCCCTCATCTGTCTTAGATCTGTCGTGTCCAGGAAATCGGCGCCCGCCCGTTGCCGAACGGGGCGGGTCGATTTACCGATCGCTCTAGCGCCGGTTGCGCCGAACTAGGGCGATCGTGCCCAAGGCGGCCATCGACATCAGAGCGAGCCCCGGTTCGGGAACTACGACCGAAAAGCCTTCGCCCAACTCCAGGGTGGGCTGCTGGCCGTCGGCGAGGCCGAGAGCGCCCCCAAAGACCGGGTTGAAAAGGAAGCTGAAGCCGGTCGTTCCCTCTTTGGTCGCCGTGAAAACCAAGGTGGAGAGGTTTTCAAAGCCGTTCGAGGCGGCCGGGATACCACCCGTCGGACCCTGAGCCACCTTGTTGGACAGGAAGTCGAGCTGCACCTGATTGGGGTTGGTGAGGTAGAGGCTACAACCACTCCCCGAGCTTCCACCGCAAGTCGAAGCCGGCTCGAGATAGGCGTTCTTCGCACCGCTGTAGAGCAGGTAGGTGGTGTTTGAAGAGGCACCCTGATCATAAGTGAAGAACTCTTCGTCGAAGATTAAACCCACTCCGAGTGCGAGCAGATCCGTACCAGTATCCGTGTTGAAGTCGACGGTCAGCGTGACGGTGTCGCCGACGTTGATTGTTTGACCGGCGCTGGTGGACTCCATCCGCACCTGCCAAGCATTCGCGCTAGATACCGCGAATAAAAGTGTCAGGCCGGTGAGAGCAATTGTCTGGATGATAAGGCGCATCGAATATTTCTCCTTGGTTCTCGGGTCGCGAAAATCAGTGACAGATCGAGGTGATATCAACGACCGCTTGCGTTGCGGGCTCATCACTCTCGTCCAAGCCCGCTTTGGTCCCTGAAGCCACAACGGTGGCCACCGGAAACACACGTCACACCAGCCGTGCGGCTGGTCAACTCACGGGACTTTAAAAAACTCTCCCCCATCTTCCCTTAGGTCGTCGCGGGAGCTTCTCCGGCGACCTAAAAAAGGTACACGAATCAAGTGGGCGAGTCATGATGCAAGCGCAGAACCCTAAGCGCGTTTGCGTTCTGGACCGGATTAGTACGGGGGTTAAAACACCCACGCTAGATTGCCCTCAGGGGTGGCTAGCGAACCGTAGTGACGGTTTCTTTGACGGCAACGCGAACGCTCGGGTCGGGGTGGTTCTGTAGCTTGAGGATATGCGGGATTGTTGAGGGGTCTTTGATCTCATTGAGCGCGCGGACGGATGCGACGACCACGATCGCATGCTCGCTCTGCAAGGCTTCTAACAGGGGCGGAAGGGCAACCTCTGGGGGAAAGACGCTGAGTTGGCGCGCCGCCCAAGCCTTCACGTCCGGAGTGATCCCCGGTTTGGCCAATGCCTCGGCCAAATGCTGGGCATACTCGTCGGCCACTTCCGGATCCGCCTCCAATGCCGCCCGCGAAACGATCCCCAGCCGCTGAGTGTCCGCTGTGGGTTGCTTCGCTTCACTGGGGGTGATCGCGGCGGGCGATCTCGGGGGACTCGCCGCGGGTTGGGGGGCCGGAGCGGGCTCGATCCCGTTTTCCGCGAAGGGGCGCCAGGCGGCGCCATCCATCAATTCAGTCGACCAGGCGCGTCCTGTCTGCTCATCGACCCGCAGAGCCCGTACGCGGGACTCCGTCAGCCCCCTCTTGCCCCCAAAAACGTAGATCTTATAACGACCCGCCTTGAGCGGTCGGCCATCGGCCTTTGGCGGCTGGCCGACGGGAGCCCAACCCCCGTCGCCGTCGTCCCGGGCAAAGGACGCTGCTCCGGTGGCCGTGTTGATCCGCACCAGCAGTTCTCCCGCGCGTCTGAACTGAAAGTTGGCCGCGGAGTCTTCGCTGCCTGAGCCTGCGGACATTTCCGGGACCCGAGGGCCCTCATTACAGCCCGCCCCGGCGAGCCCGCAACACAGCACGCCCAAGAGAATCAGCCCCCTCGAAAGTCCGGTTCGTTGATTCATGTGCTTGCATCCTCCAGGCCATGGTTTCTCAGCGCGGGGCGCCGTTGCCGTTTCGATGGGTCGTTGTCGCGATCAACCGGGCGGGCGTCTTACCCGCGGGAGAGTTTACCTCGGAAACAGTGTATCGAAGCTCTGGCGGCCTCCCTACTCGAATGTCCTCTCAGGTCAGCCGCTGGATTCCGATACGGATGGTTTCGCCCCCAAGTTGAGCCGGGTGTTGATGGAAGTCCGAAAAATTCGGCGGGGTCTCCAGTTTGACTTCCGCGGCCAGGGTTTGTTCCCGGATATAGGCCTCAAATCGCTCGACCGCTTCTCGCCATTCGTCCTCAATGGGGAGAATGAGCCGGATTCGATCGGTAATGTCGAGGCCCGCTTCCTTCCGGGCTTGCTGCACGGCCCGGACCACGTCCCGGGCCTGGCCCTCTTGGATCAGTTCGGGGTCGAGCTCCAGGTCGAGCACAGTGATCGCATCGTTGCCCGGAAGCGCTTGGCAGACAACGCCGTCCCGGGGCGACAGGGTGAGGCTGTACTCGGTCTCCTCAAGTCGATGACCCGCCACGCTGATGTGCCCTTGGTCATCGGTACTCCATTGGCCCTTCTTCGCGGCGGCCAACACGGTCTTCATTTCCGCCCCAAGACGAGGGCCTAGCACCTTGGCGTTGACCTTCAGCCCGAATGTTGCGTAGGCCTCAATGTCGTTGGTCAGCGTCACCTGCTTGACGTTGACTTCATCCGCCACCAAGTCTTTGTAGGGCTGAATGGCTTCAAGGTCGCTTCCGGCGACGATCAGCTCCCGAAGCGGTTGCCGCACACGGACATTCTCGGCCGCTCGAATTCCGAGGGCGGCCGAGCAGACGTCTCGAACTCGGTCCATTTCTGCAACCAGCTTGGGGTCCGAGGCCGCGCTCAGCTGGTCGGGCCAGTCGCAGAGGTGAACGCTGGCTTCGCCTGTGAGACCCCGATGAATTTCTTCCGTCATCATCGGGAGCAAGGGACTGACCGCTCGGCACAAAACGACCAGAGCGGTGTACAGGGTGTCGTAGGCGTCCTGTTTATCTTGGTCATGACCGGCCTTCCAAAAACGAGGTCGGCTTCTGCGGATATACCAGTTGTTCAGCGCATCAATGTGGGAAACAACGCGCGTGCAGGCGGCCACCAGATCATAGTGGTCTAGGTCGTTTGCGAGCCCACTGACCAGCTCTTCGGTTTTGGCCAGGATGTAGCGATCGAGCAGCTGTTTCGAATCCGTCCGAAACCGCGCCTCGAGACCATCCGCATTGGCATAAAGCGAGAAGAAGTACCAGGCGTTCCAGATTGGGTTGATGACCAGCCGCACCGCATCCGCTATGCCGCGCCCTTCTCGGTCGATCCGCAAATCGCCCCCGCGCACGACCGGCGAGGAAACCAGAAACCATCGCAGTGCATCGGAACCGATTTTTTCGAAGACTTCCTCCGGGTCGGGGTAATTGCGCAACCGCTTGCTAAGTTTTTTGCCGTCTTCGGCCAGGACCACGCCGTGGCAGAGGCAATTCTTGAACGGCGGCTTATCGAAGAGCGCAGTTGCCATCACGATCATCAAGTAAAACCAGCCGCGGGTTTGAGCTTGATACTCGGTAATGAAGTCTGCCGGGAAGTGATGCTCGAACCACTCCTTATTCTCGAAGGGGTAATGAACCTGGGCGAAAGGCATCGAGCCCGATTCAAACCAGCAGTCCAGAACCTCGGGGACCCGCCGCATCATGGACTGGCCGGTTGGGTCGTCCGGGTTAGGCCGAACCAATTGGTCGATGGCGGGCCGGTGAAGGTCCGTCAAGCGGACGCCAAAGTCGCGTTCAAGCTCATCGAGGCTGCCGTAGACGTCGACTCGGGGATACTCTGGGTTGTCGCTTTTCCAGACGGGGATCGGTGTTCCCCAGAATCGATTTCGCGAAATCGCCCAATCCCGGGCGCCCTCCAGCCAGTTACCCATTAGGCCGTCGCGCACGGGGCCCGGGATCCAGTTGATTTGCTGATTGAGTTCGACCATGCGTTCGCGAATCGCGACCACGTTGACGTACCAGGAATCCAAGGCCTTGTAGATCAGGGGTGTGTCCGTCCGCCAGCAATGGGGATAGTTGTGGACGTAGCTTTCTTCGCGAACCACTTTTTTCTGAGCGCGAAGGGCGCGAATGATTGGCGTATTGGCTTCGAAAACTTGCAGGCCTTGCCAGTCGGGAACCTCTTGGGTGAACTCACCCGCATCATCGACCGGGCAGACCACCGGGATGTTGGCGGCCTGGCAGACCGCCATGTCGTCTTCGCCAAAGCCCGGCGCCAAGTGAACGATGCCGGTGCCCTCTTCGGTGTTGACGAAGTCCGCAGCCAGTACGCGGAACGCCCCGTCTGTTTCTGCAAAAAAATCAAAGAGCGGCCGATAGCGACGGCCGACCAAGTCGGCGCCATGAAGGGTGCCGACGATTTCTGCCCCGGCGAGTTCCTTTTCGAGCTTGCCGGCGGTTTCGGTTCCCAGGATGACCCGGCGACCTTCCAGTGCATAGATCGAATATTCGATCTCCTCGCCCACAGCGAGCGCCAAGTTTGAGGGCAGCGTCCAAGGCGTGGTCGTCCAGGCCAGCAGGTCAATCGGCCCTTCGTCGCCCTCTTCGGGGAGTAACTCGAAGCGGACCGTGATGGCGGGGTCTTGTCGTTCTCGGTAGGAATCGTCGAGACGGGTTTCGTGCAGTGAGAGAGGAGTTTGGGCCGCCCAGGAATAGGGCATCACCTTGTAGCCTTCGTAAAGTAAACCCTTTTCATGAAGTTGCTTGACGGCCCAGATGAGGCTTTCCATGTAGGGAAGGTCGAGGGTCTTGTAGTCGTTTTCGAAATCGACCCATCGCGCCGCTCGATCGATATAACGCTCCCACTCCCGGGTGTACTTCATCACGGAAGTGCGGCAATGATCGTTGAAGCGGTCCATGCCGAATTCGAGAATGGCGGCGCGACCCGAGACGCCGAGTTCGCGTTCGGCTTCCATCTCGGCGGGCAGTCCGTGACAGTCCCAGCCAAAGCGTCGCTCGACTCGGTGGCCACGCAGGGTTTGGTAGCGGGGAAAGATGTCTTTGATGTAGCTGGTAATGAGATGGCCATAATGAGGAAGGCCGTTCGCGAAGGGCGGGCCGTCGTAGAAGACGAATTCGTTTTCACCCTGGTCCCCGGTCTCGCGTTGGTCGATGGACCGACGAAACGTGCCTTCCTTTTGCCATGAATCGATGATCGCTCGCTCCAAGGCGGGGAAGTCGGGTTGCGGGTCGACTTCGGGGTAGGGTTGTTTGGTTTCGGCCACGAGAATCCTTCCTGTTGGATCGGCGAGGGTACCAATCCGTTGCCAGGCCTGCCGAACGGTGGGCGGGGGCCAATAGATTTCGTCCCGGGGGCCGAGAAAAGGTCAGGGCTCTTCGTCGAGGGGTTCGTCCAGGGCCGCCGAAGCCACCGAGTAGGAGAAGCCCGCCCGAGCCAGTGCGGCCAGGTCTCGTTGGCGCCGGTCCGCCCGGACTTCAGGGTCTGTGCGATACGGTCCGAGGCGGCGCCGACGAATGAAGATCCGGGCGGCCTGTTGGTCCGCATCGGTCGAATCTTCGTCCTCGAGGATGTTGCGCACCCGGTCGAAGGAGAGCCCTTTGGCCGCGAGGCGGGCGGTGATCAGACGCCCTGAGCTGCCGCGGTCCCGCAACCGACGGGCCACAGCGGCCCCATACGCGTCGTCGTCCAGGTGCCCGAGTTCGACGAGGCGGCGGAGGACGGCATCAATCCACTCACTGTGTTCGGCGGCGTCGCCCTCGTGAAACTGACGGCTTTTCTCGGCTCGCCGCTCCAAAACTCTTCGCAGATTTTCGACAGAACTCGGATAGCGATCGAGGTGGTGGAGCGCGATCCGCTCGAGGCGTGCACGCGTCATGGCTTTGGGCGGTCGCCGGGAACGGCCAGGTGTTCGCCGGCGGCTCGGGATTTCTTCGGTCATGCCCTGCTTCCCCCTGGGCTCTGTCTGAGCGTCTGGGCTGGACCATCATGGACCGCTCGGGCCCATTGGTCAAAGGGGGCCGGATGGTCTCGACCTGCTTTCGAAGGATCCCGAGTGGCCGATTCGCTCTAAACTCGGTCCATGCCCGAATTACCCGAAGTCGAGGTAACCCGTCGTCGCATCGAGGCTGTTCTTCTGGAGCGTCGCATCGAGGTCGTCGAAACGACGCCCCCCAGTTATTTCTTCGTCACGCCGCCGGCGACCTTGCGAAGGCGTCTTTGCGGGCAATCGGTTTCGAAGCTGGAGCGGCTTGGGAAGTACCTTTTGGCGACGCTCAGCGATGGATCTGGGCTTTTGCTGCATCTCGGGATGACCGGCCAACTCTTTTCCGAGAATGTGGCTAGCCCTCGGTTGTTGTCCGCCACGGCGCGGGCCTCGTTGTCTCCCGAGGCTCAGGCAAGCTTTAAGATCGATGCCCACACGCACTTGGTCTTGCGTTTCGAGGATGGTGGCCCGGCGGTGCTCTTCCGTGATGTTCGCAAGTTTGGAAAGGTGATCTGGTTGGCGCCCGGGGAAACTCACCCCCGCTTGGCTCGCTTGGGGGTCGACGCTTTGACGGTGACCGGAGGTTCTCTTTTTCGGGCGACCCGGCGGCGAAAGGTGGCCATCAAGAGCCTGCTGCTCGATCAATCGGTCCTCGCCGGAGTGGGCAATATTTACGCAGATGAGGCTCTTTTCTGGGCCGGGGTTCGCCCCGGTCGGCGGTGTGTCCGGGTCACCCGTGCCGAGTGTATGCGGATTGCCGATGGGCTTCGAAGAGTGCTGGAGCGTTCGATCGAGACCGGGGGCTCGTCGATCAGCGACTATGTCGCTCCCGATGGCCAGGACGGGGGCTACCAGGACGAGCGGCGAGTCTATGCCCGCACCGGCCAACCGTGCTTCGCCTGCGGCGCGCCGATCAAGCGTAAGGTGATCGGCCAGCGCAGCGCCCACTATTGTCCGGCTTGCCAGGTGTGAATCCCTTGACGGCCCCAGCTATCCCCCAGGGGCAAATTGGGTTCATGGGAAAGGCTTCGGGTTATCAATCCCTTCCTCGCGCTGCCCTGGCTTGATCCCTATGACACCCCCCGGGGGACACCAGATCGAGCATGGTCGCTCGGGACCGTTGGGTCTACCGTGCTTCGCTGAGTCTTAGTCTTTCTCGTCTCCGGAGTTCTGCCTGTGTTGTCGCTTGCCGAGTTGCGTCGACTGACCCCGATTCTTGCCCGTGAGTTCTCTGGTCACGTGGTGGAGCGTTGGGTTCAGCCCGATGGCCAGCGCTTGGCGATGTCCCTCTACGGTGCACGGTCCAAAGGAGAGAAGGCCGGCGGCAAGCGTTTTGTGTTGCTCAGCAGTCGACCCGGGCTCGCTCGACTGGGTGAGATCGACGCCTTGCCCCGAGCGCCGGAGAGACCACCGGCTTTTGTGAGTTTTCTGCGGTCGCATCTTTCGCGAGCCAGAATGTTGGATGCGCGTTTGATCGGCGACGATCGTGTCGTTGCGCTTCGCTTCGCCGCCCGAGAAGGTGAGTTCGACCTGGTGCTTTCGATCTTGGGCCAAAAGAGCAACCTCTATCTTTTAGATTCGGGGGGTGTGATCCGAGCAGTCTTGCGCTCGCCCGCCGATACTCGGCCGGAGCTGACCTTAGGCACTGCCTTTGAGCCTCCGGTGCACGGCCGACCTCAGCCTGGGGAGGACCGGTTCGAGGCGTTCCCCGACTCGGATCTGCTGAGAGAAATTGAAGCCGTCTACTCGGACCAAGAGGAAGACCGGGCCGCCTTGGACCTTGCTCGGGCCCTTCGTCAGACGCTGCGGCGGGAAAGCAAGAATGCCCAACGTCGGCTTGAGAAACTTGAAGCCGAGCTGGCCGAGGCCGAGCAAGCCAATGCGCTACAGCGCCAGGGCGAACTGCTCAAAACCGCCCTCGGGCGAGTCGAAGCGGGCTCGTCGTCGGTTGAAGTCGATGATTTCGAGACAGGCGAACGTGTTCGCATACCACTCGATCCGGCTCGGAGTCCGAAAGAGAACCTGGAGATCCTTTTTAAGCGCTATCAGAAATTCCTGCGGCGCCTGACCAAAGCCGGCGGGCAGATTGATGCGGCGCGGGCGAGCTGCGATGCCCTGGCGGTTTTGGTGGGTCAGTTGGAAGCGGCCGCGCCTGAGTCGGGTGAACCGGATCCGGTGGCGCTGGCCGCCTTGGCGGCCCACCCCGATGTGTCGCGTTGGCTCGACCGCCGTCGGGCCGCCCAAATTTCGGGAGGCGATGCGGCGGCCTCGCCGAAGGACAAATTGCCCGCTCGCCTTCGCGGGGTTCCCGCTCGACTCTTGCCACGGCGCTATCTCAGCCGAGATGGATTAGAAATCTGGGTGGGGCGGCACGATGCGGGCAACGATCATCTCAGCACGCGCTTGGCCCGGGGCAACGACCTTTTTTTCCACCTGGATGGAGCGCCGGGGAGTCATGTGGTCCTCCGCACCGAGGGCCGTCCCGAGCCGCCCCAGGAATCGTTGCTCGACGCCGCTGAGTTAGCGGTGCATTTCTCGAAACAAAAGAACGCGAGCCGGGCGGATGTCCATGTGGTGCCCATCAAGCAGGTGAAGAAGCCTCGGGGAGCCAAGGCGGGCTTGGTCTGGGTGACGGGTGGGCGCTCGCTTCACCTTCGACGGGAGGAGTCTCGACTGAAGCGCCTTTTGAAGGCCCGCATCGAAAGCTGATTGCGCGGGCGAGGAGGGATCCCCAGTTTTCCGAGTCCCTGATCGGGTTTAGGCCGGCCGCCTCCCGGCCGGTGGGCTGTTTGCGAGCCCGGTCATCCGGATCAGGGCCGGCAGCACAATGAGATTGCAGATCACCGTCAGCGTCATCCCGATGGACAAAACGATCCCCAAGCTGGCTACCCCTCGATGGGAGGAAAACGCGAGCGTTCCAAAGCTGACCAATGTCGTCAAAGCACTGTAGAAAACCGCTCGGGCCGTGGTGCTGTCCATCAAATCACCCTCTTCGTCCCGCATCAGCTCTGCCCGGTGGACGAGGTGAACACCGCTATCGACCCCGATGCCCAGCATGAGGGGGATCACCACGACGTTGGCGAAATTGAAGGGAATTCCGAATAGGACCATCGTGGCGACGGTTAGGACCGAGCTGAGAGCCAGCGGAGCGAGCACGAGGGCCACGGGGGTGAGGCGTCGCCAGAGCCCGAGTAACAGCAATGCAATCAAGCCGATTGCCGAGAGCAGCGCCTGACGGAACGAATCTCGAATCGCCCGGCTGAAGCCGACGAGATTGACCGCCACGCCGGCCGCCTGGGGGTCGACGGACATGACGTCTTCGGTAAATCGTACGAAGGCGGGTTCGTCCGAGAGGTTCTCATTGGGAAATACCTGAATCCGAGCCTGGCCCGCGGGCGTTCGCATCCGGGCCACGAGTTCCGGCGGCAGGTTGGCGGGTTGGATCTCATCGGTTTCGATTGATCTCTTCAAGCGCCGGATTTGATCGGGAAAGCCGGCCAGGAGAAGTTGGTCGAGCTTGGCGATGGCGGCTTCCGGTTGGGGTTCGGTGTCGACTCGCTTGAGAAATAGGTCGAGTTGGGCGCGCAGTGAATCAATGGGCTCTCGGAGTTCCGACTGAGTCTCGCGGATCTCCGAACGTCCAAGTTGAATCTGAAGGCTTCGAAGCGCCTCGACCTGTTCATCAAAGCTCAGGGTCGGTGCTGGATGGGTCCGTGGAGGCGCATCCAGCAGATAGCCGAGGTCGGCGAGGATCTCGAGTTTCTCTGCTTGATCCGAGGGTACGTAGTCGGGGAGGGCGATCGTATGGGAAACGCTGTCAAGCGCCTCGAAGGCCTGGACTCGTTCCGGTACGGCGTCGAGGTTTTCGACCACGCTATTCACGAACCAGGGCGACATCATCCCCGACTGTTCCAGAAGGTCGTTGAAGGCCTGAACTGAGGGGGTCGTGGGATCCCTCATGTTGATTACGTTTGAATCGAAGTGCGCGGACGGAACTTGGGTCAGACCCCCCACCATCAAGAGGGACGCAATGCCGATGACAAGGCCGGGGCGGGTATCGAAGACACGCCACCAGCGCGTGCGAAGGTGCAGTTCGCGGCGAACTTGGGAGGCATCGATGACGAACCAAGTCGACAGTAGCGCCGGGAGCAGGGTCAAGGTCAAAAAGAAAATGATGTACATGCCCGTCCCTGCGATCAGGCCCAGTTCTGCGACACCGAGATAATCCGTGGGAACGAAAACGAAGAAACCGATCGAGGTCGTCACGGTGCAGATGACGAGAGATCCCCCCACCGCCGAGGCGGCGTCTCGCAAGGCCTCAGCGTGGGGAACGCCGAGGCGGATCCCTGCCGCGTACGCCATGCCGAGATGAATGGCGAAGTCGACCCCCAGTCCGATGAAGAGAACTCCGAAAGAAGCCGAAACGAGGCTGACGTGACCGATCGCGGTGGCCGCAAAACCAGCGGTCCAAACCAATCCAACGAGCAGTGTCACAACTGCGGCCATGACGAGGCGCAGGGACCGGAGGGCCCGTTTAAGCACTGCGATGACAAAGAAAAAACAAATCACGCCGCCGACGCCGAGGTCCCAGCCGAGTCCGAACATTTCTTCGTAATTCAAGGCCGGATTTCCCGTCACTCGGACGGTGACACCCTGCTCGGGTGTGAGTCCCTCCTCCTCGGCGATGCCTTGAATCGTCTCGACAGCTCGACCTGCGGCGAGAAGGCTCCCAAAGTCGAGAATCGGGTGGGCCACGACAACACGGCGGTTTCCGATATCAAGCGCCGAACCTTGTAAGAGCAGCTCTTCCCAGGAAAGGGCCAGAGGGAACTCGGCGTAGACCTCGACTGTGGCCTGACCGACCGAATCCAGGATCACAGCCCAGTCCTCGGGCTCTAGGCCGCCAGCCTGTCCCTGGGCTGTCTGTTCGAGACCCTCAGCAACGAGTTCTGACAGGTTCGCAAGGTTGGGTTCTTGATCGAGGGCCGAAATGACGGGCTGCAGCCGGGCCATCTCTTCGGCGAAGAGATCGAGATCATCGATGTTGCGGTACAGCAGACCATGCTCTTCAAAGAACGCCCCCCCGGCGGCGGGATAGGCGTCGTCGAAGCGGCTGTTTTCAGCGTCCAGCCGCTCCACCAGGATGTTTTCCGCCTCGCGTGCCAATTCCGGTGTTCGGGCATCGATCACCACAAGCAGCGCATTTTCGAGGTCGGGAAAAAGGCGCGCAAACGCCGCCTGGTTTTGGCGGGAGGGAAGATCTTCCGAGATCAGGCGTAGGTTGTCCGAATTGATCCCCAGCCGCGTGACCGTGAGAAAGCCCGCCACTAAGGTCATTACGACAGCGCCCAGAATGACGGTCCGGGCGTGTACGCGTGCCCAGTCTACCCAGGTCGGGAGGGCGTGTGCGAAGTACTCGTCAATCTGACTTTTCAAGCGATTGGGCTCCGGGCCAAAAGGGGCGGGGCTTCGGGCCCGCTCGGGATCGAACTTCGGGCCTCAGTCTACGCAAGAGAGGCGGCTGCGTCGTCGTTTGGAAGGTCAAGGCCCTGAGTTCTCTCAGAGGGGCCGTCCTGTCGCTTGGCCACGACCCTCTGGTTGGAAGTCGTTCCTCCCAAACGGATTCGTACGGTGTCCATTACGACGGCGAGGGCGAGCAGAATGGGGTTTTGATAAGAGAAGAATCGCCAGACTGGCGCCGGCCAGCCCCGATCCTTCAAGTAATTATGAGTCGAGATGATCCAAGAAGAGGTGCTGATCAGGAATTCATGTTGGACGATCTCAAAGCCATTCTTTTCGAGCATTTGACGGAGGGCCGATTCCGAAAAGAGGTGAAAGTGCCTGGGGAAGTGGTAATGGCCCCAGTGACGCCCTTGAAAGAACGTGTAGTCCAGGCCGCCGAGGTGAGGCGTCTCAATGATGAAAAGGCCTCCTGCCCGGAGCAGCTCAAAGACCTGGGCGGCGAGCCGTGATGGGTTTTCAACATGTTCAATCAGTTGCAACATGATCACGGCGTCGTACTGGCCGCGTTCATCAGCTCGAAGGGCGAATTCTTCGATGCGTTCGCTATGCGCGTCGAAACCCCTCTCGCGACACCGGGCGACGGCATTGATGTCGGACTCGAGACCTCCCAGTTTCCATTCCGAGCTTCCGAAATCGCGGAGCAGTTCGAGGAAGCGCCCGTCTCCGCAGCCGACGTCAAGGATGCGCCGGGGCCCTTCGCCGACCCATGTCCGGTAGAGTTTGACTTTCCGGCTTTCCCAGAGACGTTGCAAGCGTGCCACCAAGGGGTTGCTGGTGCCGACGAAAGAGTAGTAATGAGACGGATAGATTCGGTCCATCTCAGAGGGCGCTGGTCGGGGTTTCAAGTATTGGTGCGCGCAGCTCTGACATTGCACGAATTGGAATTCATGATCGGTCGTGTCGTATTCGAAGTCGGTTCCCGATGCACAGGGCGTAGCGGCCGTCTCGCCGCAGAGTGCGCAAGGTGATTCAACCAAGGCAAAGGGCGGATCATCGGACGCATTGACTGACGGAGACTTGTTTCTATTTACACTCAAGGCCGGCTCGCGCTGCGAAAACGTTTTTTTCGATGGGTACCTTTTTCTCGAGGAGGTATTCCCGCCTCTTTTCGAAGCGAGCTTTGTATCCATGCCAGGGAATAGCGGGCCATAAATGATGAATGGCGTGATAGTTGTGGGCAAGCACCAAAGGCGTCAGCCAAGCAACATCGATCACTCGGGTGCCCCGATAACGATCCGGTGGGAGTCCGACGTGGGGTAAGTAGTTGATGTAGACATCCATGACAATTTTGGCGATCACGAAGGGAAGCATCCAGGCAAAGAAGAGGGCGGTGAAAGCGCCGGTGGCCACCGCGGTTGCCCAGACTGCTACCACCACGAGTAGAAAGAACGTGTCGGAGCCCTTCATGGCGGGTGTGCGCGGGTCCTCGGCGACCGCCTTACGGGCCGCTGAAACGAGTCGCCAGTACCGGAGGGGCAGTCCCCAGAGCGATCCGCCTGCATAGACTTCATTGGGGTCTTGGCCTGGCTCATTGAGGTAGCGATGGTGGTCGAGGTGCACATGCCTTTGGATGAAGTAAGGGGTCATGTAAGGCAGCATGCCCAATACGCCGACCGCATGGTTGATCCAGCGTCGATTCGCGACGGTTCCGTGGGCGGCTTCATGCCAGATCGTAAAGGCGAAGTGGATCGGCAAGAAACCGACTAAGACGTGTAGCCAGAGGTCTCCGGGGCGCAGCAGGGCGGTCCCGATGTTGCCGACAAAGAGAACCCACTGCGCGACTAGGAGCACGAGAGTCCAGATATCCAACTTTAGGGGAGGAGCAGCCATGGGCTCGTTCTTCAGGTCTCCGAGGGGGGTTAGCCTACGGTTCCGAGGCGAAAAATCGCTTCGTGCTTTCGCCGGAGCGAATCTCTAGGATACCACTAATTCACGCGATGAGGCCTCCCGAGGCCGCAATCCCTGCGCAGCGAACGGTCCATGCCTACCGAACGAGTCGATACGCATCAATTCCTGCGCGGCCTCATGGGCCCTGGCGCTGCCGCATTGGCGACCCTGGCGATCCAGCTTCCGTTCTTCCGTCTCTGGTTCGCTTTTATGGACGAGGGCCATATGGTCCAGTTCGCGGATATGGCCCTGAAGGGCGGCGAGTTTTATCGGGACGCCACCTTCTACCCCCTGCCCGGTGCTTTCTGGCTCCTGGCCGGCGCTTTCGATCTCTTCGGCGCTTCGCTGCTGGTGTCTCGGTGGATCGTGGTGCTCGAGTTTTCGATCTTCGTGGGCCTTGCCTATCACCTGCTGCGTCAAATGACGAGCCTTCCTTTTGCGTGGCTGGGTGTACTGGCCCTGTGGGTCTATCGAGTTTGGTGTTTTCCGCACTGGCAGATCTACAGCTACTCGACCACGAGCCTGCTGGTTCTCTTCGCCTCCTTGCTCTGCCTTTTGCACTTCATGCAAACGTTCCGGCGTCGTCATCTGGCGGCGGCCGGTTTGTTGTATGGCCTGGGTGTCTTGTGCAAGCAAGATTATGGCGCAGCGTTTCTGTTGGGTATGGGGGTTTGCATTGGCCTCTTTTGCCTGAGTGTCCCCCGCAGTCGGCGCCTAGGCGGGGCCGCTATCTGGTTTGGCTTTTTGGCCCCTGCGGCCCTCGTAGGCGCTTTGACGGGGTTCTATTTTTGGCAGGCGGGTGTGTTGCCGGATCTAATTCAGTTCACCGTGACCAACCATTTCGTGGGAATGGGGGCCTATGAGTACACCTCCTTCCCCGACCTCATGCCTTTGTGGGGGCAGGATGTCGCCCTCAGAACCCGGGGCACGATCGCGAATTACATGCCGGGTATTTTGATCGCCACGGTGCTCGCGGAAATCCGCACTCACCCTCTTTTTACGGATACTGCGGTTTACGACATTCTATTGAAACTCTTTTTCTATCTGCCGATCCCGTATCTCGCAGTCTGCATCCTGAGACTTTTTTGGACGCGAGCTCGGTTGCTTCATTCGCAGAGCGATAAAGAAAGGTGGGACTATCTCCGAGAGGCTGGTCTGGTTTCGGTCGCCGCCTCACTGCTCGCCCTCGTCTGGTTCAATAAACCCCAGGACTACCTTCATCTGGCGGTTCTCTACTGGCCCTTCATCTTGTTGGGGATCGTGCACGTCCATGCCCTGACGCGGGCCCGGCCTCGTTGGGCCTGGGGCGTAGGGATTCTGGCTCTCGCTCCGGCGCTGGCTCTTGTATACGGATCTATTTCGGTGGCCTTGTCTTTGAAAAACACCCATACCGCGCCCCTGCCCGGGGAACGTGCGGGCCTGTTCGCGTTGCCGGCGGATGCTGCGATGATTTCCGATGTGCTCGAATACGTTGAAGAGTATACGGACGAGAATGATCGCGTCGCGGCACTTCCCTATTTTCCGATTATCAATTTTCTCGCAGAGCGTATGGGCCCTCATCGATCGGCCTACATTCTGTGGCCGTTTCCCGAGATTCCAGACCGTGACCAAAAAGTGATTGCGGCTATGGAAGAGACCCAGACCGACCGGGTGATCTATCACTTCACCCAATTCGAGAGTTTTGATCCGGTTTGGGAGCATGCTCCCGATTTGTTTGCCTACCTGGTCGAGAACTTTGAGATGGATCGGGTGTTCAATGCGGGCGAGTGGGGTTACAAACTTGCTGGATTGAAGCGAAGTCCTGAGCGAGCTCATGAGGGCGTGCGTATCGTACCGCCCGGGGCCGAAGGACTCGAAATTCGCATCGAAGAATCCGGCCCCCCCAGAACGGTACCACCGGGTTCACGCCCGGCGTATGTCCGGGAAATGCTCTGGCCTTTTCGACCGGTCATCGCGCTCCGCGCATCGACGGGTGGACGCCAGACGGTTCTCGAAGTGCCCATCGAGGTCCCCCTCGAACCCACACGGCTGGTCAGTGCGGTGGGTATCCATCCGCAATCCTGGCTTCGCTTGCCTCCCTCATGGGTCGAGTTCAAGATTGCCATCGAGGGTGAGCGAGGCCGAGAGGTTGTCTTCCAGAGGCGTTTGGGTCCATCCAATGTCCTGGCTGACCGAGGCTGGTTCGGCATCGATATCCCGCTGGATCGCTGGGCCGGACAGCGGGTGCAAATCGAATTTATCCAATCGGCTGAACGTTTGACTGGGGCGAATCTCTGGATGGGAGGGTGGGAGATTCCTCGCTTGGTTTCAGGCCCGGCAACTCCTCCCGAAGCCCTCTCTGACCAAGCCGAAGACCGGACTTGATGGCAAATCGACCAGTGTGCGAAGCTTAGAATCTTGAAATCATCTAATGACGACGCACGCTGCCTGGTTTGTGGAGTCGGGGGAAGCACCCTCCGTTATCAGCTCACGCATTTCCAAATCCTCGAATGCAACGAGTGCACCCAGATCTACCTAGACCCGATTCCCAGCGAGGAGTCGATTCGGAAGCTCTTCGCAGCGCTCTATACCACCGGGGAAGGCTCGCTCTCTGAGCTTCGGGACTATTATGGTTATTGCTTCGAGGACAGTCCCGACAACCCGCTGGTCCAGCAATACGAGCTATGGCTTGATGCCATCGAGTCCGTCCAGCCGCCTGGGCGTCTTTTGGATGTGGGATGCGGGACAGGTCTTTTTCTTTCCGTCGCCCGTCGGCGCGGTTGGCAGCCGTTTGGAATTGACGAGAGTGTCGAGGCCACGGAGCATGCCCGTAATCACTTCGGTTTAGATCCCTGGGTGGGAGAGTTTGCGACCTTTGCCAATCATGGCGAACGATTTGATCTCGTGACGGGATGGGATGTCATCGAACATTCTCGAGATCCCGTCGACTTGCTCCGCACGGCGCGGCGCTGCTTGGCGCCGGGCGGACGCGTGAGCCTGTCGACACCCAATCAGCGGAGTATTCTCGATCTCATCGCAGGCTTGCTGTATCGAGTCAGTGGTGGGAAGATGACGACAGCGCTGGAAAAATTTTATATCGACCAGCACTTTCTCTACTTCTCTCCCGCCACCCTGAGGCAGTGCCTTAAGCGAGCAGATCTTGAGGTCGATCGTTTCGACTTCGAATGGACAGACCTCCGGCGCCTCTCGGTTTCGTGGCCCATGAGGTTGGGACTGGAAGGTCTCTTTTTGCTCGGCCAACTGCTGAAGCGTCAAAACCGCCTATTCCTCATCACGCGACCGGCCGCCGACTCGTGATGGCGTCGGTACAGGGAACGGCAAGAAATAAGCAGCCACTGGGTTTTAGAGCTCATTCGCGTGTCGCATACGGAATTTGCTTCTCAGTTTCTTCCAACCGCGATAGGCTGTCAGGTGCAGGCTAGGCAAATCCCAGACAGTTGGGGCGGAGCAAGAAAGGCCTGAATGAAAGTCCGACTTCGAGCGCTGGGCTTTGTTGGGTTTGGGCTCGGAGCTCTCATTCTGGCGAGTGCAGCTTGCGAGCGAGAGAACTCTAGGCCGTCGCGTTTTATCCCGAGGAGTGAATTAGCTGTCGTGGAGCCTCTTGATCAATCGGTGGGCGTGCGGGATCGAGCCAAAGAAGCGGAGGGCCGCGAGGCCTTTATGCGCCTTTTGGTCTGGCCCTCGGGTCAAGGCATTCGGCCGGACGCGGAAAGCCAATTCGATCAATGTCTAGTCGAATTGGAAAGCGAAGTGGACCCGGCCGAGTTGCATCCCCTTCAGGTTTTGGTTGCGATGCGTGATTGCATGACGCTCAACGGCTGGGCTTTCGAATCGGCGCAATCTTCAAGATGAGTTCATTTTCGCATCGTCCTTTTCGTGGGCACGGCGCGGGCGAGGTCGTCTGATATCGTGGTCGACATGGATTCAAACGATGACCGGGTTCTTGTGATCCTCCCGACCTATAACGAGGCTGAGAATGTCCTGGCGTTAACCGAGCAAGTGCTAGCGCAGGCGGAGTCGATCGAAGTCCTCGTGGTCGATGACAACAGCCCAGACGGCACGGCGGACTTAGTGCTGTCAGCCTCGCAAAAGGAGCCGCGCCTTCGGCTTCTCAAGCGGCCTGGCAAGCTGGGCTTGGGTACCGCGTATTTGGCGGGCTTTCGTCACGGGCTCGATCACGGATTCGGTCGGATTTTTACCATGGATTGCGACTTCTCTCATAACCCGCGCTATCTCCCGACTATGCTTGAGGCGATGGATCGTTACGATGTCGTCGTTGGATCACGCTATGTGCCGGGTGGTGGGGTCGAGAATTGGCCTTGGCCGCGCCGTTTGCTGTCGCGGTTCGCGAACTTCTATGCGCGAACGCTCCTCCGATTAGACATTCGGGACTGTACGGCCGGCTTTCGGGGGTATCGTCGTGAGGTGCTTGAGGCGGTTGACCCGTTCGTGATCCGATCTTCGGGGTATTCCTTCCTTGAAGAAATGGCCTGGCGTGTGACGCGCTGCGGATTCACCATGGGTGAAATCCCGATTATTTTCGAGCAGCGCAAGGCCGGATCATCGAAGATCGAGTCGTCAGAGATCTATTTGGCGGCCCTCTACGTGCTGGCCACGGTCATTCGCCCTCCCCAACTCCCGCCCGGATTTGAGGGGGGCTCTGCTCCGACGAAACGGCCGCCGGCCTAGCGCCGGTTGGACGGCTGCGAAGCTGGCCCGCTCTGGATGGGGGCTTTGAGCGGCTGGTCGACGACAACCTTGATGGCGTCGGGACTCCGGGCGATTCGAAAGGCCTGCTCCAGCTGCGCCGCCGGGATGTGGTGGGTCACCAGGCGCGAAAGGTCCGCGCGAAGCCGTGGGTCTTGCTCAAGGAGTGCCAGGGCGGGTCGGAAGTCTCCGCATCGCGAAGAGCTTAAACGCAGCCCGCGTTCGGTAATGGCCTCCGAAAGGACTGAAGACTCGGTGGCATCGCAGGCGCCCGGGTCGAGAAAAATCACCCCCTTTGGTTTGACGAGGGCGATCTCTATTCCGGAGACGGGGCGGATCACTTCATCTGCCTGAGACAAAGAGTCGACGACGGCCCAGTCTGCCCTGGGGAGCTGGCCCGTGGGCCTCGACTCAAGGCAGCGCAACATCTCCGAGCCGCTTCCTTGACCGATTAGTTCGGCGCTTTGGGTGGGTGGGAATGTCGAGGCTGAACTCAGCCAAGCAATGCAGGGTGGCGTGGGGTTTGAAGCGGTTTCGTTCAGATAAGATGGTCCTGGCCATCTCTCAAGACTGAGTTCGTCGACAACCAACTCGGTGATGTGCTGAAGGCCTGCGGCGGGCCGTCCATGGGTCGACTTGAGGTGGACCTCGCGGCGTGCGAGCAATAGGGCATGATTGAAACCCTCGGGGTTTCCCGTGGTATCAACGACGACTTCGGCTAGGCCTCCGTTGGCGGCATCCGGCGGGTTTGAAGCATGGTCGGCGCCCAAGGCGAGAGCGGTTTCACAAAGGGACTCTCGCCTTGACCAGGCCAGGATCTCCACGTCTATCCGGTGTTGACGACGCCGAGCAGCCAGGGCCGCAATCACCAGTAGCCCAAGCCGTCTGGGCCCAAGGACTGCGATTCGATCTCCCGCTTGTAGACAGAGGGAATCGACTGCATGCAAAGCTGCAGAAAAGGGCTCCAAAAGAACGGCGACGTCGTCGTCGATCTCGTCTGCAATCGGGATAATCGAATGAATGGGTGCCAGGATTTGGCGGCCAAACCCGCCTGGTAGATCATGCAGGCCAAGCACTAGGCGCTCGGGGCAGTGGTGATCCAAACCGCTGTCGCAGAAGGCGCAGCCACTGTCGGCTAATCCTCGGGCACGATGGGAAGCATTGATCTCGACCACGCACCGCCGACCGTCTGGAAAGCGAGCGACGACTTCGTGTCCGACAACTTGAGGCAGAGGGAAGGGCAGGAAAGGGCGATCGAGATCGGTAGAGCAGACGCCACAGCGCGCTACCTCGAGGCGTTGATAACCCACCCCGAGTTGTAAGTGGTCGGCGCCGTTGCGTCGAATCGTCCAGCCGGTTTCTGGCTTTCCCTCAAACCCGAGCTGCACGCTGGCCAGGGAAGAATCCGCAAGGAGCTCCTGGGCGACGAAACGGGCTGCTTCACGTGTGGCCATCATCGCTCCCCAGGACCCGGTCCTGCCGGCCTGCTTGCTTAGAGTAGCGGCGCCCTAGAGCCGTGGGCTGGCTTCAAGGGCGAGCGCCGTTTGCGTCGGCTTGAACTCGAGGATCGCGGTAGACCATGGCGAAGCCCTTCCAATTGCGCGACCGAACCGCGATGCTGCCCGAAAGGCGCGTGCGAAAAGTGACTTCGATCTCTTGTCCGGCCCAGTCCGACAGCGAAATGTCAAAGCGGGTAAAGCGCTGTTGACGCCGGGCGGTTTGAGCCGGCACCACGCGAAGAGTTTCGTATAAGACACTTCGTTTCGCGTTCGCTGCGCCGCTCTCCTCCGTGGTAGTGATTTGCTTGAGCTGGATCTCGGCGATGAGTTGCGTGCCCGGGAGTGCAGCAGTGGGCCTCAGGTAGCCGAGTTCCAGAGAGAGCACTCCTCCGGATGCCGGGACCTGTAAGCGGCAGTGGGTCTCCAGTCCTTCTGTAGGAATAGGTTGGCGGAGCCTGGATCGGTGGTAGAGCGCGGAAAAAAGCAGGTGATCACGGGTGTCGGCCAGTTCATCGTCGGACGTGCAGTCGTCCAAGACATTCATATATTCGACGCTTGGCAAAGGGGACTCTCTACGTCGATAAACGATGAAGTCTTGCCCCGAATCAATGAAGAGTCTTTCGAAATTTTCAACGAGATAGGTCGACAAGACCGGCGCATACTCAAGGAGTCCAACTCGGTCCGAAAAAAAGTTGTCGAAATTCGTCACAACCAACTCGACACCGCTTTCCTCTGCCCCCGCGACGACTGCGGCCCCTTGGTCTTCTGCGATGTGGTGTTCGTAGAGGTTGTAGTACGCACTGGGAACAGGTCGATCGCTGAGGAAATTCAGCATCACGAGATCCGGTACGGTGAGAAGGGGCTGGCCCGATGAACTGTGATCGTTGATGGTTCGGAGGAGGTAGAGCACTCGGTCCCCGTCGACCCGGTCGACGAGGATTCCTCCGCGCTGCCCTTCGATTGGGATCGAGTGAGAGCGAATGATCGAAGCGTACCAGGCTGCACTGGTCCCTCCATAAAGAACCAGCAACGATCCGAGTACAAGGCCAAAGCCCCAGCGGGCTCCCCATAAGCTCTTCGGGATGAGACTCCATGTGGAGGCCAGAACGATGGCGCCGGTGATCACCACCGGTTGATAAACGTTCATCAAGTGGTTGTAGTCAGCGCGAGGGAGGACGCCCAGGAAAGTCATGCCACACACTGCAGTGACGATCAGAAGAGGCGAGTCCCACCGCCGTCCCGATCGTCGCCCTTGGATCGCGGACAGCAGGAAGCCCGCAGTAAACAGAAGAGGGGGCAGCCAATAGGCCAGGACGTGCAACCGCTGGGTTCCTCGGATGTCCTGTAAAAAGCTGATGGGGCCGTTTCGAAGTAATGCATAAGAAAGATAAGTGAGCTTCTCGACGCCGTCGCTGTAAACGTCCGGTTGAACGAGGTCGGAGAGAGGCGCGAAGGGTATGTCGTGACGACCGGCGAATTCGAAGGGATGGACGACGAGGCTCGTCCACGCTTCATCGAGGGCGCCATGGAGCGCGAGGTAGAGAAGAAAGGGAGCCCCGGCGATCAGGCCCCCCAGAGCGACGGCGGCCGCATCTTGGGTCGCGCCCGTCAGGGGCGGTCCTGAATCAGATTGGCCATCCAGTCGCGTGGCGAGCCAGCCGATCGCGGCTCCCGCCAAAGCGAAGGCGCCGTAGTTCTGTTTGAAGGCGATGGCCAGACCGATCCAAAGTCCAACCCAGATGAGATTTGCCCGGCTTCTATTTCGCTGCCAGGCGAGAAGCCGTTCGAGTCCCAGCAAGATGAGGAGGATGGCGACGGGGGAATAGAAGGCAAACGTCCAAGCGGGGAAGGCCCAGACGCAAAAAATGAAGAGCCCGATGACGGCCCCGAGAGCAGCGGGAAGGCCGCTAATGGGTCGGACGATTTGATAGGCGGTGAGACTGAGAATCGCGAAGGCTGCGAGCATGAGATAACGGGAAGCGACAACGCTGGGTTCGAAAACTGAGAACAGGCCCGCTAAGAGAAACCACATCCCGGGCGTGATGAAAGCATCCATGTCGCGGTAGATCACGCGCCCCTGGAGGAGGTCGAGGCTTTGCTGGAGGAGGTAGCCCTCGTCAGAAAGAATGATGCCGCGACGAATCAGAGGCAGCGCAAAAACGATGGCTGCGAGAAGCACCCCGGCAGGGATGGCAAGTGATCGGGTGCGCGTAGTCATCCTCCTGCCTTTCGACACCACAATGCGATGATATGAGCCGGAATGTGAGGCCACAAGGCGCCCGGATCATTGCGGCGAAACGGGGCCACCTCGCCGAACCAGCCCAACCCAATGTGTGTCTTCTCCGGGCAGGACACGGGCCACCCCGTACTGTTGCTCAAGGTGGGCGGCGACATCGGGGTAAAGCACTTTGAAGGGCGGGAATTCGGGGTACATGTGGGGATTCATCACCACGCAGCGCACCGGTTTCGATCGCAGTCCCCGGACAATCTCACCTCCGTCGACCGCCCCGGGGATTGCGAGATCGAAGCGGGAGGCATTGGGCCGGTCAACGAGGAACCAGACCACAGGAATGTCGGGCAGGGCCACCACGGCTTCTCTGGGGTTCGCGCAGTCATTGAGGTATTCGACGGCCCCCTTGAGCAGGGACGCACTGCGTTTTGAAACCATCAGATGGGCCCGGTCGAGATTCAGTGGTTCCGGATTCCAGCGCACGACGTCCTGGGTTCGCGCGACAAGGATGGCGAGCAAGAACACGCCGCTCAGCGCAACCCCGGTTCTCCAGGCAAAGAGTCCGACCCGGCCCCGGCGGGCGTCCAGCCATCTCGTGAGCCGGTCGGCGAGCAGGATCGCCACCAAGCTGATCGGGGGGAGAACAAAGGCGAGGTGGGACCAGATCGCCGAAGGGAAAATACCGAAGGAGAAAAATGACGCGAATAGGATGACGGATCGTGTTGCGATTTGATTCGGGTCCGGGCTTCTTTTGAAGGTGCCCCCGAGCCAGGCCAGTCCAGCCACGAGCACCGCAAGTGGCGCGCCGTAGCTGATGCGGATCACCACCGACCGGAGTGTCTCTCCGACGTTTAGGCCTAGGAAAGGTTGCCCGTGTACCAGCGCATCGAACAAAGCCGGTGGGGTGTAGAGGAAAGTGAAACGGGCGGTTTTAGGGTGAGGGCCGAAGAGGGAAGGGATTGGATTGTTGAAGTCTTGGAGCTGAGAGCCTCCCAGGGTGACAATGGTTCGGTCGATAAAGGCCAGCAGGAGCCCGTCCGTGGCCATCCAGATCACGAGAACGCTGGTGAGTGCCAGGCCTGCGCTGATGATCGGCCCAAGTGCTCGCAGGAGCCCCCGAGTTTCGAGCGCCGATCCCCGCCGCCCCCAAAAAAAAGACAGGGCCAGCGCCATAAACGTGAGGGCGCCAAAGTTTTGTTTGGTCAGGGCTGTGGCCGCGATCAAAAATCCCAGGCTAAGTCCGTCTACCGAGCGCCCGGTCTCCAGATACCGGAGCAGAAAGAGGAGCGCGAGCAGGGCAAAACAAAGGGCTGTGGTTGAATAGTTGAACATCGAAAGCACCGGAAACGCGAAAGCGATCAGGGCCAGATGGAATGCCGATGGGGCGAGGGACCACGCCGGGGAAACGATTCGTCGCGCGATCCGCCAAAGCGAAAGCCCGATCACTGTGTTGATCCCGGCGGCGGCGATCCGCGTCACGAGGAGATCGCTGCCGAACAGGGTAAAGAGACCAGCGGTCATCAAGTAGATGCCAGGGAAGATGCCCGTGTGCAAATCCGCGTAAAGCCCCTGACCGTCCAGCATCCATTGGGCGGTGGCCGCCAGATGCCCTTCATCCATCGGGATGACCATGCGGTTGAAGAGCGGCCATTGCACGACGCTGTAGATCACCGCAAGGGAGAGGGCGGTCGTCAGTTCCTGGGCAGACCGATTTTGCATCGCATGGTGACGATGGCGCAGGTTCCGGTCGACCGCCCGGATGCGGGCACGCCGCGACGATTCGCATGACCTCGGCCTCGGGGCGCAGAGAGGGCCCGAGCCTCCAGTGCTAACCTTATTCCAGGGCTTATCCGCACTCCGGCAAATCATGAGAGGCGTTTCGACGCCTTGGGCCCGCCCAACGAGCACAAACGAGGGGACTTGTGAGGTGAAAGCGCTGGCGGCGGGAACGGTCATCGCCTTCGCGGTGGCTGCGGTCGCTCTGTTTTGGGCCTCCAGCGAGGGTCCCAACACGGGGCCCCGGTCAAGTGATCTTCGGCCGAATCGCTCAGGGGAGCGACCGTCGGAAGTTTGGGATCAAGCGCCGCCCCGCGGAAGGCGTTCCGAAGGGGACGCCGCACCCTCGATCGATCAGCAGGTGCTTGAGCAGCTCGTCGCACGAGTCGCGTCCCTTGAATCTCGACTGGCGCAACTTGAAGGGGCTGGAGTGGATGTGCGGGAATCGGTCGCTTCTTTAGAAAACGCCGAATCAAGTGACGCCGAGGTGGCCGGGCCCAGCGATCGCTCGCCGACACCGGGCCGGCCGTGGTTCCATGGCGCTTCACTCGAAAGTTTGGGCTTTACGCCGAGTGAGGTGCAGCGGATTCGCGAGACCTGGGAATACACGGTGATGGAAAGTCTCGAATTGGAGACCGACCGCCTACGCAATGGCGAGAAAGGGTGGTGGGCCGCGATTCGCGACCAGGAATGGATTGAGAACCAAGCGCGGGAGGCGCTCGGGGATTCCGGATACGATGCGATGCTTTATGCCGGGGGGAGCAAAAACCGAGTCATTCTTTCAGAGTTGATAGATGGCTCTCCAGGGGCCGCTGCGGGCATCGAAGCGGGGGATCAACTG
>JAQWNI010000270.1 GCA_029268645.1 Myxococcota bacterium
TTCCTCGCTGGCAAGGAAGAGCGCGGCGCGTGCGATGTCGTCCGGTGAGCCGGTGCGACCGGGTAAGGGCGAACTCTGAGCCAGGACTCCGGCGATATCGTCCACTCGGTTTGGGTCTTTGAAAACAAGATCGGCAACCATTTCAGTTGCCATGTTGCCCGGGGCGATGCAGTTGACTCGGATCCCGTCAGCGCTCAGCTCGGAAGCGAGGTTACGGGTCAAGCCGATCAGGGCGCATTTTGCCGCGGCATAAGCATGAGGGCCGAGTCCTCCATGGACGCCCGCGATGCTTGAGGTGGACAAGATGACCCCTCTTTTTTGGGGCTTCATTACTCGGGCAGCGTGCTTCAGGCAGAGTACGACTCCGCGCAGGTTGACCTGCATCGTGAAATCCCACTCGTCGATGGGTAGTTCATCGATTGGCCCGTAAGTGCCCACAATTCCGGCGTTTGCGAACATGATGTCGAGGGCTCCGAACCGGGCACAGGCTTGGTCGACGGCCTCTTGAACCTGATCTTCGGAGCGGACATCGGTGGTATGAAAAAACGCACGTTCGCCGAGTTCGTCGACGAGGGCATGGCCGCGGTCAGCTTGCAGGTCAGCCACCAGGACTTTCGCACCCTCCTCGATGAAGAGGCGGGCGGTCGCTGCGCCGATCCCGCTGGCCCCCCCAGTAATCATCGCCGTCTTGCCTTGAAGCCTTCCGCTCATGTTTCATTACTCCTGCGTTAGGTTGAAAGTCGTATCGTGGGGTGTCTGATTCAATCTGGGCGTACAGCAGGGCGAGGCCGTCCAGGGGCAATCGCATCACCCGTCGTCTCGGACCACCGAATCTGCAGAGTGAGTCGCTGGATGCGCCAGCCGAACTCTGTCTTGATTAGGCGGTTGTCGTAATGCCCACCGATTTTCCAGGCGCCTGATGGATTCCAATGCTGCGCTTGAACCTCGGCTCGGCAGCGCGCGTCCTCGCTCTCGAAAGAGATCATATGATTGCTGATGAGGTGCTGGGTGGCCTCGTAGCGACCGACCACAGCGAGTGCCTGACCGACCCAGTCGTCGGCGGAGAGTCCGCTTTGAAGCCCGCGACCCATGTCGACGTCAACCTCGTTGGAAAAGCAGCTGCGGTAAAGGACTGGGTCTTTGCGGTCGATTCCTCGGGCGTAACGGCTCAGTACGTCGGTGATCGCCCAGTGGTTTTGGATTGTCTGTGAGTTCGAATCCATCCTGCTCCCTCACCCTCTGATTCCGATGCAGGTCATGCTTCCGCGTTAATGACCACGCCCAGCACTGTACGGCGTTGACCGCCTGGCGGGAAGACCTGAGCCCGGATCGAGGGCCTCTTCATCGTCGAACTTTCCCGCGCCGCAAACCGGAGAGCATCAGGATCGCTCCCCCCACGGCGGTGCCCGCCAGGGGAAACGGCAAGCCGACCACGATGGCCGAGAAAACAGCGGCGGATGCCGCGCGGAATCGCCCCCGGGTTCCCCCTTGTCGTTCGATTCGATAGGTCGCGACAAAAGCAAGGGTCGCACCGACGAAGATCAGGAGGGGTGTCAGAGCAAGCCCGCTCAGGGCGTTGGTGCCGAAGAGCAGCCAGTCGAGACCAAGGATCACCCCGCCGGTGCGAGGGTCGAGCCCGCCGGTGGGGCGGCGGGGAAGCTTCTCGCGCACGGGTGTCTTCTCCTATCGAAAATCGATGTCGGGCCAGAGTGCGGCAGGGAGACATCCCCCTTCTGATCCCGACTCAGGTATCCTAGAGAATTGTGTTGAATCGGCCGGTCAGAGAGGGGAGAGGTGGCGCAGAACAAAGCAATTCGTCCAATGGCGGATCGATATCCGCGACCGAATTGGGTTCGTCGAGTGAATGCGATGGCGACGGCCGTCGGCGGCGCCCGCCGCTTGATTCCGCTTGATGCGGATGAGATTTTCGCCCAAGGGGTCGAGGCGGTCGGAGGAGAGCCAAAAGGTGACCTCGGCGACCCTGGTTGGCGAAGCCGCTTCGATCAGTTGGTGCACGCGCTCGACCTCAGCTCGATGCACGTCGTGGGTCGATTGCTGACGCGGGAGGAAATTCTTCGTTCGCTGAGGACACGGCTGCTGCTGCACCGCGCATGGGATGAGGACCCTGGCATGGGTGACGAGCGAATCCGAGAGCCCGTGATTGTCACGGGGCCGGCGCGGTCTGGAACGACCATTCTCTTTGAGTTGTTGGCCCTAGACCCGAAGCTGAGAGCGCCCTTGGCTTGGGAAGCTTTGCATCCGGTTTCCATCGGTGATTCGCCTGACCTGCGTCCGCTCGCCGGCGAATGTGAGCAAGACCTGTGGGCCGATGTCCAGCCAGAGTTTGCCGCGATTCACGAACTGCGGTCGGATTTGCCGGTCGAATGTGTGACCCTGACGACAGCCTGTTTCTGCGGACCGCATTGGCCGATGGTGGCTCAGATGGAGACCTATCCGGACGATCCCGCCCAAATGTATGCCTTTCATCGCCGTATTCTGCAGACTCTGCAGCGCGGGCGAGAGCCGAAAACTTGGCTGTTGAAGACCCCGGGGCATCTTCTCACCCTAGATCTTCTATTTGAGACCTACCCTGATGCATGGATCGTTCAAACTCATCGAGACCCGGCGAAGACTTTCCCCTCCACGATCAGTACGACGGCTATGGTTCAGTGGATTCGAACGAACGAAATCGATTTGCCGCTTTTGGCCTCAGCGATTCAAGGCGCCTTTGGCTTTGCTTTGAACAATGTGGCAGAGAGACGACAGGAGGGGAGTGTCCCGGACCGCTTTGTCGATGTGCACTTTCGGCAGCTCATGGCGGATCCAGTCGAGGCGATTCGTCGGGCCTACGCAGGGATGGAGCGCTCCCTCGATCCGGAGCACGCGGACCGGATCTTGGCTTATCTTGCCGACAAGCCCAAAGGAAAATTCGGAGTCCATCGTTACTCGGCCGAAGACTGGGGACTGACCGTGGAAGGCCTTAGGACACACCTTGCCCGGTATATCGACTTCTTCGGCGTTGAGCTTGAAAGCTGAAGTTTTTAGGCCGAAGGGCGGATGCGATATCGGATCGGCATATGCTTGAACCCGATGACGAAACTGGCCTTGATCCATTCCCGCTCGCCATTGGGTTCGACCCACTCAAGGCGGCTGACTAATTCCTTGAGTAGCGCTTGTTGTGATCGGCGGGCCAAATGTGCGCCGAGGCAGAAATGTTCGCCGACTCCAAACCCGACATGGCGATTGGGATCTCTTGAAATGTCGAATCGGAAGGGGTCCTCGAAGACGTCTGCGTCGCGATTGGCGGAGCCGTAGAAGAGTCCGAGGTGGTCGCCGGCTTTGATTGTCTGGCCTCTGAGTTCTGTGTCGCGGGCGGCGGTTCGTCTCATAAAATTGACCGGTGAGGTCCAGCGGATAATTTCCTCAACGGCACTCGGAATGAGGTCCGGATTTTTTTGCAAGAGTTCTAGTTGGTCAGGGTGGTCCATCAGTGCGGCCATGCCTCCGGCCAGCGCATTCTTGGTTGTATCGTGACCAGCCGTGAAGGTGATCAGGTAGTAGCCCAAGGTCTCAAGCTGGGTCATGGGCTCACCGTCGACGAGGCCGTTGGCCAATACGCTGGCGAGGTCATCCCGCGGGTTCTTCTTGCGATCTTCGATGATGGGGTTTAGTAGATTGAAGAGTTCAAGGCCGAGCCCCATGGCCGCGGCTTGGCGGTCCTCGCCCGGGCGACCGAGTTCGTCGTCGTCTAGTGCAAAGAGTTGATTGGTGACACGGAGAATTTCGGGTTCGTGATCTCGGGAGATGCCCAGAGCTGTCGAGAGAATCCGAAGGGGATGGGCCGCGGCAACGTCACTCGAGTAGTCGCATTCACGTTCTTCGCCGTTTCCGGCAAGATGGTCGACAAGCTCTCGAGCACTCTTTTCAATTTCCGGATCGAGTTTTGAGAGGGAGCGCGGGGTGAACGAAGGGCTTGCTATTTTGCGGAACTGGCGGTGCCGCGGAGGATCCATTTCGATCAGTGTCCGCATGGCCCCCACACCTTGCTCCCGGTTGATTTCCTGGTTGGCCGGGACCAGCATGATGCCGGGGTAGCTTTCGAAGAGATCGGGTTGCTTAGAGATCGTGCCGATGTCTTCGTGCTTGGTGATCGCCCAGAAGGGGTGGATGTCCTTATTGTCACAGCGATGGACTGGTGACTGTTCGCGGAGTTGGCGCCAAATTTCATGGGGCGGGCCGTTCTGGCCGTAGAAATCGGGGCTGACGAGTTCGTATCCATCGGTGATCGACATACGCGTTCCTTGGCTGGGCGAATTCAAGCGTTTGAGGCGGTTTAGGTGTGAGCCCGCAGGCGGTCAAGCTATCGAGCAGTGTAGGCTCCATCGATAGGGAGCGCGACTCCGCTGATGAACGCGGAGTCGTCGCAGACCAGAAATAGCGAGGCGTCGGCCACGGCCTCGGTCGTCACCATGCCCGGTAGGGGGTTCATGGATTCGAAGTTTCTTCGGGTCGATTCGGGCTCTGGCGAGGTTTCGATGAAGTGGTTCAGTAAAGGGGTTTGAACGACGCTCGGGCAGATTGCATTGACCCGAATGCCGTAGGGGGCATTTTCAACAGCGACCGACCGCGTCAAGTGAATGACGCCAGATTTAGAAGCGCTGTAGGCCGGGAGCCCGGGTAGTCCGTTCAGGCCGGCCGTCGATCCCGTGTTTAGGATGACGCCGCTTCGCTGCTCGATCATGAAGGGCAAGACGAAGCGCATCCCGTAAAACGTGCCGTTGACATTGATCGCCATGACCCGGTCCCAATTGTCGAGATCGCTTTTGCTGGTGGGGGCTTGGTCGCCGTCGATCCCAGCGTTGTTCATCAGGATGTCAATGCGCCCAAATTCGGACTGGCTAGCTTCAGCCATCGCCTGAACGCTCTCGGCTCGACTGACGTCGGTTTGGACGAAGAAGCCGCCAATTTCGTCGGCCAGTTTTTTTCCCGCTTCGGCTTGGAGATCAGCGACGACCACACGTGCGCCTTCCTGGGCGAAGCGTCGGGCGCAAGCCTCTCCAATGCCCGAGGCGGCGCCGGTGACGATTGCAACACGTTGATCGAGTTTACCCAATGTGAATCTCCTTAGGACTAGACGTTGAGTCAGGGTGTATGCAGTGCTCGAGAGCTGCGCGTCCGGGGTTGAAGGCTTATTCCGATGTTTCCGGCTCAAGCCGTTGCGCGGCCTCCGCGAAAAGAGTCTCGGGGCCTTCCCGCCAAGTAACATGAAGAGTGTTGGCGCCAATTTTCCACCCTGAGGATGTTCGCCGAAGCTGAGTGTCATACCAGCCTCCCAAGACGACGCGTTGCTTTCCAAGCCGATGGCTGGCCTGAACGTCCGAGGTGCAACGGGCTTGGTCGCCCTCGGCCTCGATCAGATGGTTGGCGGTGAGGTGTTGCGTGGCATCGAAACCAGAAAGGCCTCTCCGGACCGTGGCGACCCATTCTTCCAGGGGCCAAGCCGAAGCGGGGGCGCCATTCCACGACGAAAGGTCGATCTCGACTTCTTCAAGAAAACAGCGTCGAAAGAGATCCCAGTCTCGGGAATCTGCACCACGCGCATAGTTGTAGAGGGTGTCTCGGATTGCGATTCGGTCTTCGATATTTTGGATCGTAGAGTCCGGCATATTCAGACTCTACCGGTTTTTTCTGAATCGGCGCAGGGGTGCAGTCTGGCTTACTCTGCCCAAGCGATGCGCAACGGCTTGATTCAGTTTTGGAAAACAGCACCCCCCAAACACCTTGGGCGGTCGATTCTGGGATGGATCGTGTTGTGCCTCGTCATTCCCAGCTTGGGACACGCGACAGAGCCCGTGGGCGTGGACGCCGAGGTCTTCGGTGTCGAAGAGGAGGACTTGCCCAGCGCGGAAAAGGCGGCCGATGCCAAAGTGGATCCGGTTGAAGAAATCATTGTCCGGGCGGACCGTGTGCCAGGGAGTGTCCTCAGTGTTCCGGCTGCGGTCAGTGTGGTCGACCAGCAGGCCATTCAGATGGCGCGCCCGCAACTCACTTTGGGCGAATCTCTTGTGGCCGTTCCAGGCGTGTTTACTCAAAATCGTCAAAATTTCGCGCAGGATCTGCGAATCTCGATTCGTGGCTTTGGGGCTCGGGCCCGATTCGGAATTCGAGGGATTCGCCTCCTGATCGACGGCATCCCGACGACTCTGCCAGATGGCCAAGGCCAAGTGGACACACTTCAGCTGGCGACGGCGGGCCGGATTGAGGTGATGCGGGGGCCTTCGGCATCTCTTTATGGGAGTGCTGCCGGCGGGGTAATTCGAGTGGAAAGTCAGCCTATTCCTGAGGTCCCGATTGTGTCGGCACGCGGGCAAGCTGGCAACAACGGCTACCAGAGTTACGACGTCAAAAGCTTGGGTCGGGTTGGGGATGTCGGTTATTTGATTGGACTCTCTCGGCAAGTCACCGGTGGCTATCGACAGCACAGTCATATGGAAAGCAATGTGATGAATAGTCGTGTTGAGTGGGAGATTGATGACGCCTCTGAACTGATCGGATATGCAAACTTCGTCTATGGCCCGGTGGCTGAAGATCCGGGGGCTCTCTCCCTCAACCAGGTTGAGCAAGACAGACAGCAGGCCCGGACCTGCAACGAGGCGCTTGATGCCGGCGAGCGGGTTAATCAGTTCAGCGGAGCTTTGAAGTACCGCCGCTCTCAAAACGCGGCGAACGAAACAACTGCGGTCGGCTGGGCGGGGTGGAGAGGGTTCTCGAATCGGCTGGCCTTTCAGAGCAGCTTTGCCTGTGGGAATGAAATCGGTGCCGAGGGGGATTTAGACCGGATATTTGCCGGCGGGAGTCTTCAGCACGTTTATGAGAGCATGCCGTTTGGGCTCTTTAACCAACTTCTGGTCGGAGGAGGCTTTGAACTCCAGCACGATGACCGAACTCGGCGCTCGATTAGAGACGGGCTTGTTGGGTCGACGACCATCGACCAACTTGAGGATGTCTTGAGCCTGCGGGCATTCATTCAAGACGAGTGGGAGCTTCCCGCGGACTGGACGCTTGGGTTTTCTCTCGGGTTTGACTGGCTTCGCTACGACGTCACGGATCGGCTGACGGCCACCGGCGATGATTCCGGCACTTTGGACTATTCCGAGTGGAGTCCGAGCGGGACGCTGCGATGGAGCCCGCATGAAAGCACGAACCCCTACCTGCGAATTTCGACTTCGTTCGAGCCCCCGACCACGACGGAGTTACGCCGGCCGGGGCAAGGCGGATTTAACCCTGACCTTTCGCCCCAGCGTGCCGTGAACTACGAGGTGGGGATCAAGGGGCTCCTTCCGGGCACGCTCCGCTACGAGCTGGCGGTCTACTACATTGCGATCGACGATGAGATTCTGAAGTTTGATGTGGGCGGGGAAGACTTCTATCGGAATGCTGGCCGGTCAGACCGAGCGGGCGTCGAGTTAGGGTTCTATTGGCAGCCGATTGAGAACGTCTTGGCGACAGCGGCTTATACCTATTCAAAGTCGTCCTTTATTGATCATCAAAGCTCTGATCAAAGTCAGGACTTTAATGGCAATCAAGTGCCTGGTGTCCCGGAGCAACTTCTTTATTTGGCACTGCAGTACAGCCACCCCGACGGCCTTTTTGCTTCACTCGAAGGTCGCTACGTGGGTTCCTTCTATGCGGACGACGCAAACCAAGTGAAGACAGACCCCTTCGGTGTTCTCGATCTGCGTCTTGGCTGGGACGTTGATTTCGGGGCCTGGCAGATTACGCCTCAGCTGGGATTCAACAACCTGCTCGATGCGAAGTACATCGACAATGTCCGCACAGGCGAATCTTGGAATAGCGACAGCTTCGTCTTCGAGCCGGCCCCTGGCTTCGAAGTCTATGGAGGTCTCTCTTTGAGTCTCGAGTTTTGAGCAGAGACTCGACGGGCCCGGCTCGGCTCAGTCGTTCGCCTCGACGATGATTTCGATGGGCTCTGAAACGACCGGCGGATCGTGGGGGATATGTCGGTAATCACCGACGATGAGTTGCAGGGTGTGAGGTCCGGGAGGCAGCTCAAGCATGGTTTCCGTCTGCCCGCCTCCGAAGTGCCGATATTGATCATTAGACGGAATGGGGACACGGGGGTCGGGAAGGGGGGCATCGATCACGAGATGGTGATGGCCGGTGTTGGGCTTATTGACGCTGGCGGGCGCGACGCCGGCGCCCGCGAGGCCAAACCGCACGATGAAGGGGCTTTCGACGACCTCGCCTTGGGCCGGAGAAATGATGTAGACGGCGGCATTCTCCGGAGCGGGCGTTCGGCCGGGGTCCGGCCTGGTCTCCGCGGAGCTCTCTTTAGATTCATGGTGTTCGGCGAGTGACGCGGTGGGCGCCATGGCGATCAACCCAACCAGCGAGCAGAAAACTAGAGCGGAAGGCTGGAGAGCTCTTTTGATCAATTGTGCAATCTGCCTCATGGGTCCACTCCTTTTGGTGTCCGGCTTCAGGTCGTTGTCCTCTCCAGAGGCTAGGGCTTCTTGGGGAGGGCGGCCCCGCAGCACTTGGTTCTCGAACTGCGGAGCCGGTCAGTGTCTCTGACTCGGGGCCTCTCGAAACGGATCTAGGGCCTTCTCTTGGGACCCTAGGCGTAGACCGATCGGGTGATCCATTCAGCGACCAGGGCGGGCTTAGTTTCGCCTTCGATTTCGACGGTAAAGGTTCGCGTCATCTGGATGGCATTGCCCTTCAGCTCGACTCCGGACACTTCCGAGTGGGCTCGGATCCGACTGCCCACCTTGACGGGACTAATGAAGCGGACCTTGTCAAACCCATAGTTGACGCCCATCACCATGCCCGCGTAACGAGCGGGGTCCGCATTGGGGTCGTTGGCGCTGGCCCCCAAGTGAGTGAGCATGGAGAGTGTCAGGAACCCGTGTGCGATGGTGGTCCCAAAGGGCGTGGCTTTGGCCCTTTCGGGATCGACGTGAATAAACTGATGGTCAAGGGTGACGTCGGCAAATTGATTGATGATCTCCTGAGAGACCTCCATCCAATCGCCCGTTCCTTTTTCTTTTCCTACAGCATCCTGAAAGAGCACGAAGGCTTTTTCGGCATTTTCTGACATATCTTTTCTCCTCGTTGGCTTGATGATGAAAACGGTTGAGGGCCTTGAGGGACCTCTCGCCGCGATTGATTTTATGCCGCGGCGTCGGCGACTTGCTCGATGAATTGAAGAATGGCCTCCGCGTCGTCGCCTCGAGCGATGGGCGCGATTCGGTCGACTCCGATGTCCTCGAACCGGGCGAGGGTGTCCCGATCAATCGGGACCGAGGGGGTGACGGTGATCTCGAAGGACTCGGCAGGATTCTCTCGGCCAAAGCGTTCTCGGGCCGTTTTGAGGCCCTCGAGGCAACGCGTGGTGCCGTCGAGGTCCAGAGCAAATCCATACCAGCCGTCCCCCAATTTGGCGGCCCGACGCAGGGCGGGGGCGCTCATGCCGCCGATGATGATGGGGGGGTGGGGCTTTTGAATCGGGCGCGGGTGGGCGTCCACATCCGAGTAGTGAAAGAAGCGGCCGTCGAACTTTGGTTTTTCCGAGGCCCACAGATTTCGCAGTACGGCGATGGCTTCATCGGTCCGGGGGCCTCGCTCGGCGAAGGGAATCCCGCAGGCGGCGAATTCCTTCTGTATGTATCCCACGCCCAGGCCAAACGTCAGGCGTCCACCGCAGATCACATCGAGGCTGGCGAGTTCTTTGGCCAAGACGACGGGGTTCCGCTGGGGCAGGATCACAATCCCGGTCGCCAGTCGGAGCCGGGTGGTGTGTGCTGCGACATGAGCGAGGGCCACGCTGGGGTGCAATAGAGGTGTATGGGCTGGGATGGGCGAGTCCGGTGTTTGCGGTTCCGGGAGGATTACGTGCTCGCCGGTCCAGACCGAATCAAACCCTGCGGATTCAGCGCCAGCGGCGACCCTTGCGGCGGTCTCCGGGTCGACGCAAGCCCCCATGTTGATGCCAAATAGACCGAGTTTCATTTTGCGGCTTCCCCTGTTTTCATCATGAGTCGAGAGGTGTCGCCGCTCAGATTTCTTCGATGGTCACGATCTCGGGCGGTCCAGCCATCAGGCCTGCGAAGGCCGCTCCATGGGCGGCTAGATTTTTGCCGTGAAGCTTAAAGGCTTCTTCGTCCTGGTACTTTTCGTAGGCGATGAAGGTCGCGGGTTCATCGGTTCGCTGGTGGAATTGGTAAATCAGAGTCCCCGGTTCGTTTTCCAAGACGCTCTTGGCCAGATTTTTCAGGAACGTCTTCGCATCCTCAACCTTGTCTTCCTTCACCCGAATAGTGGCAACTACGCTCGGCATGGACTGATCCCTTCGTCTTTTGGGGGGATGGAGGCGCGGGGTCCTTCAGCCGTCGTGCAATCCGGACTGGCTGCAGGAGCGAACTCCGGAACGCGTGGCTCCCCGGGTAGGACTTGAACCTACGACAAGGCGGTTAACAGCCGCCTGCTCTACCAGCTGAGCTACCGGGGAAAATGCGTTCGGGCGAAACAGTCTAGAGGTTGCCGCTGGATTGGCAACATCCGATGGGCTTGTCGAGGCAGGGCCCGTCAGTCGAAGCGGATCTCTAGAATTTCGAGTTCTCGGTCGCCTTTGGGTGCCTTGACGATGACTTCATCGTCCACCTGTTTGTTCATCAATGCCCGGGCGACCGGGGAGGTGACCGAAATCATGCCCTGCTTGGGATCCGCCTCGTCCTCTCCGACGATCCGGTACTCCACCTTTTCGTTGCTCTCGAGGTCGGTCAGCACAACGGTGACCCCGAATTGAACTTTATCGGGGTCTCCCGCACCCTGCTCGATGACTTGGGCGCGGGCGAGCTTGTCGTCCAGTCCTGCGATTCGCCCCTGAATATGTCCTTGTCGTTCTTTGGCCGCGTGGTACTCCGCGTTTTCCGAGAGGTCGCCATGGGCCAGAGCCTCGGCAATTTCCTCGACGTTTTTGGGTCTCTCTTCGGTTTTGAGGCGATTCAGCTCGGCTTTGAGAGCGTCATAGCCCGCTTGGGTCATCGGGACTCGGTCCGACATGATCCTTTGCCTCTTTGTTAAGCGGCCCAAGCCAGCGGCCCGTCGTTCTTTCGGGCCTGCCCCGGGGTGGGGCTAGAGCCAGGATGGATAAGCTGCTGGGTTGCGCGCTGCGGGGCGCGAGCCCGGGTCTCGCAGAACGCCTCAGCGGACTCCAGCGAGCCGTTCTGGGGTTCCTGGGCTAAGGCACCGACTTCCGGCACCGGCCCGGGTGAACTGGGAACCTCTCACCCCCAACTCACCAATAGAAAAGCTATACCCCCGGCGGGGAGAGGTCAATCCTCTGCGAATTGAGACCGGGGGTCTAAATGGAGCGAGAACAGGGGCAGCCCGAGGGGAGCGGCTCAGATTCCGAATCCCGCCTGGTCCGTATTAGCCTGCTTTTTTACGGAGCGATGATGGCCGTCGCCTTGGTCTGGCGGGTCGGGTTCTATGGGGAGCCGATGTTCTTCGCTTCGACCGAGGCGGCGGGGCAGGGGGTCTCGATTGGCCGAGACGGGGGCATCGGCTTGGGGGTAGGGCTCATCACAGTGGCCCTTTCTCGACTCTGGACCGAGCATTCGGCTTCTGGGGATCGGATGGGGCGGGCCATGGCGGAGGCGCTGGGGCCATTGAGCGGGCCTCACGCCATCCTGTTGGCGCTGGCCAGCAGTCTGGGGGAGGAGCTTTTCTTTCGGGGAGCTTTGCAGCCGCGGGTGGGCTGGGCGGTAGCAAGCCTGCTTTTTGGAGCTGTCCATTTCGTTCCAAGGCGGGACATGCTGCCCTGGACAGGCTTTGCGCTGTTGATGGGCGGCGTCCTCGGCGGGCTGTACCAATGGACAGGAAATCTGCTTGCCCCGATCGTGGCTCATGCCGCGATCAATGGCCTGAATCTGCCGTTCCTTGTGAATCGCTATCGGGTCGGTTCGGACTAGGGCGCAGCGGGGATTCGCGCGATGGCCTCAATCTCCACCAGAGCACCCAGGGGCAAGGCGCTGACCTCCACGGTCGAGCGGGCCGGTGCAGGGTCCCCGTTAAACGCCTCGGCATAGAGGGCGTTCACTTTTGGAAACAGCGCCAGGTCTGTCAGGAACACGGTGGTCTTAAGAACTGAGTCGAGGCTCGATCCAGCGGCCTCGAGGACGGCCGAGAGGTTCGCCAAGACCTGTTGGACCTGTGTCTCGATCTCGTCGCTGACCCGTTGCCCCGTGGCGGGATCTAGGGGGATTTGCCCCGAGGCCAAAACAAGATCGCCCCAGACCACGGCTTGGGAGTAGGGGCCGACCGGGGCCGGTGCATTGGAGGTTTCGATTGCACGGTGGGGCTGATTTCGAGAGAGCGTCATGATCGAAGAAGATAGAGAGTCATGGCCGGGAGATCGAGTTGGAACCGGAAGGTCAATGAGCCGGTTGGAGTCGTTCTTCGAGGACTCGAATCAAGTAGCCAATCAGCATGAGGTTGGGCAGTCGGGCTCGAGTCTTTAAATCAATCTCGCTATCTGCGGTGAACTCATCCGCATATTGCGAGAAGAAGTCGAGAGACTTTAATGGGACGTTGCGTGCGAGCATCTCATTGATTTCTCCGACATCGAGTTCATCAAATACCTCAGCGAATTCCCATGCCATCTCTTCAAAAGTCATTTTTACTCCGCTCGTCCCTTTGGCGATCAACCGTTTTTGTGATGGACGGTACGCGGTTTCGGGGGGAAAAGAGCGCGTGCGTCGCGTGTCGTTTTTCGATGCCGGGCTTCCGTTGGCATTACATCTTTTCAACGTATGGCTCGATTCTGTCAGCGTACTCGGGTGCTGTCAATGCAAGGAAGGCGCTCTGTTCAAATACTTTGTTGCAACTTGCCGGCGCTTTGCATGCGCTGTGTCGAGCGTCTTCATGGCTGTGCAACTTGATGTGTCTTGAGTTAGACGGCTTTGGTGAACGAAAACGAATCGCCAGCGGCCAAGTTGCCGCCCGGCCGCGCATCGACCGCGAAGGGGATCGTATCGGTCGCTTCAAAAGCGGAGGCCGCCGGCCGGGTCAGAGGTCGGCTTGTGCCGGTCGGGATCGTTCCGAGGCCCGTGATTCCACGGGCTTGGGCCTAGCCTCGGCAGGCCTAGTAACCGGTGGTCGAGCCCCATGGCCTGGGGCCTCGATGTGGGTGGTCGGGGCGACTGGATTCGAACCAGCGACCTCTTCGTCCCGAACGAAGCGCGCTACCAAGCTGCGCCACGCCCCGACAAGCCAAGCAGTATGACGCCTTATGGGGTGCGGCTCAAGCGGACCCGATCCAAGGCCGAGCGGTCGCGGTGAAACCCGGCCTATGATGCCTTTCTGGGCGGCCATTTGGCGCCGTCGACGAGGGGGCCGGCGAAGGAGTGGTCGGAGTAGCTTTCGCAGCGGGGTGGGGCCTTTTGGCGCTGGCGATCGCCTTAGCGTTTTGGGCGCCGCGTTTTTTGATCGGCCGTGCGCCTTGGGTTTTGGGCGCCTTGGTCATGGTCACGCTTTGGGTGACCCTCGGTGCGATCCAGTTCTCACCCCCGGGCTGGGCCCTTCGGATCGACCCCTCGACGGAGCCCTTGCTTCCTCTCGATGATCCAATGCGTGCCCATTATGCCGAAGCCGTTCGCGATTTTGGTGACGATGAAATCTATTCAGTGGCCGTCGCCTGCGGGAATGTTTTTTCTTTTCGCTGCCTCGATGGGGTCGACCGGGCGACGGCTCGATTGGCCCGTCTTGAGGGAGTGCGTTCGGTTTCAAGTCTCACTGATGTGACGAGCTATCGCTGGGTCGAAGAGAGTGAGTGGATCGAAATTGCACCTCTGATCGACGAAGTGCCTCGGGCGCCTTCGGCGCTCGATGCATTGCGGGCTCGTACTCTGCCGGACCCGATGTATCGAAGAACGCTCGTTTCCGAGCAGGGCGATGTCGCGGCCATCAATTTGAGTTTTAGGAAGATGAGTGACGCCGAGTTTATAGAATCCGAGATTGATAGCCGTGTCGTTGAGATTCTTGACGCGGAGCTGCCCTCAGATTTTGACTATTCGATTGCTGGACGCCCGCATGTCAAGGTCCATGTATACCGGGGCATCGTTCGGGACCTGTTGCTTCTTGTGCCTATGGCGGTGGCCGTGATGGCTCTTGTCTTATTCGGGTTTTTTCGATCGATGCGGGGCGTTTGGCTTCCGATTGGGACAGCCATCGCGGCCAATCTCTGGACTTTTGGGCTCATCGGTTGGCTGGGAGCCCCACTCTCTCTGCTGACAGGCCTTCTGGCGCCCATGTTGATCGCTATGGGCTGCGTGTACGGGGTGCACGTGGTGGCCCGCTACGAGGAGGAGGCGGCTCGTGCGAGCTCGCCGCGGGAGGCCGCACTCGCGACGTTGATCCACGTCCGACGGCCGGCTGCGGTGGCGGGGCTCACGACGATGGTCGGTTTTGCCGCGCTTCGGATCACACAGGTTCCCGCGGTCTTCGAGTTGGGAACCTATGCGATCCTAGGGGTTGCTTCCGCGACCGGTCTTTCGCTCATTGGTATTCCCACAATGCTCTCACGGCTGCCTCTGCCGAGTGGGGCCCGCTTTGATTCCGAAAAGCCCATCGCCCTTCGTGCTTTAGACAGGGGGCTGAGTCGGCTCGCCGGTCAACTGGGGCGGGTTCGCCGGCCCCTCCTTTGGCTCTGGGCTGTCAGTGTGGCCGGAGCTGTTATCGCCATTCCGTCGATCGTGATCGACACCGACTATCTGTCTTATTTCTCGGCGGATGATCCCATCCGTGTCGATTTCGAGAGGGTGAATGGGGCACTGGCCGGTGTGGTGCCGGTTTCGGTCGTGATCGATGGTGGGGAAGCCGGGGCGCTCAGAGACCCGGAACGTCTCCAGGCCATTGAACGTCTTGATGCACGCTTGGCGGAGATTTCCGGGGTGAGTCGGACGGTCTCGGTTCTCGACTCTCTCCGTCAGTTGAATCGGGCCTTTCATCGAAATAGCCCCGAATGGGAACGCCTTCCACCGACGCGTTCGGCGGTGACTGAATTCTTGTTCATGATGCCCAAGTCGACGACCAGTCGATTGATGACCATTGATCACGCGCGAGCGAATTTGGTCATCCGGACGGGCGCTGTTGGATCTTCGGAGGTCTTGGCTCTCAGTCGTTCGATCCACGAAGCGGTTGAACAAGAAGCGATACCTGACGTCGCTGTCGAGATCAGCGGGAATGCCATCCTGCTCTCACGGAGTGCGGACGGTATCGCGCGGAGCCAGCCACTGAGTGTCGGAATGGCCACCGCTGCGATCGCGTTCTTGGTTGCCTTGGCTCTTGGGTCCATTAGGTTGGGGGCGATCGCGATGATCCCCAACGTGATTCCCGTTCTCATCTTTTTTGGTGTACTAGGGTTGGGGGCCGCGGACCTTTCGGTACCGACAAGTCTGATCGGCTGCATGGCTCTCGGCGTGGCGATCGACGACACGGTCCATTGGTTATCCCGTTACCGATCAGAGCGTATAGCCGGCCAGGGGAAAGCGGAGGCGATTCGGACGACCCTGCAGCGAGTCGGTCGGCCCATCGTGATTACTTCGTTGATGCTGGGCCTGGGGTTTCTTGTGATCACCGGGTCCCGTTTTGCGACCTTGCAGTCTTTTGGATGGCTTTCGGCCTTGACCATGGGGATTTGTTTGTTGACGGATCTTCTACTGCTCCCCCTCGTCGTCGAAGGGGTGGACGATTAGTCCCTTAGGCGACGCCGGCGCGAAGTGCCGCGATGGCTTGGGCATAATCCGGGGCGCCGAAAACGGCGGTGCCCGCGACGAACATGTTGGCCCCTGCTGCCGCCGCGGTCCCAATGGTGTGCGGAGTGACGCCTCCGTCAACCTCGATGTCGATGTTCAGACCACGGGCTTCGCAGGCGCCACGAAGCGTTTGGACCGTTTCGAGAGCCGATGCGATGAACCGTTGGCCCCCGAAGCCCGGGTTGACGGTCATGACGAGAATCTGGTCTAGGTCCTCGAGGACACCGAGCACGGTGGACGCATGGGTTGCGGGGTTTAAAACCGCACAGGCACGGGCGCCGGCTTCTTTGATGTTTTGAATACTTCGGTGAAGGTGGGGGCAAGCCTCGACATGAACGCCCACGATATCAGCCCCCGCCGAGACAAAATCGCCCACGTAGAGGTCCGGCTCGACGATCATGAGGTGGACATCGAGGGGAAGAGTCGTCGCTTTTCGGACCGCTTCGACGACGATCGGTCCGATCGTAATATTGGGGACGAAACGACCGTCCATAACGTCGACGTGGATACAGTCGGCTCCGGCATCCGAGACGGCTTTCACCTCCTCCGCGAGTCGACCAAAATCCGCCGCGAGAATCGACGGCGCGATCAGCTCGCTTTTTGCCTGGCTCCGGGAATCGGGCATCGGGGCGCTCCTTGCAGGGGGTTCAATCGACCCGGAGAAGCCGAGCCGCGTAGAAGCCGTCCGTTTCGTGTCGATGGGGATAACAGCGCATGTCTCCTGCGCCGTCCAACAGCTCCTCGGCGTGCGGGAATTTCGGGGGGGATGCGTCGCGTTGAAAGGTCGGATTCCTTTCGAGAAAGCCGTTGACGACGTCTTCGTTCTCTTCCCGCAGCACCGTGCAGACGCTGTAGACGAGTCGTCCGCCCGGCGCGGTCACCGAGGCCGCCTGATCGAGCAGCTTGTTTTGGACGGTGGCCAGCCGGTGTGGGTCTCCCGGGCGAATCCGCCATCGCGCGTCGGGGTTGCGCCGAATAGCGCCCAAGCCCGAGCAGGGGGCATCGACCAGAACCCGGTCGAATGCAGCGGGCAGATTATCCGTGTGTGACTCTGATTGAGCGGAGGCGGGTAGGTCGGTGAGGGGACGCGTCGCATCTCGAACCAGCGTATGGATGCCCACAAGCCCCAGTCGTCGCGCGGCCCGCGCGACGAGTGAGAGCCGGTTGGTGTGCCGATCCAGGGCGAGAACATGACCTGCTTCCGGGCCCAGTGTCTCGGCGATCGCCGTCGTCTTGCTGCCCGGGGCTGCGCAGACATCCAGCACGGTTTGGCCCGGCTGCACGTCGAGGAGTTCGACAACCAGTTGGGAGGCTTCGTCTTGGACGCTGTATTCACCGCTTCGAAAGCGAGCATCGCGTCCGGGGTCGCCGCCATGGCCCAGCACCACGCCTCGCGGCGCGTAGCGGCACAGCCGGGCTTCGGGAAAAGAGGTCTTGAGGACCTCGATGAGCCGATCTCGGTCTCCATGAACGGGGTTGGCGCGAACTGTCAGGGGCGGCGGCTTGTTGGAGGCTTCGGCGAGAGCGGCCGCATCCTCGGCCCCATGATCGGCCAGCCAACGCTCCGCGAGCCAGAGCGGGAGGGAGAGCGCATGCACCAGATGATCCACCGGGTTGTTCGAAAGGTCGGGCCAGATGAGGGAATCCCGTTCGCGTGCTGTTCGCCGGAGCACCGCGTTGACCAGTCCCGTCGCACGGTCTGCTCCGATCGCCCGAGCGCAGCGGACCGATTCATCCACGGCGGCTGAGTCCGGAATGCGGTCGGAGAACATCAGTTGGTATGCGCCCACTCTCAAAGTCGTGAGAACCAGAGGCTCGAGCTCTTCAAGCGGCCGCGCCAGCGCATGGCCCAGGGCGTAGTCGAGTCGACCCCGCCAACGCAGCGTGCCGTAGACGAGTTCGGTTGCAAGGCCCCGGTCGGTGGCCGACAGATTGCTTTGAGCTAACGCATGGTGGAGTGCCAAGTCTGCATAGGATCGAACGCGGTCGACCCGATCCAGAACTCTCACCGCGAGCATCCTGGCCGCGGTGGGCTTTGGACCGCGCCTTCGTGCTCCGGACTCAGGAGCTCGCTCTCTTCGGGAACGAGCTTTGCGAGGCTCATCGGTCATCGGCTGTCTCGGTTTCTTTGCCCAGGAATTGTCCGTCTTCCAGGGGGTGGCCTCGCAGGAAGTCGCTGATCTCCATGACACGTCCCCCGCTGCGTTGTACGCGCTCCAGGGCGAGCCAGCCCTCGCCGGTCGCCACCCAGAGCGGGTGGGGCTCCGTGTCCGCCCGCCGATGAAGATGGCCCGGTGGGGGAAGCGGAGCTTTTGTTTGGGATGGGATTTCGATGGCCTGAAGAATTCTCAAAGTCTCCTGGGGACGGCCGGGGACCCTTGGAAGTGCTGTGAAAGCGCCCGGCTTCGGCGCCAGGGCGCGGACTCTTCGCGCAAGACCCCGCGCGCTTTCGCTCCATTCTAGCCGGCCTTCGTGCTTCTCGATTCGGTGGGCGTAGGTCACCTTTGTCGGATCTTGCTCCCGCCAGGTCACACGGTTGTCTGAAATTTGATCAACGGCCTCGAGAATGGCTTCAGCGGCCAATTCGCCGAGGCGACGAGTCAGCTCGCCGGTGTCCTCCTGGTTGCCGATACGGGTCACCCGGGTCAGGGCAACAGCGCCTGCATCCATTTCTTTTTCGACCCGCATGACTGAAATCCCCGTCTGTTCGTCGCCGGCGAGCAGGGCTGCCTGGATCGGTGAAGCGCCCCGGTGACGCGGAAGCAGGCTGGCGTGGGCGTTGACCAGGTAGCCAAGGCGGGGTTGTTCTCGGATGGGCTTCGGGATGAATTGACCAAAAGCGATGACGATGCCCAGATCCGGTTTGTATTCGTCGAGAAAGGCGACGCTTTCCGCGTCGCCCACCCGCTCGGGCCTGAGCAGGGGGACCCCTCGATCCAGCGCCCAAGCTGAAACCGGGGAGGGGGTACGCCGCCGTCCCCGACCCCGCCCTCGATCGGGTTGGCTGATGATGCCAACCACAATGTGTCGTGACACGTCGAGCGTCTCGAGGGTGGGCAGGGCGATTTCGGGCGTTCCGAAGAACGCCAGGCGAAGCGGGTCAGTGGACAGGCCTTACTCCTCGGCTGCGGCGGCCAGCTGTTTCTTGCGCTTTTTGACATAGAGCCCGCGCTTGAGCCGACTAATCCGGTCGATGAAGAGAATACCATCGAGGTGGTCTATCTCGTGTTGCATGCAGACAGCCCGGAGCCCTTCCGCTTCTTCGATGACTTCCTGGCCTTCGAGATCGAGGGCGCGAATCGTGACCGAAGCAGCTCTTTGAACGTCGGCGGTGTAGTCGGGAACGGAGAGGCAGCCCTCTTCCCAGGTGATGGAACCTTCCTGGTGGGTGATTTCGGGGTTGATGAGCACCTGCGGGTTGCGTTCCCCGTCTTCCTCGCTCCACTCCGTATCAATGACGAAAAGACGAAGGGCCTCACCGATTTGGGGGGCCGCTAGACCGATTCCTGGCTCGTCGTACATGACGTCACACATATCTTGAGCGAGATCACGAATGGCATCGGTGATTTCGCTGATGGGTTCTGAGACCCGCTTGAGCCGCGGGTCTGGAAATTGAAGAACCTCTCTAAGCGCCATGGTCTTTTTACATGCCTTTCCTGCTATGTCGACTTGGACACCGGCCGCCCCGTGCGGGGCCCTGGACGGACGATCGGCGAGCGTCTAAACCCTCGACACATCAACAGAATCGCGCGCTTTATAGCATGTTGACCGGCGCAGCGTCCACGGCCACTTGGACGCCTTTCGGAACGCGACGGGCGGCCTCGACGATGCGTCGAGAGGCCGCCATGACGGGTAGAGCCTTCGGGCCCTTGAGCAGGAGCTGGTAGCGGTAGCGCCCGCGCAAGCGGGGAAACGGCGCCGCCACGGGGCCTAGAACCTGGAGGGATTCGGCTTCCATGCCGCTTCGAGCGGCATCCGCCAGTCCCTGGGCGGTTTGTGACGCCGTAGATTCCTGTTCGGACGAGACAATGACATGACTGATGTGGCCGAACGGCGGGTAGCCCAGAGATTGTCGATACCCAATTTCCTCTGCGTAGAAGCGTTCGTAGTCATGCTGGATCACAGGTTGAATCGCGTAATGGTCCGGCACGAAAGTTTGGACGACAACGCGCCCGAGGGCATCGGCTCGACCGGCGCGGCCCGCGACCTGGGTCAAGAGTTGGAAGGTTCTCTCGGCGGCCCGAAAGTCTGGCATGTGGAGGCCAACATCGGCCGCGATGACTCCCACCAGTCGCACGCCCGGAAAGTCATGCCCTTTGGCCACCATTTGAGTGCCGATGAGGATATCCACTTCGCCGGCCTGGAGGGCCGCTAGAACGCCCTCCACATGGCCTCGTCGTGCTGCGGTGTCCCGGTCCATGCGGGCGGTGCGGGCCGAGTGGAAGCGGGCACGGATTTCCTCTTCCAGTCGCTCGGTTCCGGTTCCGAGGAGAGCCGTGTCGGGATTTCCGCATCCTCCGCACCTTTCCGGGGGTGTTTTTTCGAGGCCGCAGTAGTGGCAGCGCAGTTGGTGGGCTCCAGCGTGATACACGAGAGCGACGTCGCACTCTGTGCAGCGCTCGGCATGGCCGCAATCGAAACAGAAAATCTGAGTTGAAAAGCCCCGCCGATTTAAAAACAGCATGGCCTGACCACCTTCGGCCAGGGTCCGTTCGATGGCTTGGGCCAGGGGTCGTGAAAGAATGCTCCGGTGGCCCCCGCGGGCTTTTTTTTGGCGCTCCGCATTCATGTCAACGATTTCGACCGACGGCAGCGGACGGCCCCCAACGCGTTGGGGCAGGACTAGGCGTTCGAGTTCTCCTCGGTCGGCGCGATGTCGAGTTTCAAGGGCGGGTGTTGCGGACCCAAGGATCAGCGGGCAACTCGATTGCGCGGATCGGCGTTCGGCCAAGGAGCGGGCGTGGTAGCGGAAACCGTCCTCATTTTTGTAGGCCGAGTCGTGCTCCTCGTCGATGACAATGACACCCAGACGGTCGAGGGGAGCGAAGAGGGCGCTTCGCGCACCGACAGCGATCGGCGTTTCCCCGGTTCGCAATCGAGCCCACTGTTCGAGTCGCTCGCTTGGCCGCAGTCCGCTGTGCAGAACGGCCAATCCGTCGCCAAATCGCGCTCTTAAGCGGGCCACGATTTGATGGGTGAGCGAAATCTCGGGAACCAGAATCAGCGCCTGGCGTCCGATCTCGAGGGCGGACGCTACGGCCCGCAGGTAGACCTCGGTTTTTCCGCTGCCGGTGACGCCGTGGAGCAGAACTGTTCGCGCATCTCGTCCCCGGATGGCTTCCGTGATGGGTTGCAGAGTTCGGGCTTGGTCAGGGGTGAGATCCAGAGGGCGATCGCGCTCGACCGGAGGGCCAAGAACATTGCGGGGCCTCAGTTCATTTTCGATGATCACAAGATTGCGCTCTCTCAGCGCGCGCAAAATCGCAGCGGAGGGTCCCTCAGCAAGGGAAGAGGCGGGGGTCGGCCCCAGCCTCGCCAAACGGCGCAACATTTCGGCCTGACGGGGGGCTCGACCTAATGTGTTTTCGCACACTGATTCGACATCGAGGTCCGGCGCTAGCCGGGCTGTTCGGATTCGACTCATGCGCGCGCTGGGGCCTTGGACTCGATCCGAGCGTCGGATGAGGCCGTCAGTGAGCAGCGAATCGACGAGGGGGCCAGCCCCGGGTTGTAACTTGGCGAGCTCGCCGGGGGTCGTGGCCGCCCGGGCCAATTGGTCAATGATGGAGCCGGAAGGTCCCCGAACCACGCCCCGTTTTTGCGCCTCGCGACCGAGGGGGGTTAACTCAAAGATTCGGACGACTCTCGGCGTCGAGCCAGAAGGAATGGCGGCGGCTATGGCGAGGCCAACCGGACAGAGGGCCTCCAGAGCTGCGGCCTGCAAGAGCGTGATCATTTCAGCTGAAAGGACGGGTTCGGAATCGATGACTTCTTCGATCTCGCGTAGGCCAGCGCCGCGTTCCGAGTCGGACTCGGTATCCTGCTGTGGGCCTTCGACAATGACGCCATGGAGACGTCGTCCCGAAAATGAGACCCGAACGCGGCAGCCCGGCCGACAGGCCGGAACCTGCTCGGGAGGCACGCCGTACGTGAAGAGGGAATCAATGGGAACCGGCAGGGCGAGCTGGACGATCAAGCGTCCGGACGGGCCGAAGAGGGGGGCGGACATCGGCGCCAGTGTAGCGGGGCTCGCATGGGGCGACTGACCCGAAATCGTTCATTTTGTCGAGTCAGTGGGCGGCGTGGAGGGTTGCAATGACGCCGACGCGCCAAAAGTCTCAGCGTGTGCGGGTCCAGCAAAGCCCTCACGGTCTCGAATTGATCGTGGACGAGACTTTCGCCTCATTTCAGGCCAGCCATGGACCCGCCACGCGCTGCGTCTGGGATGCGATTGCAGCCCCGGCCCTGGCTTTAAAACCTTCGCGCTCACCTCGGGTTCTGGTTCTGGGGTACGGCGGTGGCAGTGCGGCGCGGATCGTGAGGGCGTTGTGTCCTCAGGCGCAGCTGACAGGCGTTGAATTTGACCCAGACGTTGTGGACGCCGCGCGTCGACACTTTGACGTCGAGGGCTTGGGAGTTGATCTTCACTTGGCCGATGCACGGTTTTTTTTGGAGCAAGCGGCTCGTCAGTGTAAGAAGCAGCCCCGATCCCGTTACGATTTGATCCTAGAAGACGTTTTCGTTGGTCGAGGGGACGCCGTTCACAAACCCGATTGGATTCCCGAGCCGGGCCATGTCTTGGCGCGACGCTGCTTGCGCCGTGGTGGCATTCTGGTCAGCAATACACTGGATGAAGCCGCACCGGTTCAAGCGGCCTTGAGAAGTGCCTTTAGCTCGGTCTTGAGCATTACCGTGGAGGATTATGACAACCGAATTCTGGTTGCCTCCGACGCCCCGCTCTCAGCCCGCCGTCTGCGGAGGCAATTGGCCGCCGAACCGTTGCTGAGAGAAAGCCTCGAAGTGCTGTCTTTGCGAACGATTCAGACCAAACCCTGGCCGGTCCGAGAGGGTTAATCCTCAGAACGGGCAGACCCGTCGTCTCGAGGGCGCTGTTCGGATCGGCTCTAGCGAGCTGATTCGGGGTTGGTTTGGGCCGGACCCATGTTCTTTAGGTTCGTCAAAACCCCTTTGGCCACAGCCTTGAGAGTTTCAAAGACCCCTTCGCCGGTGGCGGCACTGGCCTCGTAATCCGGTACCTGGGTGGGGTTAAGGAGTCGGCGCATTTCGTCGAGGGGCGCAGCATTCGGCAGATCCCGCTTGTTGTATTGCACGACATAGGGGATTGAATCCAGTGCATAGCCCTGATCAAGGAGGTTGATTTTGAGGTTGTCGAGACTCTCGATGTTGGCCTCCATCCGCTCAATCTGGCTGTCCGCGACGAAGACTACACCGTCGACACCTTTGAGAATCAGCTTTCGACTCGCGTCGTAGAAGACCTGTCCGGGCACTGTGTACAGATGAAAGCGCGTTTTGAATCCGCGAATTTCGCCCAGAGCCAGTGGCAGGAAATCAAAGAACAGAGTGCGTTCCGTCTCGGTTTCTAGAGAGATCATCTTGCCTTTGACGTCCGGATTGGTCTTGGCATAGATGTGCTGGAGATTGGTGGTTTTTCCGCAAAGGCCGGGGCCGTAGTACACGATCTTGCAGTTGATTTCTCGCGAGGAGTAGTTGATGAAAGACATGGTTGGGGGGTGCTCAGTCAGAAAAGAGGTTGTCGATGTCGTCGTCAGTAATATCGGCGAAGGGGCTGGCCGTGCTTGCGGCTTGCGCCTCCGATTTTTTTCGCGCTTCTTCGAAAATACGAGCCAGCTCTCCGCCGGCTTTTTTGACCCGCAGCCGAACCAAGCCGAGGGAACTCCGCTCGTCGAACACCACGAGCAAAATCATTCGCTCACCCAGCAGCGTGATGTGAAGGTTGTCTCGCTCGCCCTGGTGGTAGTGGGTCGGGAATTCTTCTTCGCCAAAAATCAGCGCCAAACCGCCGGTTGCGGCGACGCACCCTGCTGCGAGAGAGGCCAGGCTGGTGCTGTCGACACCCATCATTTCGCCGGCTTCACCGATCAGTTGGCCGGTCTTGTCGACGACAAAAACGCCTCTCGCACGAGCGTCGACGGCTAGCCTCTCGAGGACGGCCTGAAGGTCGCGGCTGTCCTCTTCGCGCATCATGAATTGGGTTTGGAGCATGGTGTCTGGGTCCTGCCTCCGATTTTCCCGACGCCTGGCCCGGTTCGGAATGTTCTTTCCGCGACGGGCATCCGTTCTTGTAACCAATTGGAAACCAGAAGTATTTCTTTGGCCACCCTAACAGCGGGCGCCGGCGGGAGCAAGGAATCCCGACCCCCCTCTCTTCGGTGATGCGGTGGCTAGGCTTGAGGCGGGAAGAGGCTGGCGCTCAAAGCTGTCGAATCGACGCACAATGCCCCTCGTCCGGCGTGCTGGAGGTTCCCCGCAGGCGCCGAAAATCAAGAAAGAGGGCGGCGGTTGTCGATTGAGCGGCCGACGGTCACATGGTCCGCATACTCAAGGTCCCCGCCGAGCGGCATGCCGGAGGCAATCCGAGAGAGTGTGATGCCCGCGCGTGACAGCCGGTCCGCGATGAAGTGCGCGGTGGCGTCCCCCTCGGCATTGGGATTGGTGGCGAGAATCACTTCTCGGACCTGCTCCCGCCCGACGCGCGCGACCAGCTGACCGATGCGCAGATCGTCGGACCCGATTCCGTCGATGGGAGAAAGGGTTCCGCCCAGAACGTGGTAGAGCCCCTTGAAGCGTCCGCTTTGCTCGACTGAGGCGAGATCCGCGGGTTCCTCGACCACGCAGATGATGGCGGGATCGCGATTGGGATTGGAACAGATCAAGCAAGGGGAATTCTCACCGAGGTTGAAGCATCTCTCGCAAACCGCGGTGTCGGTTTTGACCCGGGCAATGGCCTCGGACAATTCGAGGAGTAGCTCGTCGGGGGCTCCCAGCAGGAAGTAGGCCAATCGAGACGCGCTCTTCTCCCCGATTCCGGGGAGGCGTTTGAGGGCTGCTCCCAGTCGCTCCATCGCGGCGGATGAATGCATGGCGATCGGGAGTCCCTAGCGTCCGGGGCCGGAAAAAGCGGCTGCGCCCATTTTTCCCTGCAGTTGCTGAAGTTCTTCTTGAACGCTGCGCTGGGCCTTCTCGAGCGCCGCGTTCATGGCTGCGGCGGTCAGGTCCTCGATCATGCCCCGGTCGCTGTCCTCAAATAACGAGGGCTCAATGCGGACCTCAAGGACTCGCAGTTGGCCAGTGACGACGGCGGTCACCATGCCGCCTCCGCTCGACGCTTCGAAGCGACGCGTCGAGAGCTCTTGCTGCAGCTCAGCGATGCGGGTCTGCATTCGCTGTGCCTGTTCGAGCATTTCCTTCATGTCGGGGCCGGGCGCACTCATCGGGGTCCTCAGGGTCGTTTCTTCGGATCGACGTTGGCGGTTACTTACCACCAATCGGGCGGATATCGACGATTTCAGCCTTCAGCGCCTCGAGGGCGACGTTGATCTTGGGATGGTTAAGAGCGGTCTGGCGTCGTTGGCGTTCCGCTTCGCGTTTTGAAGAGGTACCACTTTTTTGTCTGCCTGGGGAAGCAGGAGTTTGAGCTTCTATGATTTCCACCCGTGTCGGTTGACTGAAAAACCGTTCACAAGCGCCTTCGAACTCGACGAGGTTGTCCTGAAGCCGTTTTCGATGAAAGGGCGCGCTGACTTCGAGCCGAATGCAGCCGTTCTGGCGGTCGATGATGCGGGCTTCGTTCAGGGACGCGAAGAGTCCCCGGTTTTCATTCTGGGCAAAGACGCGCAGCCGATCCAGCACCACTTCCAGGGGGGCTTCCGGCGGAGGCGGGATATTGGAAGGCGGAGGAGTCGCAACCCCGGTGTCCGCTGTTTCGGCCATCGAGTCGGAGGTTGATGGCTGGGCGGATGCGGTGGGTGCGGCCGATGACGGCGCCGGACGCCGAGGCGCCTCAGCGCGCTCGGCTCGCGGGGCGGATTGCCCGCCGCTGCGGGGGGGGGCACCGGATGGAGGGCTACCGCCGCCTCGGTTAGACGCTTCCAGTTGGTCGATCTTGGCCAAGAGCGCCTGGACGTCGTCGCCGCGAGGCAAGGTCGCCAGGCGAACCAAGGCCATTTCGAGAACCGCCATCGGGAAGGGCGTCACGGAAAGTCCTGCGCTCTCTTGGACGAGGACCTTGAACATGCGTCGAAGTCGCGCGGGCTCTTCCTGCTCCGCCAAGGTGCGAAGGGCCTTGATTTCGGCTTCACCCCCCTCGATCAGGTCGCTGACATCCTTTGCGATGCGAAGCACAACGAGATCCCGCAGCAGGGCTACCAATGCGGCTGCGATTCGCGCGGGTTCTGTGCCCGACTGGGCCGCGAGCTGGCCGCTGTGGAGCGCTGCTTCAGCGTTTCCCTGGATGCACGCCTCGATGATTTGGGCGAGCAGATTGTGATCGACCAGGTCCAGCACGCTCTGGACCGTTTCGTCTGAAATGTGCGTACCCTCGTAGGCGATCAACTGGTCGAGGAGGGTCTGTGAATCCCGCATCGACCCCTGGCTCTCTCGGGCGACGGCTCGGAGGCTCGCGTCGCTGATTTCGATGCCCTCCTCCTTACAAATGAGCTCTAGCCGTTCCACCACCTCTGCGTTCGACAACAATCTCAGATCGTACCGTTGGCATCGGGAGAGCACCGTGAAGGGGATCTTCTCGGGATTTGTAGTGGCAAAAACGAACAAGCAATTGGGGGGCGGCTCTTCCAAGGTTTTCAGCAGGGCGTTGAACGCCGCGCCCGACAGCATGTGAACCTCGTCGATCACGAAAATCGTATGCTTGCCGGGGGACGGGGCGTAACGGAGGGCTTCGATGATTTCTCGGACGTCGTCGACCCCTGTGCGACTGGCAGCATCGACTTCTCGGACATCGGTCGCGGTGCCCTGGGCCACTTCCTGACAGGAAGTGCAGGTTCCGCAGGGTTCGTCGGTCGGGCCGTTTTCGCAGTTCAGGCAGCGCGCGAGGATGCGTGCCAGGGTGGTCTTGCCCACTCCGCGGGGGCCCGTCAGCAGCAGGGCGTGAGGGACGCGCCCACTTTGGACAGCATTCCGCAGGGGCTTCGTGACGTGAATTTGGCCGGTGACTTCCTCAAAGTTCTGGGGGCGCCAACGTCGGGCGATGACCTGATAGCTCAAGGGGGGCTCCAGCCGGATGCGTTGTGAAGCGGGCTGCAATGCGACCATGCAATCTCATCGAGTGGCTTTCGTCGACCTCAAAGCGCTGGTCGAGTCACTTTTTTGAGCATGGTTGGTTCTTGTGCGCCGAGGGGAGACCGCAGGGCGTCCCCACCCGCAGCCGAAACTCTGCTGCGGCTGCTTCCTTCCGGACCTGACCGGGTTCACAGGGCCCCGAGCCCGAGCGGGACCCTGCGGTCACCCCTCGGCGCACCCACCGAACGTACCCGGCGGGGGGCGGGGGGTCAAACACCCGCGAAGGTTGGGCTCGAAGGATCCGAACATCGACGAACCGCGGAATGTAATTGCGGGATTGTCGATTTGGCTACAGGATAGGGACAACCGGTTTCGTTCAAGGCGAGTCGGGCCAGCATAATCCGCGACGGTGGGGTGTCCGCTCGCGAGACTAATTCCACAACGATCTGAGGAGTGCGCTCGACGTATGGAGATTCTGACTGGGGGTGAGGGTCTGGCTCGACGCATCCAAAACATCAAAAGCCTGCGGGCTGTCTGGGTGAGAGTTCGTATTCATCGTGGAATCGTGTTGATGCTCTCGCCCCTGATCCTCGCTGCGTCGGTTTCCGCGGTCGATGCTGAGGTGCGCTTCGTGGCGAGCGGACGCTTCGGCGCGGCCTTCGCAAACGATCTGACGTTGTCGCTCGATCCTCAAATTTTTGCGGTCACGGGCAACTTTCTAGATGGCCCCGGCTTTGGCCAGAGTCAGCCCGGGTACGAGGTGGGGGGCTCTCTTGGGCTGCAGTTCGGAAATTGGATCCGTTGGGACGTTTTCGATCTTGGGTATTCGTTCACAACCCAAAACTTTTCGTTCCCCGGGCCGGATCCCGTCCAGTTTGACACGAATGCATCGACACTCGTCTACGGCACTGGGTTGCGAGTCGGCCGGTTTTCACCCGAGGCTCGATGGCGGCCCTTTGTGAGCGTCGGGCTGGGGGCCGCCTACGCGCGCCTGAACGCGCCGGAGCAGGCGTTGTTTCCATTCCTCGTTACTGTGGACACGATCAAGGGTTGGGGATTCGAATGGGATGTTGGGGCCGGGATTGA
>JAQWNI010000271.1 GCA_029268645.1 Myxococcota bacterium
ATTGGAGACAACCTGCTTCTCGTGAAGGAAACCTACGTCGATTTCGAGGGCAATCAGTCCACGAAAGACGTGGAAATACGAATTCGCAGGAGCCAGGGAGGGTGAACTCGATGGTGCGTCTCTTTCGGAGCATCAAGAATCTTAAAGGTAGGGCCGCCATCGGACGGATGGCGGTGCTGCTGGTCGGTGTCGCGCTGTCTGCGCCCGCGATCGCAACCGTCATAGGGGCTAGGCCTCAAAATGCGGCTGCCATCCAAGAGCTTAGGGACCTCCAGGTCGAAAGCGAAGTCGCGGGGACGCGGGTTGTTTTGGATGGAGTTCAGACTTCGGAATACGTGATCACCGAGTCAGCCGATGGAAACGTACTGACCATCGATCTCGCCGGCGTCCGTGGAGCGTCGCCGGAGAGTACGGAAGGGGTCGGGAGTCCGGAGCCGGGATTGAGCGTCTACGACGGCCTGGTCAACCAAGTGACGACTTCGACATTTGAAGGAGAAAACGGCCCGACCACACGAATTGAGATGACTCTGGCGGCGCCCGCAGTCCTCGACCAGTTGACTGATGAGAGCAGCTTGGCGTTCATCGTTCGTCCGCAGGTGGCTCTGGCTGTCGTATCGCCTTCAGTCCCGGTGGGGCCTTCGGCGAAAGACCTAAAGGCGGAGCGTGAAGCCATTGAGACAGTTTTAGTAGATGAGGCCGAGGATCCCTGGGCGGTTGCAGAGACAATTGCTGGCCTGAACGAAAAGGGATCTGCCGTGGCGGTTGAGGGAGGAAACACTCCTCCCTTAGCCGCTGCATCGGTTACCGAAACTCATTCCGCCGGTTTATCCGCGAAGAGGGCTTTGCAAAAAAGTGCCGCGACGCCCTCCGGAGCCAGTGAGCACGCCACCGTTTTGCGGGACGTTTCCTTTGAGGTTGCTGACGGGGGTGTGGTTCTATATCTGCGAGCAGATGGAATGTTGAGCAACACTCAAGCTTTTGCGATCGAAGATCCGGACCGACTCGTGATCGACCTCTTTGGGGTCAAGAAAGGGCTGGATCAAGGAGCGATTGAGATAGGCAGTCCGGAGGTTGAGCGTGTTCGCTTGGGTGAGCACGACGATAAACTGAGAATCGTGCTCGACGGGGGGCCTGCGGTCGACGGCTTTCAGGGACGTCATCTGCGGCCGACCACAGACGGTTTGGTCTTGACGGTTGGACAGGTCTCCAACGCAGATATTGTGGGATCGGTTTCGTCGGTCGCGAACGAACAGAGTGTCGAGTTGTTGGCTGGGATCGTGGTGCCGGCCGAGGAGACGGTTACAGGGGTCGTCTTGAAGGATTCCGCACGGGCTGTCGAAAGTCCCGAACCCGGCTCAAGTCAGACACGCCTTGCATGGGAGGCGCCTGCAGAGGGGGCGGTTGACCCAAGTTCTCAGCCCCCCGCCTCGTTGGCTTCGGCCGCTGTTGCGCCCGTTAAGGCACCGATGGTTTCGACGGCGAAGGCTTTGGAAAGTCCGGTGAAAGAAACCCCCATTCCTCAAAACGAGTCTGTGAATCCTGAGATTTTAGCGACGAAGGCGCCGAGCAGAGATGCGGCCGAGAAGGTGCAGACCGAAATTTTCGGACTCCAATACGATCGTGATGACACCCGGGATAGGATTGCTGTACTGGCAGACGGTCCCATGGAGTACACAATTTTCGAACCGGACTCCGAGACGGTTGTCCTTCGGATCCCGGATGCCATCGTTTCTGACGGGGCGAGTGAGAAAGTCACCCCCGACGCCGGTGGTCCGGTTTCTTTCGTCACCGTCTTTCAGCAACCCGACGTCGATCGATCGGAAGTACGGGTCGTGGTTCGGCGGGCCTCAGCATTGAAGCCGAGGGTTCAACGTCGAGGCTCGATTTTGATGCTCGACTTTGCCACAGGACAAGGAGCCGCGGCGCCTCCGCCGGCTTTCATTCCCGGGTTGCCGATGGCGAGCGCTGGGACGGGCGGAGTGGTTCAAGATTTCGAAGCGCTTGAGCCGGCCTCCCTTGAGGTTTCATCGGGAGAAGTTGTCCGCGAGATTGCCGTAGCCGCTGCGCTGAACGGTGAATCGGGGGCCCCAGCCTCTCTTGCGGATGTCGTGGCAGCCATTGAGCAGCCGCCTGTGACGGTCCCTCTGGCTCAGGTGCCAGCCCCCGTGCCGGCTTCTCTCGAAGGTCCCGCTGCAGTGGACCTGCTCGAAGAAGGCGGTTTGATCGACGGTAAGAAGTATACCGGCCGACGGATCTCCCTGGACTTCAAAGAGGTTCTGATCTCCGACGTCCTGCGTCTGATTGCCGAAGTATCGGATTTGAACATTATCGCTGGTGACGAAGTGCAAGGGACGGTGACGATTCGACTTGTTGATGTGCCCTGGGATCAGGCCCTAGACGTCATTCTTTTGACCAAAGGCTTGGGCTTTGTGCGTGTTGGCAACGTCCTGCGAATTGCACCCTCCGAGGTCTTGAAGGTCGAGGAAGAAGTTCGACTTCAGGAACGTCGGAATAAGGAAAAATTGGAAGATCTCGAAGTCAAGCTTCAGCCGGTCAACTATGCATCAGTCGATGATGTGGCGAATCTTGTGAAGCGCTTGCTGTCACCACGGGGAACGGTCAATACTGACGTGCGAACCAATACCGTGATCATCAAGGACATCGCCAGTGTGATCGATGAAGCGACGGCTCTCATCGAGGCCATTGATACGCAGACCCCGCAGGTCTTGATTGAAGCCAAGATTGTTGAGGCCAGTCTGGATTTTGGTCGCGAACTGGGCAGCGTCTGGGATATCGGCACACAGCGATTTACGGACGCCTTTAATCCGACGACACCGCGATCGGATCTGGGCGGTCGAGACTTCAAATTTCAGGACGTCAACAATGTGTCTGTTGGGAACCCGATCACCAGTGTTCCAACCGGAGCCATCAATTTCGGTGCCTTCCTTCTTGATGACAAGATGGAAGTGAACGTCCACATTGAGGCGATGGAGCGGTCGGGAGACGGGAAGGTTATCTCAAGCCCGCGTGTCGTGACGCTGGATAATCGTGAAGCAATCATCGAGCAAGGTGTTTCGATACCCTTTCAGACATTCGAGGGCGGGGACGCCAAGCTAGAGTTTATCGACGCCGTCTTGAGTCTCAAGGTGACGCCACACATCACCGCGGACAAGAGCATTATCATGAATCTCGAAGTTACGCGGAACGCACCGGACTCATCGGTTTCAACTCCGACGGGTTCGCCGGCCATTGCGAAAAATCAGGCGAAGACCGAAACCTTGATCAAGGATGGTCAGACGCTCGTGATCGGCGGGATCTACACCATCGACAAGACGACTCGGGAGTCTCGTGTGCCCTACCTGCACAAGATTCCGCTGCTGGGAGCTGCTTTTAAATCTCGTGAAATCAGCGATTCCCGTAAGGAACTTCTGATTTTCGTGACCCCGCGTGTCGTGGTGAATCCGGCTCTGGCCTCGGCGGACTGACCCGCCGAGCTCAATCAGAGGGGCCAAAACGGGCGGGGGAAGGCTAAAGCTTTCTCCCGCCTGTGTTTTATACTGACGCTGTCTGTCCCCTGCTGGGATCGATGCCCGCCGGCTCCAGGGAGCCGAATCTACGTGAAAGGGCAGCGGTCTCCATGTCGGTCGCGGCGGGCAGGGAGAGCAAGGGCGTGACGTCTTCTGGACACGACTACGATGTAGACGGCCTCGAGGCTCGGGTCGCCTTGGATCCAGGGTGCGCCGATTATCCGGCGCTCGCCGAATTGCTTCGTCGTCGCGGAGATGTGCAGCGGGCCCGCGGCATCGCTGAGGCCGGCTTGGCTGCCGCCCCGGATCGTTTGGCCGGACGAGTGGTCCTGGGATTGGCTCTATTGGATGCCGGCCTCGAACCAGAGGCTCGTGAGGCACTGATTTCCGTGTTGGAGCCCGCTCTGGCGCCGCATCGTGTGGGCGACAGTCGCGCCCCCTTGGTCGATGCGGAGATTGAAGCGGCTCTCGCCGAAGCCCGGCCCGAGGTTGATGAGATGATCTCGGCCAACCAGATGGCCGAACGGGTTCTGGATGAGCACGGCCCGTTCGAGGGTGACCGAGGGGGCGTGAAGCCCGAAGTTCGGACCCAGAAGCCGAAGCTCAGCCGCCCGCAGGAAGACGGGCCCAGCGGTCTCTTCCGTACAGAGACGATGGCTGGCCTGCTGGACCGTCAGGGCGACGCCTCTGGCGCTGAGGCCATTCGGCGAGAGCTGGCGTCGATTAGCAACGTGGGAGATCTCGCGGACTACCCTGACTCGGACGGGATGCTTACGGGTGCTTCGACGCTCGATCCCGAGGCGAAGAGCAAGCGCACCATTGAGACCCTCGAACGATGGCTACTCAATTTGCAGCGGGGTGCGTCATGAGCTTTGAGGCGATTCTCCGGACCTTGGTGGATGAAGGGAAGGGGATTCTGGGGGCTGCGCTCATGGAAAGCGACGGCATTCCGATTGACCAGGTTCTTTCGGAATCTTCGAGCACTGAAGATCCTTTGGGAGGAGATTTGACGGTGGCCGGAGCCGAGTTTGGGCGAATTCTCTCGGAAGTGGCTAAGGCATCGGATGCAATCGGGGGCGGGGGGGTTTCTGAAATCGTGATCGGGCTGTCCCGGATTAGCCTGATTTTTACACGAGTGGAAGAAGAGATCGTCCTCGTCGTGGCGCTGCAGCCTGAGGGGAATCTCGGTCATGCGCGCTATCTGATGCGACGAAGCCTGATGGCGATTCGCCAAGATCTCTAAACCCGAGCGACCCGTTGGCTGGAGTCTCATGATGTCCGCGAAGCGACGAATCCTCGTTTTACACGGCCCAAATCTCAATTTGCTGGGTCTTCGGGAGCCCGAGATCTACGGGGCTACGACCCTGGCTGAAATCAACGAGAGCCTCGCGGAATCCGCAGGCGAGCAGGGCTTCGAGGTGGACTGCCAGCAGTCCAATCACGAAGGGGTCTTGATTGATTGGATTCAGCAGTCCATGGGGCGGGTGGATGGAATTCTGATCAACCCAGCCGGATTGACCCACACCAGTGTCGCCTTACGAGACGCCTTGGCCGCCTGCGGACTGCCGATCATCGAGGTTCATTTGTCCAACGTCCACATGCGAGAGCCTTTTCGGCGGCAGAGCTTCGTGTCGGATGTGGCGCTGGGCACGATTGCGGGTCTCGGCCCCCCGGGCTATCGCCTCGGCCTGCGCGCCCTGATGGAACGCATTCAGGCCTGATCCACACGTCCCAGGGGCCTTTGGGCCCCCTCAAAGCCTGTTTTTGCCGCTTCCGGGGTGGGTCTCGCGTGGGATCTGCCTCAAGGCTGCCTGCGGGAGGCCGATAGGAAGGAGGGGGGGAAACGGCTCCTCTCCGTGTGAATTCCGGCTCGGTCAACGAGGGCGCTGTGGCAATCAACAAAAGACGAGTACTGGACAACGCGCGCAAGCACGCCCAGCGAGGGGCGAAGCAGCGGGCGTTGAAGGAATACAACAAGCTGATTACAGCTGACCCGCGAGATTCGAAGCTTCTGCTCGAGATTGGGGATGCGTATCGGCGATGGGGCCAGCCTGAAGAAGCGGTTTCTCAGTACAGCAAGGTGGCCGACCAGTATAAGCAGGAAGGCTTCGATGCCCGTGCGGTTGCTGTCCTTAAGCAGATTCTAAATCTCGATCCGAAGCGATATACCGCTTACGTGAATTTGGCCGACCTCTATGGTCGTATGGGTCTCGAAGCCGAGGCCGTATCGGCGCTTCGCACCGCTGCGGACGGTTACTACCGAGAGGGTCGCCGAACCGAGTCCCTCGAATTGCTGCGCAAGATGGCGACCCTGGACCCTTCGAATACGGCGAGCCGCCTGAAGGTCGCGGATTTGCTCCAGCAAGAAGGCTTGGAAGAAGACGCGATCGTCGAATACAAGGCTGTGGCGGAAGAGCTTCGCCGGCAGGAAGCCCATGACGAGTTGGGTGCGGTCTATGAGAGAATCCTTGAGATCCGACCGGCAGATGGCGAGTCCTTAAGCGCACGCGCCCGAGACCTTATGGATCTCGCTCGATTCGAGAAGGCGGAGCCTTTTGCGATTCGAGCCCTTGAGGGTATTCAGGAGCCCGAGCAGTTCGAACTCTTGATCGGTGTCTATAAGGGGCTTGGCAACGAAGCGCGTGAGGCCGAGGTTACCCAAGGCCTGGCCTCCTTGTATCGAGATCGTGGAGACGAAGAGAGTTCCCGAGAAGTCCTGCAGCGCCTGTCGCCGGAAGTCATGATGGAAGCATCCTCTTTTCGCTTAGACCGCTCAGAAGTCGATTTTTCTGAAATCGGCGAAGAAGAGCTGCTGCCTAGCGAAACTTTTCAGGTCACCGAAGCCACGGATGTCTCCGAGTGTGCCGCTCCGAATTTTAGCGATTCTGAGACCCCGTCGCGTCTGACGCAGGCCAGCGAAACGGTTGATCCCACCGCGGATTGGATGGCTGAGGCAAGCGTCTACCTTCGCTATGGAAAGCCTCCCGAAGCGATTGAGGTGCTTCAGAAAGTCCTTGAAAACACCCCCGAGAATCGCGAGGCGCTTGAACTCCTTGGCCAGGCCTACGTGGACAACGAGCAGCGAGCCGAAGCGATTGATTGCTGGCGAGAAGCCTTGGCTGTAAGTCGATGCACACAAGATCAAATCGCATTCGATGCTTTGTATCACCGGATCGTGGATCTTGACCCTGATCTGGCCGATACCATTGAGCCCATGGCTTCGTTGGAGAATTCCAGCGCTGCCTTGGCCCTCGACCCATCCTCTCTGTCTTCTGTGGGGGTCTCTGATGAGGGCGGAGGGGTGCTCGGGAGCGGATCCGAAGGCCTTGCGGCGGGGCTTGAAGTTGAACTCGACCTTGAGTCGTCCTCGGGCTTTGAGGTCGAATCTCCATTGAGTCAATCGTCTCATTTACTTGAGGTTCCCGATTCTTCCTCCGCCCCTGATTTATCTCGGGTCACGGATCCGTCTTTGAAAGAGGGTTTCTCGACGCCCGTTGGGGCGGAAGGCGGGCGGAGTACGGAGACCGCGGCCGGGATCCGGGAGGATCTTGAAGAGGCTGCCTTTTACCTCGAGCAGGGGCTCGATGCCGAGGCAGAGCAAGTCTACCAACGCATTCTTCAGCAAGCCCCTCAGCATCCCACCGCATTGCTGAAGCTGGGGGAGGTGGTCTCCCGGCGTGGAGGAGATCCGTCGGCTTTCGTTTCGACCACATCTGAACCCGAGGCAAAAGCGGCCGGAAGCTCAGGCCTTGTGGGCGATCCGTGTCCTGATGACCAAACCGAAATGCAGGACGTCGAAGATTTGTTTGGTGATCCGGGAATTGAGATTGATCTTGAAATCGATGAGGCCGAGGCCTCTGACTCTTCGGGTCAGGATGAGTGGGCGCCGAGCGACGTAGGCTCGTCTGGCGAAATCTCCGCGAGCGCGGAGGAGTCCCTGTTTGACGATTCGGAGATCATCCTCGAATCGTCTGTCTCGCCCGAGCCCCTGCAGGTACCGGACGACGAAGACGGCGGTTGGCGCGCCCCCGAATTAGCTGAAGACCTCGCGGCGGTGCTCGCCGAGGCGGAAGCCGCCATCGAAGCAACGGCTG
>JAQWNI010000272.1 GCA_029268645.1 Myxococcota bacterium
CCTTCCTCGGCCTTTCGCAACAGAGCGACAACTGGCACTCTACAGCCCATGCCCCGGACTTCGGTACAGGGAATCGAGATCGAATACGCGGTGCAGGGCGACCTGCGGACCCAGCGCCCCCTCATCTTGATCCGCGGGCTCAGTACGCAAATGATCCACTGGGATCCGGACTGGGTGAACGCACTCGTCGACGCGGGTCAGGCGGTGATCACTTTCGACAACCGCGACGTCGGACTCTCTACGCATTGCCACCCCCCCCACCCAAAGAGCGACTACTCATTGGGCGACATGGCTCGGGACGTGATGGGACTGATGGATGATCTCGATCTAGCGACGGCCCACGTGGTCGGAATCTCGATGGGCGGCATGATCGCCCAACGGATGGCCATTGACGGCCCCGAGCGCGTCGCGAGCCTCACCTCGATCATGTCCACATCGGGCGACCCCGGCCTTCCGGGGCCGACGGATGAAGCGTTGAAGGCCCTCATGAAGCCGCCCGCCCGCGATCGAGCGGGTTACATCGCCGATCAGGTTCGAAATGGACGGGTCTTCCACGGGCCGAGTGAACCCTTCGATGAGGTCGCCGCTGCACAGAAGGCGGGCGAGGCCTTCGACAGAGCTTTTGATCCCGCCGGCGTCGCGAGACAGATGAGCGCCATTCAGCGCGACCCGCCCCGCGGAGCAGCCCTCGCCCAAGTCACAATGCCCGCGTTGGTGATCCACGGCTCCGCGGACCCCCTCGTCCCCGCCCCATGCGGTCGAGCGACAGCAGACTCTTTGCCGAACGCCCGCTGGCTCTTGATCGAAGGCATGGGGCACGATCTGCCCCGCAGCGCGTGGCCAGAAATCCTTGGGGCCGTGTCGGCTCTCACGGCAAGCGTCCCGGGCTAGGCGTCAGGCGCTTCGAATCAAGTCGAAGACGTGTTCGGCCTCGCCCAGGGGCGGATCGGGCACGCACGGGGCCTCATAATCGACGCCCTCGACCTCCCAGCCAAAGAGCTGGGCATACTCGGTCCGAAACCGCGCCAAGCCCCGAGCCGTCACCTCGGGTGGGTTGCCTTCGCCTTCCTCTTCCCAAAGCGCCGCGATGGCTTCCTGCAGCTTCGGCTCCAGCTCGTGCTGATCGAGACGCAGGCGCTCCTCTTCGTCGAGCTCACGCCGCCAAGCCTCGTCATCGCCGTAAAGCGAATGGGCGAAATGCAGCCCCACGTCGAGGGGGTCGTCGTAAATCCCCTGTCCCGCCTGATCGCACCCGAGGTAATCAGAGATGTAACGAAGCATCGCCGGAATCGCGACGCTGGCCCCGGTCACCACCGCGGGGTTCATGACCGTGAAGGCCCGCCCCCCCACCGCGCTCTCAAGACGCTCGTTGAGCGCCTGAGTGGTGGCATCAATGTGTTGCTTGGCGGCCCCCAAGGCCCCCTCCCAATACATCCGACGGACCGGTGCCAGTCCTGGGCCAATGTACGAAAGCGCCGTCACCGTCATTCCCTCGGCCGCCGTCCCGCTATAGAGCAAAGCGTTGGCCCACATCTCTAAATCGTCCCCACCCATCACCCGGCGGGTGTGCTCCACTTGGATTTCATGGGCGGCTTCAACGGCAATCGGCTTGAGCTGCCCTGATTTAAAGTCCAATCCCACCACCTCAAGCGGATCGCCCATCACGAGCAGCGAAGAATTCCATTCCTGCCCCAAATGCGATCGCCGGGGCGCCGCCACGCTGTAGACAACGAGGTCGATCTGTTCCCCGTTCGCCTTCAGGTCCGCAATCACCCGGTCCCGCGTGCTCGCCGCAAAGGCATCGGCAAAATAAGTCCGCCAGTTGGGATCAGCCGCGTGCAGGGCTCCTGTGAGGTACCAGCCAGGGGAGGACATTGCGAGCTTCTCGCCTCGAAAGGACGGGGGTGTTTCGTACCCCACTCCAATGATGCGTTCGAAACCTGCGGCGCGGAGCGCCATGGCGGTTGAGCTTCCATAGCCAAAAGTCGTGCTCCCGAGAATCAGCGCCGTTTTGCCGGCGGCTTTCGCCAACGGCTCCTTAAAACCCGCCTGGGCTCGGACCCACTGGCGCTCAGCCAAAACTCGGCATCCCTCCGGATGGGCGGTCAACACGAACAGCCCCCGGGCCCGCGGCGCACTCATCACAATTTCGGTCACGGTCGTTCCTCTCATGGATCGGATACCCCGACAACGGAGCCCCCTGCCGCCGCATGATGGCAGACACAAACACGACACGCGAGCACGGGGACGACGGCGCTATGCTGCTCGGAATGAGATACACGACACTCGGCCGAACCGGGATGAGCGTCTCGCGGCTCGCCCTCGGCTGCATGAGTTATGGATCCCCCGACTGGCGCCCCTGGGTGCTGGACGAAGCCCAGGCGCGACCCTTTTTCCGAAAAGCAGTGGAAGCGGGGATCAATTTCTTCGACACCGCGGACATCTACTCAAACGGGCGCAGCGAGGAAGTGACCGGGCGGCTGCTTAAAGAGTTTTCGCAACGCGACGAAGTCGTCATCGCCACCAAGGTTTTCTTCCCAATGGGCCGCGGCCCAAACCAAGGCGGGCTCTCCCGCAAGCACATCCAGCAGGGCTGCGAAGACAGTCTGCGCCGACTCGGCACAGACTGTATCGACCTCTACCAGCTGCACCGACTCGACCCGGCGACACCCATCGACGAGGTTCTGTCCGCCCTCGATGGACTCGTCGCCCAAGGCAAAGTTCGATCCCTGGGCGTCAGCTCTTGTTACGCCTGGGAATTGGCCCGAGCCCTCGGCCACTCGGATCAAAATGGGTGGGCGCGTTTCGTCTCGATCCAAAACCATTACAACCTGATCTACCGAGAAGAAGAGCGGGAAATGTTGCCGCTGTGCGAAACTGAGGGCCTCGGCGTCATTCCTTGGTCACCCCTGGCGCGAGGCTTGTTGGCGGGGTCCCGAACAGCACTCGACGACAAAGCCTCGACGACCCGCTCCGAAGACGACGGCTTCGCGCGCTCTCTCTACGATCAGCCTTCGGACTGGACGGTGGTCGAAGCGGTTCGCGAGGTCGCACAAAAGCTCGGCCATAGTCCGGCTCAAATTGCACTCGCCTGGTTGCTCGGCCAACCGGCGGTCACCGCCCCCATCATCGGGGCCACTCGCTTGCCGCACCTCGAAGAAGCCATCGCCGCTCTAGACATCGAACTCGAAGAAGACGATCGGGCCCTCCTTGAGGCCCCCTATCAACCGCACCCGGTGCGCGGGCTCGGCCCCTCGGCGATGCGCAAAGCAGAAGGACCAGTCGTTTGGCCTGCGCGTCAGAAGGCCAGAAAATCGAAATGAGTCGCTCGCCTTGGCTCTTTATCGAAAGCCTGCCGGGGGTCAACGAAACCGCCGTGCTGCCCGTTGAGGAAGGCCGACACGGAGGGCGCTCCCATCGGCTTCGGCCCGGAGACACCCTGACCTTGACCGACGGCCGAGGTCGAATCGCCCATGCCGAGTTGCTCTCGGGAGACCGTCGCGAAACCCGTGTCCGGGTGGCCGAGGTTCACGAGTTCGAGCCGACCCCTTCCCCCCTTCACGTGGCCACGGCGATTCCCAAAGGCGAGCGGATGTCGACGCTTCTCGCGATGACGACCCAACTGGGCATCACGTCCTACACCCCGCTCCACTGCGAGCGAAGCGTCGTGATTCCAAACCCCGATCCGCCGCCCCGATGGGATCGCATTGTTCGGGAAAACGCGAAGCAGAGTCATCAGGCGTGGATGCCCGAGGTGCTTTCCGCTTCGTCCCCACAACAATGGCGCCCGCCAAGGGGCACCCCCAGAATCTGGATCCTCGACCCATCGGGGGAAGACACCCTGGGGACTGCAGCCGCCGACGGAAACGGCCCGCAATGCCTGTTGATCGGACCCGAAGGCGGCTTCACCTCCAGCGAACGCGAAGCCCTGCGCCGGGCTGGCGGGAAAACGGTTTCCCTGGGTGGCCCGATTTTAAGAATTGAAACCGCCGCCGTCGCGGCTGTTTCCATCTTGGGCGCCGCACTTTCTCAGTCCGAGAAGGCCTCAGGATAGAGCAAGCATGCGCTCGATGGGCTGCAAAGCACGAGTGGCCAGCTCAGACGGAACAGTGACCCGCGGCTCGAGGTCCCGCAGCGCGAGGTACAGTTTTTCCAAGTTGTTTAGGCGCATAAACGGGCACTGACTACAGGAACAGCTCTCATCGGCCCCCGGTGCGGGAATCAGCTCTTTGTTGGGTGCTTGCTGACGGATCGAATGAAAAACACCTTCCTCAGTGGCCACGATGGACGGACGGTCCGGATACTCAACGGCCCGTTGGATGATGCCTGTGGTCGACGCCACAAAATCGGCTTGATCGAGCACCGCTTGGTCGCATTCGGGGTGCGCGAGCACATCGGCTTCGGGGTGACGCACCTTCAACTTGGCGAGCTCCCGAGCGCTGAACTGCTCGTGGACCACACAGGCGCCGGGCCAAACCACTAGATCGTCTCGACCAATATTTTTACCCACCCATCTCGCCAAGTGACGGTCCGGCGCGAAGATCAATTCCTCACCCGCAAATTGCTCCGCCATCTTGACCGCGTTGGAGCTTGTACAGATCAGATCGCTCATCGCTTTGACTTCCGCCGAGCTGTTGATGTAGGACAACACTTTGGCGCCAGGATGCTGAGCGACAAACTCCGCGAACTCGTCCGGGGGACAACCATCGGCCAATGAGCAGCCAGCTTCGAGGTCGGGCACCACCACGACCCGGTCCGGATTCAGGATCGCTGCGGTTTCAGCCATAAAATGGACGCCGCAGAACGCAATCACCTCGCAGTCGGCTTCTTGCGCGGCCCGGGCCAGCGCCAGGGAATCGCCCACCACGTCGGCGAGATCCTGAATTTCATCTTCCTGATAATAGTGAGCTAGCAAAAGAGCGTTCCGCTCACGCTTCAGCTCAAGAATGGCCTCGGGAAGATCGTTCGGAAAATCTAAAGAAGACTTTGAAGCGTGCGAGGTCATGTTCGTCCGCGGGGAGATTCAACGCGCGGCTGGGCGGGCCCACTTGTGCTCACCCCAACCGCACTGGCACCGTCGGAGCCTAGCGCAAAGCCCAAATTCGGATCGGGGTGCAGGCGACTAGAATCCACTGTATCCCTCCCCTCGTGGGCAAACGCGTACAAGGCAGATCGACCGCCGCGACCGGGCTTTGGGCCTCACTCTGGCTCTTTGCCTCGTGGCTCGGCTGCGGCGCCCCAGAAATCGCTCGCCCCAATCTGGTCTTGGTCACGGCGGAGGTCGGGCGGCCAATCGTTCGCCTATGCGAAATTGGCAAAAATCCAGGCCCAGAACACACCTGCGTGCGGCCGGGCCCGGGCGTGCATTACCGCTGGGCCCTCACCCCTTCATCGAATCTCGCTCCTGCGGTGACTTCGATCCTCACTTCGACCTACCCATCCGAACACGGCGTTCAAGCCAACCCCGCCGCTTTCCTCTCCTGGCTGGGGCCCCCACCCGTCGCAGAAACCCTGTTCGACGCTGGTTATACCACCGCTGCCTTTCTCGCTGGAACCGATCTCAACCGTTCGCGACAACTGGACCGCGGATTTGCGACCTACTCCGACGAAGGCCCCGATCAGACCGTCGTCGACCGCGCACTGAGTTGGATGGACGCCGCGCCGCAACCCTGGTTCATGTGGATCCACTTGAGCGCCCCAGACGAAACCGTCCAGTGGGAAAGGACAATCGAGGGCCAACGACGTCCGAGCCCGCCTTCGAAGCCTCCCCAAGCGAACGCACTGGCTCGGATGCTCCAAGCTCTCGGCCGCCAGAGTCCCCCACCGGGACTGCTCGTCACCGGTGTGGTGCCGGAGACAGAGCCCTCTGTCGGCGGTTCATTTTCTCAACCCGGCTGGCCTGACCGTGACACGCTGCGGGTTCCCTTGTTCTGGCAGCCGCCCCGATCCGGGACGCCTCTCCGCATCGGAAGAGAAATAAAACGCGTGGTCAGCCAGCTTGACCTAGCCCCGACGCTTCTTCACGCTGCAGGGCTCCCCGCACCGGCCCACTACCAGGGGACCTCTCTTCCGGAGGATCCCCGCGCGGACGAGTCTCCCTCCACGCGGACTCTTTTCGCCGAAAACCCTGAGGCCATTGCTGTGATCCACGAACGAGACCTCGCGGTCTTTCCGATACACGGCCCCACGACACCGGGCCGGAACCATCCCAACGAGCCGCGACACCCCATTCTGCTCCGACTCTCGGATCCCCCTTTCAACCCCCCAGAACCGGGCCGCCTTCAAGCGCTCTCAGCGGCCCTCGGCGCGAATTCCGAGCCGTCCGCCCATCGGCAAAGTCAATGATTGTTCCAACACATCACTTTCGTTAATTTTATCGATCACTTAGAAGCGATCCCCCCAGGCAGTCCTCAAAGGGTGGATCTCAAACGCTTCCGCATACGCAACGGAGACCCTCATGGCGAGCCCCGAAGGACGAGACCGTCCCTGGCTGATCCGAACCTACTCGGGCCACTCTTCGGCCCAAGCCAGCAATGAGCTCTATCGCTCTAATCTCGCCCGGGGGCAAACCGGTCTTTCTGTTGCCTTCGATCTGCCCACCCAAACCGGCTACGACTCGGATCATCCGCTGGCCCGCGGCGAAGTCGGCAAGGTGGGTGTGCCGATCGGTCACATCGCCGACATGGTCACTCTTTTCGACCAGATTCCGCTCGATCGCATGAATACGTCGATGACCATCAACGCCACCGCGCCCTGGCTCCTCGCACTCTACGTCGCCACCGCGGAGCGCCAAGGCGTAACCCCTGCCCAACTCCAGGGCACGACCCAAAACGACATCGTCAAGGAATATCTCTCGCGAGGGACTTACGTGTTTCCTCCGGACGCCTCTATGCGCCTAACAACGGACATCATTGCTTACACGGTCGACAGCATTCCCAAATGGAACCCAATCAACATTTGCTCCTATCACCTGCAAGAAGCGGGCGCGACGCCCGTGCAAGAAATCGCCTTCGCGATGGCTAACGCCGTCTCG
>JAQWNI010000273.1 GCA_029268645.1 Myxococcota bacterium
CCGCCCGGAGTTGTTTCGACGTCTCTCGAAGGCGCTGAAGAGTCGTCGGGGGCACGTGAAGACCTGGGCGCCCGAGGCCGGGCTCCGTCTCAAAAATGATGGCATGTTGAGCCAGCTTAAGGCCCTGGGATACGTAGAAGACGAGTCGAGGTGAGATGATGAGGTTTTCGTTCGGCCCCGGTTGGCAACCTGGGTCACGCGACTTCGAGACTAAGTCGGCGGTTTGAGCAGTCCTGCTGCTAGGCTCCTAGACATGAAAGCGATTCTTTTCGACGAGCCAGGTCCCGAAGAAGTGTTGTATTGGGGAGACGCCCCAAATCCGCCGTTGCTGCCGGGAACAGTCCGTATCCAAGTGGCCGCCACGGCATTGAATCGCGCGGACCTCTTGCAGCGCCAGGGCCTCTATCCCCCGCCCCCCGGTGCCTCAGACATTCTCGGCTTGGAATGCTCGGGCGTGATCTCCGAGGTCGCTGAAGGCATTTCCGGATTCAGTACGGGGGACAGGGTGATGGCCTTGCTGCCGGGCGGTGGCTACGCGGAGCAGGTCGTGGTCGATGCGGGGAGTCTTATGCATGTTCCGGCTGATCTCGACCTAGTCGACGCGGCTGCGTTACCCGAGGCTCTATTGACCGTCTATCTCAATGTCTTCGAGATTGGGCGTCTTCAGGAGGGAGACTGGCTGCTCGTTCATGGGGGAGGGAGCGGGATCGGGACGGCGGCCATCCAGATGGCTCGAGCCATCGGCGCACACGTGGTGGTGACCGCTGGGAGCGAGACGAAGTGTCGTCGCTGCGTCGAACTTGGGGCTGACCTCGCTCTGAACTACCGCGAGGGGGATTTTGCTGAGGGGGTTCGCGAGGCGACGGGCGGCCGAGGTGTCGAGGTGGTGCTCGATTCGATTGGCGGACCGTATCTGGAGGCGAACATGAAGTCTCTGGCTCTGGATGGTCGACTCATCATGATTGGCCTGATGGGGGGCGCGCGGGCCGAAATGGCTTTAGGGCCCTTACTCACTCGGCGCCTTTCGCTGATTGGGTCGACGCTGCGGACGCGTCCGCCCACCGAAAAGGCGGCTTTGGTGGAGGGCCTCCAGTCCCGATTCGGGTTGGCCCTTGAGGAAGGTCGGGTGCGGCCCATCGTCGATCGCATTCTTCCAGTCGATCAGGCCGATGCAGGGCACCGGGTCATGAAGGCCAGCGATCATTTCGGAAAGATCGTTCTGAAGGTCTCTTGAGGCGGTTTCGGCGCTGCTGATTCGGCCCAGAATCCGCTACGATGCCGGCCGCCGGTCGGATCTCGGCCGGATCTCGAAAATGATGCGGCATTCATTTCGACCGGATTCATGGATTTCAGCGGCCCATGCAGACGGGTCTCTGAATGGAAAACATCAAGGAGAAACCCCGCCATGGCGGACACCCAGCGTACTTTGGCCATTGTTAAACCGGACGCCGTCGCAAAGAAGGCCGCCGGCCAAATCATGGCTCGTATCGAAGAGTCGGGCCTTGAGGTCGTCGGCTTGAAGCGCATTCAACTGGACGAGGAAATGGCCCGCGGTTTCTACGCGGTGCACAAGGAGCGTCCCTTCTTTAAGGATCTGGTTGAGTTCATGACGTCGGGTCCGGTGGTGGTCCTCGCCCTTGAGGGCGAAAACGCGATCAAGCGCTGGCGAGACTTGATGGGGCCGACGAATTCGGAGGAAGCACCGGCCGGAACCATGCGTGGCGATTTCGGAACCGACATCGAACGGAACGCGACTCACGGTTCCGACGCAACTGAAACGGCTCGGCTTGAGATCGCTTACTTTTTCAACGCAGGCGAGATCCAAGGACTGGTCGAGGCGCTGCCCTAGTCCCAGAGGGTAGGGAGAGACGACGGGAGCGGGTTCGGTTTCGTTCTGAGGCCCGCTCCGGATGCTTCTCTACACGTATGCGCGGGCAATCAGCAGCAAAGTCCCGACGTATCCGGCAGTCAGCCAGAGGCTGTTGCTTCGAAATGCTCGACTCAATGTTTTCTCCCTCGAAAAGATTGGCCACGGGGGCCTCGTGGTTTGTCTAGATGCCGGTCGCCTGAAAGACGTTCCCGGGGTCTGACCCTTTGCTGGAAAGGCTCTGACCCTCATCGAGTTCTGGCCGCTGAACTTGAGCCTCCTCTTAGGCGCACTGGGAATCGCCGCGGCGTCGGTCAGAACTCGCGAGCAAAAGAGGTTTCGCCCGGTCAGTGCCCTAGCGCTGTGGCGAGGGTCACGAGATCACCTTTTTTCGTAGCTTTTTTAGCCCAGAGGCTCCGAGCGGGGCCTAGCGCCCCCGAAAACGCGGTTCTCTCCGGGCTTGAATGGCGGCCAGCCCTTCGTGGACATCCTCTGTTTCGAAGGTGATCGCTTGTTCGGCCGCTTCAAAGCTCAACTGATCCTGGAGGCTGGCTTCCTGGGATCGCGCGAGCGCTCGCTTGACCGCCCGATTGGCGACCGGCGCACAAACCGCCATCTCTTGCGCCATCGCATGCGCGTCCGGGAGCACCTGCTGTGCAGGCATCGCCCGGTTCGCCAGCCCGATCCCCGCAGCCTCTTCTCCGCCCACTATTCGGCTGGTGTAGAGAAGCTCAGCCGCCAGGGCGGGGCCGACCAGCCGTGGAAGGGTCCAAGTCGCTGCCATTCCGGGGTGGAGCCCAAGACGCGTAAAATTTAAACCGAGCCGAGCTTCGTTTGCGACCAGGCGGATGTCGCAGGCTAGAGCCACACAAAAACCGGCGCCGATGGCATGGCCGTTCAGGGCGGCGATGGTGGGGCAGGGCAGGTCGCGAACGGCGAGGAAAAGGGTGTAGAACGATCGCATTCGATCGCGTATCGCCTGGCGGGCGAGTCCGGGTCGGCTCCGACCTTCGGCCGCTTGGTCTTGAAGCATTGCCATATCGCCGCCTGCGGAAAAGGCTCGGCCGCAACCGGTCAAGATGACTGCACGCACGCTGGTATCCAGGGCAAGCGCCGTCACCCGCTCGGCAAAAGCTTCCCCCATGGCGCGGTTCATCGCGTTCAGGTGATCGGGGTCGTTGAACGAAAGCGTCACCACGTCTTCATGGCGTTCTGCTAGGACCAGGTCATCGGATTGAGGCATGATGTCTGCGTCTCTCCAGGCTTTTTGGACCCGAGAGACTCTATTTCGGAGTCAAAAGGATCCCTGATCGAATCAATTGGATTCAGTCTAGATCGGGTCCGGGCATAATGAACCAGAGCAAGAGGTAGACCAGAATGCCCGGGAAGGCCGCACTGATGACGGAAACGAGTACATAGAGAATGCGAACCAGGGTGGGGGACCAATCGAGCCATTCAGCAATGCCGCCGCAGACGCCGCCAATGATTCGGTCGTCTGATCGGTGAAGCCCGTTGGTTTTTTCCACATCATTCTCCTTTGCGGTGATCCAAACTAGCACGGCGGCAGACACAGGTGGCTCTGTACGTGGGTGTGTCGATGTTCGCGCTCGCATGGTCTCAAAAAAAAGAGCCGGCGAAGCATTGCTTCGCCGGCTCTTGTGGGTCTTTCAATGAGGCCCGCGCGGGGTCTCTCGACTCCTGGGGCTCTCAATCCGAGGCGCGCCTCAGGAAGGCCGGAGACTCACGATTCTCCTCTTCCTCATCTTCTGCGGCCCGTCGTCGGATGAAGGCCGGCGTATCGTACTCGTCCTCAAAGGGCGATTTGAACTCGGCGCTCGGTCCCGCCGACTGGGGCAATGCGCCTGGGGCCTCGGCGGGCCCCCGGACCCGATCCGTCGCGCTGGTCACCGGGATCGGTGTGGCGGAATCATCGATGGCCTGGGGTCGGAACGACGTCACGTTTTCAATCTCGAGCTGCTCCGCGCTGAGCACAGGGGGCCCGGTGGTGGCGGGAGTGGCGGGAGTGGCTTCGGGAATGTGCCGCTGAGCGCGTCCGTCGTCGAGGCCTGTGGCGATGACGGTGACGCGAAGCTCACCCTCGGGTACTTGTTCATCGATCACCGCCCCAAAGATGATGTTCGCATCTTCATGGGCCGCCTCTTGGACCAGCATGGACGCCTCGCTGACTTCGTGAAGCGTCATGTCGGCTCCGCCCGTGATATTGATCAGCACGCCCCGTGCGCCGTCGATGGAGAGATCCTCGAGCAACGGGCTCGAAATGGCGGACTGAGCTGCATCTGTTCCTCGAGTATCGCCTAGGCCGACCCCGGTACCCATCAAGGCGACTCCCGACTCGTTCATCACCGTCCGAACATCGGCAAAGTCCAAGTTGATCATGCCGTGAATGGTGATTAGATCGGAGATCCCCCGAACGGCATTGACCAGCACGTCGTCAGCGAGTTGGAACGCATCCTGAATGCCGGTTTTCTTACCGGCTAGGGTGAGGAGTCGCTGGTTGGGGATGGTGATCAGGGTGTCGACCACTGAATGAAGCTGGTCGATTCCCCGGTCCGCGTGTTTCATGCGGACCCGGCCCTCAAAGGGGAAGGGTTTGGTCACGACGCCCACTGTGAGGGCGCCGATCTCTCGAGCCACTTCCGCAATGATGGGGGCAGACCCGGTTCCTGTGCCTCCACCCATTCCCGCCGTGACGAAGACCATGTCGGAACCCTCGAGAATCTCTCGGAGTCGGTCGCGTGCCTCAAGGGCCGACGCGCGTCCCCGGTCCGGGTTCGCCCCGCAACCGAGTCCGCGGGTGACCTCCGCACCCAGCTGCACTTTGATCGGAGCTTGGTTGTGGCCTAGGGCTTGTGAATCGGTGTTGGCCGCGATGAACTGGACGCCTGTAATGCCAGACGAAATCATCGTGTTGAGGGCATTGCCCCCGCCCCCGCCAACCCCGACAACCCTGATGGTGGCTTTTTGCTTTGCTCCGCCTTCCAGCTCCAGGAGGTCGTCCCCCTCCTCGGGGCCGAGCTCGAGCAAATCGTAGTTTTCGGTCTTCTGACCGCGGCTTGCGGACCTGCCGCCGTTCTTGGATCCCTCTCGGCCTCGGCCGGTTTTTTGGCCCGACTGGCCGCTATTTCGCTTGGTCATGACTCTTCACCCCCTCAGGCAAGCCCATCCAGACAGGCTCGACGAATGTAACACGAAGACATCGTTTTTGTACCGATCGCTTTTGATCGGCAGGATTTTTCGGGTGGAAACCGGGCCCCGTTTCCGGGGCCCGGTGCCCGACTATGAGAATTCGGCGTAGAACCAGTCGCGCATGCGCTGCTTGACTCGTCCGAAAATGGAGTCGTCCCGAATCCGGAACCGGCTCGTTTGGCCTCCGGTCTGCTGTTGCAGACCAAAAAGCACCAAACCGACCCCCGTCGAGTACATGGGACTCCGAACCACGTCCTGGAGACCGCCAATGTGGGACGGGATCCCGCAGCGAACCGGGGCCTCGAAGATTTCCTCGGCGAGTTCGCCGAGCCCGCCGAGGGCCGATGCGCCGCCGGTCAAAACGACGCCC
>JAQWNI010000274.1 GCA_029268645.1 Myxococcota bacterium
TCCACATCCACTCTTCGTCGTAGATAAACCGAGATTCATAAATTTCGGGATTCACGAAGCCGCGGACACTGGCCAGACCATCGCTGAACTCCGACGAAAACGTCACCAGCAACTGCATCAAGTTGAACGATGGTCCGGAGAGTTCACTCGCAAAACTTTCCCCGGTGAAGGGGTGCCCCGCCCCGTATAGGACAGAGGCTGCCAGATCCCCCTGGCTCGCGGGATTCAAAAAGACGTTGGCGCATTCCGGCATCGAAACATAGGCATTTGAGGCATCCACCTGCAGATACTTGAAGAACCGGGTTTGGGTACATCCGGCGTCAAAAGCGTCTGGGGTTGGCAGCAGACCCGAGGGCGAGGCAACCCAGTTGCCGTAGACGCCGTTTCCCGCGCCACCAAAAAAAGCCGGCAGCGCATTATTGGCATCATCGATATTGCCGATCGCAGGCTGATACGTCGGGTAAACGGTTCGAGCCGACTGGGCGGCATACTGTGGACCGATGCCAAGTCGATCGGGGTCCCCATCCACCGTCTGCCGCCAACCGCCGACGTAGCAGTCCGGGTCATTCTGAAGCTGCTGCTGCGGACGACTCGGGTCGCAGCCGGAAAGGACCGGATCGTAGACCCCCCAATTCAACCCCGAGCGCTGGGAGAACTCGGCCGTTTTGTAGCGAACATCGTTGGTCGTCCAGCTTGAGTCCAGGCGAATCGAGGCTGGCAGGTAGTCCTGCAGGTCTTGTCCCTTGGGCCCGTCTGGAGCGTAGGCCTCGAGCCATGCGGAGTCGAAGTCATTCGGCGCCGGCACGTAGCTCGGATTCCGCACGTAACAGTCGTAGCTCTCTGGGCCGTCCGGGGCGGCTGGGTCAACGCATGGATTGCCCGTCCCGTCTGGGTCGAAATTCAGCTGGCGATAATCACTCCGCGGATCTGGGGCCAGATTTAAGTCAAAAACCGTCGAACGGGTAAAACCAAAAAGCTCGTCTTGTGCATCGAAGGGGTTGACCAGCGTGTAGCTAAACTTTTGTCCGTACCAGTTGTTCCCGATGTACCCCGCGTCGGGGTTGTTGGGGTGAAGACTCTCAATATCCCCATTCCAATCGTCCGACGGCTGATACTGAATGGTCGCCCACTTGTTGCGACAGCCCGGCAAAACGCCGCCCACCGGATCAATCGGGCCTCCGATATCCGCCGTGGTGCACTTGGGACTCGCCAAACCGAGAATTTCATGGGCCGCCGTGCCGGGCTGTACCCCATAGAAGGTGAAGTACTGCCGAAGGTCCCAGCAACGCGAGCTGGTCCGGTCGCTGTTGATCTCATTGCCGTTGGCATCAATAATGCGGGCGGTCGTGATGTTGCAGTCCCCGGGAACCCCCGTTTCATCCAAGCTACCCACGTTTCCGACTCCGACTCCATTCCAGAGCCCATAAGCCTGCCCCAGGATCGGGGCGCCTTCGCCCTCCGGAGTGTCTTTGTCCTGGTCGATGCGAATCAGGCGTCCGTTCTTGCCGATCACCCTTCCGTCGGTGCGGTACTCATCCGACGGGCTTCCGTTGTCCATGAAAAACTCGCCGAAGTCTTCGGGCACGAGGTCCTCAATGCCCGCCTTGCTAAACGCAATGCCCAGGGAGTCGGAGCCGATAAAGGACCCCACCAACGCGCTGCCTTCCGCCCAGAGGAAGTCGGCGCCATTCGCATCGCAAGAGGTCAAGAAATAGGGCCCGCATCCAAGCAGGGCTTCCTGCTCGGGCGACAAGCCTTTGGAGAGGTAGGTATTGACCTCGTACCGGATATTCAAGGGTTTGGCCGGATCGCCAATCCCGACCCCACCACACAGCGCCGAGGCCCCATTTCCAAACTGAAGATAGTCCTCGGAAAGACAGTTGTAACTTTCGCCCTCCCGCGAGTAGATCCAATGATCATCGGGATTGAAGTTCGGATTGTCGCGGTCGAACCAATTGCGGCGAACATCCAAAGTTCGGAAGGCATCAAGACCGGCCCCGATCGTCGGCCCCCGCCCCTCATTGGGATCCCCCTCTACGGAAGTCGGCATGTCGTAGTGGAGCTGCAGCAGGGGCATCCCGAAGCGAAACGGCAACAGGGGCCCCTTAGAGAGCGTACTGTTGGTCGGGATCTCCCCCACAAAGCCGTTTAGCGTTGAGGCACCCGAAAGAAAACCACTGATAATGAAAGAGGTGCGCGGCGAATTTTCTGCGTCGGGGTTTTCTTTCGAGCTACTGAACACCGTCAGCGCGCAGGCCGAGGGGTCTAGGGCGCTAAAGCCGACGGTGTTGACACAGACAAACTGAAAGATGCTGTTGTTGACTGAAACCATGTCGAGCGAATTACGCTCGTCGTAGGCCAGGTTGGGATCAAAGGAGTTCGCCCAGAAAAAATTCTTATTCTTCGACAGCCGACAACCGTTTCCCGTCGAGCTGTAACGCAGAAAGGGGTCGTAGCGAATCGAACCTTCAATGGCCTCCACCTCGCAATTTGTGTCAACAATCGTTTGGGGCGTCGCGTTTCCAGGGTTGGTGAAGTAGTCGATCGACTGAGCCTGACGCGGATCGAGGTAGGGGTCGAGCCGCGGGTCGTAAAAGGGGTTAAAGCCGGGATTCGGCAAGGTGACATCGTTCACCTCAATGTACATTTCGTTATCGAATCGCCGCCGTCCACGGGCAAGGCAGCGATCAACGGTCTGGCCAGTCTGCGTATCGACATACAAGGGATTTGAGCCACAGGTCTCCACCGTGCTCTTGAAATCATCCGAGAACCGCGGGTCATCAAGGAACAGCTCGGAGGCCGTATAGCTTTCGTAGGCCTCGATCCCGTTGATGTTCGGATCGCCCTGCGTCGGCGTCGAGTAGTCGGGGCGCGGGTCCTCCGAATCGCTCAGCACCGTGTTATTCCGGAAGATTCCCTTGTAGTTTCTAAAGTTGTTGCTGTCATTATCAGGCGCCGCGGGGTTCACGTAGGGCACGCCATACCACTCGCCAGAAAACCCGTTCGCCCATTCGCCGCGGTCGTCCGGCAGGGTGGATGGAAGTGCTTCGAGGACGCGGACTTGGCGATTGGAAGCGCCTGGCGTCAAACAGCCGGCGTTCGCGGCGCCGTCATAGTCCGCGTAGGCCCCGGCTTGATCGGGCGCCTCGTTGAAGTTGTACTCGCCACCGCCGGACTGAGCGACCCCCATACCATCTGGCCGAAGGCAGCGATTACTTGGCGAGGCCAGATCGGCTGGCGTGTGCATGTAGAAGCGAGGTCGTCCGCTTTCCCAGTCCACATTTCTGGAATAGGTCGAAAGCCGCGCCGCGTAGGGGAAGTCCGCGTAACCATAGAAATCCACTAACGCAAAGCTGTAGCGGTCCCAGCGCCACTCAAGTCGGCCACCAAACTCAAGCCCTCGACTATTTTCCCAGGGGTCCGGCGGAGCGGTGAATCCCGCAACGCCGACGCCGGTCACACCGTGGGCCCAGCTCCCGAAAGTCAATCCGCATACCAAATTCACCGTATAGGGTTCACCGCAGGCTCCAAGGTCAGCCGATTCGTATTGATCGAAATTCATGGCGAGTTCGAGGCGGACATCTACCAGGGGCCCCACCTCGTAGAACGACCACACACCGCGGGCCGCCCAGAGATTGATGCGAGACTCCTCGAGGCTAGGCAAAGTGGCGAGCGCAAAATCTTGGGGATTGAACTGATCGGTGGTTCGGAAGAGCTCTGTCTTGCCCCACACGATGCTCTGCTTGCCAACTCTCAGCCAAAGTCGACTGTCGAACATTTCGATATCGAGATAGGCCTCTTTCAATTCCCCTTCGTCATTTTGACTCCAGCCTCGGTTAAAAGAACGATCCATTTGGGAAATATTGAAGGGGTACGGAGTGAACTTATCTTCTTGGAGCGCTTTACGGAGCCGCGAAGTCGGCACAAAAGCGCCGCGGGCCTCATCGGGTCGAGCCGCCCGGTCGTTCCACATCCGAACGTCACTAAATCGACCTTCGGTCGGGTTGATGGTTTCCCATCGACCGGTCGGCAAGTTGGCCAGCGGCGGCTGGGGTTGACCATTGGCGTCTGTCCCAAGCGGCTCGGTCTGTTCGATCCAGATCTGGTCCCGACCTGGGTTGTCCTCGCGGAAGATCGGAATGGCGCGCATGGGACGCCCCCCCGACCCGTACACCAGGCTCTGAGGCGCCACGCGGGAGTTGTCGATGGCGTTGGGGAGTTCCGCGAGGGCCGCGTTCGTCTGGACGAAGTTCTTGGGAAGCCACGGCCCCATGATGAGCAAAGGGTTTCCATAGTTGGAACCGCCCGGGAAGGAGATGGCCGTCAATTCGAAATTGCGAAAGTCCTGCATCGCGATCAGGAAAGGCGATCCATTGGTTCCGTCATCGACGGGCGTCAGAGAGCCCGGCTCGACGGTCCGCCGGTTGCGATTGGCATTCCAGAACCGGGGCTGCACCTTGGTCGGCACGAAATTCTTGTTCGCATCGGGACAGTAGGCGTTTGCACCTGACATGCTGGCGGCCCCACCGCACTGCATTTGCTTAATGCGGTTGACCTCGCCCAAGCCTTCATCGGATGCGTCATAAATGCCCCGAAGACCCGGCGTTTCTTGAAAGGCGTAGGGATTGCGTTGCGGGCTCAGCGAATAAGTTCCGTCGTTGGAAATCTGAATCGCTCCAGCGTTCGTGTACTCGTCGCCATTCTGCAAACGCCGAGGCAGACCGCGGGCCCGGTTCCCAAAAGTATTTGCCCCCTTAAACATCCCGCAGCCCCGGGAATAGATGCAGTCAAAACGCGCTTCGACCCGAACGAAGGCGGACATCAGGTCGAGGGGGCCGTGGGTTTCCTGAACCAGATCGAATTCGAGTTCCAGGTTGAAAATATTGTACCAAGCGGTCAGGTCCCACTGATCGCTGAAATCATCGCTGATTGTTCGAAACTGCATTTCGACATAGCCGTGAGCCTGCAGTCGGCCATCGACCGCCTCGAAAGCCTGCGCGTCTCCTGCTGAGAGTCCGAGAAAGGCGGCTCCCCAGACCAGTGTGAGCCAACGCCAGGACCATCCGGCAGGACCCGCCACGCTCGTGCGGGAGCGAGGAATCACCCGGTTCTTCATTTTGCCTCCAAAATCCTTTCACGCCGGGAAGGGTCGTCAGCGATCTTCGCGCGCGCGAGCGAAACCCAGACGAGAAGAGGATGATTGCACTCCCCTCGCCAATGCCTCGCCGAGCTCATCTCTAGATGTCGATGGATCGCCAACGAATTTCTACGTGAGGAGATGCGCGACGTCGTGTCGCCTCCCCCGCTTTCCCCCCGACTCCCTCCCCTCGCCCAAAACAACGTGACAGCCTGGCTCCGCGTGGAGGAGAAAAGAGCGCACCACAATTTTTCCGTCCTCCCTTTATACACCGGCACTTCGGGGCAGTACACCGGATATTTGCTTGTTTCGGTGAACGGATGCCTCCCATCTCAGGGACTTTCCGTGGCGCCGGGTGTGATTCGACCCGATCGAGTGCTCGAAGCGTGAAGTCCACAAAAGGGACTCCGAGTCAGCGTGTACCAGACGCTTGCTGACGGGCCCGGCATTCGTCAGGATTCGCGCTGCGGAAGAGCCACCCACAGGCCAGCGCACGAGCGCTGCGCAGAGGATCTCATCGATGAGCGATGCCCAACCCATTACAGGATGCCGTCCGGGGGACGTCACCGAGCATGTCTTTCTCTGCGGTGATCCCGGCCGAGTCGAGCAAATCGCCTCCGGCTGGACCGAGACCCGAGAAGTCTGCAATCTGCGGGAATATCGGATCCTCCGGGGCCTCGACGAAGGAATGCCAGTCACGGTGGCTTCCACAGGGATCGGCGCCCCCAGCGCCGCCGTATTGATCGAAGAACTCGCCAAGCTCGGCAGTCGGACATTTATCCGAGTGGGGAGCAGTGGCGGTCTCGACCCCTCCCTGCAACTGGGAGAACTCGCCATCACGTCTGCCTCGATTCGGGACGACGGCACGTCGGCGAGCTACGTCATTCCCGAATACCCGGCAGCCGCTCACCACCGAGTCGTCGCCGCGCTCGAGGATGCGGCCGTGTCCCTCGGGGTTCCCCATCAGGTTGGCGTGACTTGGTCGTTCGACGCCTTTTATGCGCGGAATGCCACCGCCACGGGGCCTGGTGAGATGGCTTCGATGAGCTTCGGAGGCTACTGGCCCAGTCACATGGAGGCTCGCATCCGGGACATGCAAGCCGCCCGAGTGATGAATTGCGAGATGGAATCCGGCGTTTTACTGACTCTTGCTGGATTGTTTGGGCTCCGCGCGGGTTCCATCTGCATCGTCTCAGATCGCACACCCTGGGAGGGCCCGGCCCAGATTGATTTCGAAGCCAACATGGGAAGCTGCGTCCAGGTGGCGAGGGCCGCCATGCGTTCCCTCGTCTAGGCTGCCCCTCCCCTAGGGCACGAGGTCCACGGGAACCGGCATAATGTTCCAGGTAAAGACGCTATTCCCGTTGGTTCTGCGATAAATGACCTCTCGCACGGGCTCTCCTTCGACCCAGATGTACCGGCGCACCTCGGAATCGTTGTCGCTGGCGACGTAGAGCTCATCGACCCCGTCGGCATCAAGGTCCGCGGCCACCGCAGCGTGCTCGAACCCTCCGGAATCATCGTCAATGAGCGTCTGCTTCCAGACGCCCCGGGGGTCCTCTCCAGGCTCGAGCAGCCAGACCCCGCTGCTGAACAGAGCGGCCACCAGCTCCTTGTCTCCATCCCCGTCAAAGTCTCCCGCAGTCAAGAAACGGCCCAGTCGGTCGTCGATAGTCGCGACCACCGCACCTTGGGTTGGGTCGGTTCCGGCGTCGTAACGACGAATTTCCACCGGGGCGATCAGCTTTTTGGTCTCCTTGTCAATCTTGCCTTCGACAATCACATACAACTCATCGGTGCCATCGCCATCGACGTCGTCGACATAGATTTCCTTGGCGTGGCGATCACCCAGATCCGCGACCACCGTTCGACCCTCGCCCTTTGCGGGGACATATCGCGTCACAATGCCGGACTGCTCACTGCCGTCTAGCCGGTTGGGCTCACTGGGCGTCGCGTAGACCTCAAGCACGCCATCCCCATCGAGATCACCGATCTCGACCTCGTGAACGAACGTATCGGGCTCCTGGTCGATCTCCTCGATCGAAAATGTGTTGGTTTCCGGATCGCGGCGCACCAAGGCGACGACCCCCTGATCATGAGTGGCCACAGCAATGACGGGCTCGCCATTGCCGTCCAGATCGCCAATCTCGACATCTCGCATTCGACTGAATTTTCCGCCGAAATCCTTTTCCCAAATCGTTTCTGAAACCGCGCCATCTTTGCCCGGTGACCAGAGTTTCAGCGTCGCCTCAGACCCCGCCGCACTCAGCAGCTGGTCCTTGCCACCCGGCACTGAGTAGACCATCGCTTTGTGGAAAACGTTGCTTTGAGGATCCTCAACCAAGTCGACCTTCCACTCGCCTTCGCGGCGCACCAAAAACTCGAGCGTCGCGGGAAGAGGCTTCGGCGCTTTGCCGGCTTGGCGGGGACCGAATTGCGCCAAAGCCAAAACAAGGCCTTGGGGCAGGTCGTCTGGCGTTGGCGGAGCGGCGGCGGCGCGTCCTGGCGCGCCATCCGACTCGGACTCCGACTCCTCGGGCGCGCCATCCGGGGGCCCTGGAGCGCCGGTCCGAACCGTCGGCTCGGGGGTCTTTTGCACCCGTTCGGGCGCTTCTTCGGCGCCGCAGCCCGCAACGGCGAAAAGGGCCACGGCCGTACAGCTCAACAGCCATCGGGAAGTTTGGGTCTGCTTGAAACGCATGGTACTCCTCCTCAAGGTTCCCGGGGTGTAGCAATCTCTGATTGTTCAGGCTCGCCCATTTGGCGAATCCGCGCGCCTCCGGGCGAGAGGTGTGGTAGTGAAAGGGCCGGAGACCGACTGTGAGCCCCAAAAGCCTCAAAGCGCCCCGCGGCACGCGGGACTTCTACCCAGACGAATATCGCCAGCGCGAGTGGCTATTTGACTGCTTTCGCCGGGTCGCCCATCGCTTTGCTTTCGAGGAGGTCGACGCCCCCATGCTGGAGGAGGCCGACCTGTTCATCCGGAAGGCCGGCGAAGAAATCGTAGATCAGCTTTATCATTTTGAGATCCACGACCACCACCTTGCCCTCCGACCCGAAATGACGCCTTCCATCGCGAGACTCGTGATCGCCCGGGCCGGCGCGCTCCGCATGCCCCTTCGCTGGTTCACCATTACCCAAAACTGGCGCTACGAACGGATGCAACGCGGCCGGAAACGGGAGCACTTCCAATGGAATATGGACATCTGGGGCGAGCCCGGCGTCGCCGCCGAGGCCGAGTTGATCAGTGCGCTTTTCAGCGCGACAGATGAAATGGGTCTCCCGCGGGGAACCGTCAGGGTTCGCCTCAATAGCCGAGCCCTTTTGGAGGAAAGCCTCCGGGGCGGGGCCTTGCGCGACCGACCGGAAGCCTTCGAACCCCTCTGCATCGTGATCGACAAGCTCGAAAAGATCGGTCCCGAGTCCGTCCTCGAGCAGCTGACCGCCCCGAAAGGCGGCATCGGGCTGACGGAGGAGTCCGCCGAAAGTGTTCTCGCCCTGCTCGGGGCCCGCGATCTCGACGAAGCCGCCGCCCACGTACCCGATGACTCGGCGGCCCTCGCTGATCTGCGCCGCCTTTTTACGCTTCTCGACGCGTATGGGGTCGGGGATCAGGTCGCCTTCGACGCTTCGGTGGTGCGAGGACTGGCCTATTACACGGGGATCGTCTTCGAAGCTTTCGACGCCGCAGGCCAGCTGCGGTCCATCTGCGGCGGCGGACGCTACGACCGCCTCTCGGAGACCCTGGGTGGAAAAGCCATCCCCGCCGTCGGGTTCGGTTTTGGCGACATGGTCATTGCCGAGCTGCTTCAAGATCAGAACCGCATGCCGGAATTGCCCCGTCGAGTCGATGACTTTGTTTTTGCACTCGAAGAGGACCAGCGCGAGGAGGCCATCCGGCTCGCCGCTCGCTTACGATCCGGCGACCGGCGAGTCGAGCTCGCCTTGGCGGGAGGACGCCTGAAGCGGGCCCTGGCCGATGCCAACCGCATCGGCGCCAACCAAATTTGGATGCTCGGTCCGGACGAAGCGGAACGTCGCGTGGTGCGGGTCCGAGATCTGCTCAGCGGAGAGGAACGCGAAGAACCTTTGACGGAGTAGGCCGAAGTCTCCCTGAGGCTTCTCGTAATTCATGCCGTAGGAATCATTGCGATGGACAAAACCTGGTCGATCCAAAAAAGCCTCGAACTGTACGCCGTGGAGCGTTGGGGAGACGGTTTTTTTTATATCAACGACTCGGGGCATTTGGTCGTCCGCCCTCGGCCCGGCGAAACCTCGGAGATCGACCTGCTTGAGCTGATGGGCGACTTGCGCCGGCGAGGCCTTCGCACCCCGATGTTGATTCGTTTTTCGGACATCCTCGCCAGCCGAATCGAGGCTCTCGCGGATGCCTTCCAGTCGGCCATCGACGACGCTGAATATCCAGCTCGATTCCGGGGGGTCTACCCCATCAAGGTCAATCAACAGCGTCACGTCGTAGAAGAAATCGTTCAATACGGACGCAGTCGGGGGGTGGGCCTCGAAGCGGGAAGCAAGCCAGAGCTGCTGATTGCCATTGCCTCATTGGATACGCCCGATGCCTTGATCATCTGCAATGGGTTCAAGGACCGGGCCTACGTGGAAACCGCCATGCTGGCGCAAAGGCTCGGGCGGACATCAATCCTCGTTGTCGATCGCTTCAGCGAACTCGAACTCATCATCAAGACCGCCCGGGAACTCGGAATCCGCCCAAGGATCGGCCTACGCGCCCGATTGACGGCTCAAGGGTCCGGTCGATGGCACGAATCCAGCGGACGACGTTCCAAGTTTGGCTTGTCCCCGTCGGAAATTGTGAAAGCCGTCGAGCGTCTCCGGATCGAAGATTTGCTGGACTGCCTCACACTCCTGCATTGCCATATCGGCTCCCAGATCACCTCAATCAGAGCCCACAAAGAGGCGCTTCGCGAAGTCGCGCAGATCTACGTCGGCCTGCGCGCCCTCGGCGCAGAGGCCCTCGAGCTCATGGATGTTGGAGGGGGCTTGGCGGTCGACTACGACGGCTCTCAAAGTGACCTCCCTTCCTCGGCCAATTACCGGGTCCAGGAATATGCAAACGATGTCGTCGATGCCCTCCAACGCGCCTGTCATGGGGCCAACGTTCCCGTGCCCGACCTCGTGACCGAATCCGGACGCTCAATGGTGGCCCATCACTCGGTCCTGCTTTTCGATGTGATCGGAGCCAATCAAATGCTCACGGGCGATCCCCCTCCCCCGGTTGGAGAGAACGCCCACCCTCTGCTTGTCCAGCTCGAGGGCGTGCGGGAAACCATCCAAACCGGGCGCGTCGAAGAGGCCTATCACGACGCGGTTCAAATCCGGGATGAAGCCGCCTCTCTCTTTGCCCTGGGTCATCTCGATCTCCCCTGCCGCGCTCAGGTAGATGCTCTGTTTCTACACTGTTGTGAAAAAATCCACGAAGCCGCCGCGAAGTTAGATCCCGTCCCCGAAGATTTGTCAGCCCTGGCCGGCGACCTCGCGGACACCTACTTCGGAAACTTTTCTGTCTTTCAATCGGCCCCCGACCATTGGGCCGTTAGGCAGCTGTTTCCCATCATGCCGATCCATCGACTCAACGAACCGCCCCAGCGCCAGGCGGCCTTCGCCGACCTGACCTGCGACAGCGATGGCAAGATTGATCGCTTTATCAATCGCGAGGAAGGCCAACGAACTCTGGAATTGCATGAATTTGATGGTAGGCCCTACTACCTCGGGGTCTTTCTCGTTGGGGCCTATCAGGAAATTCTCGGCGATCTTCACAACCTTTTTGGGGACACCGACGCTGTGCACGTCCGACTCCACGAAACCAACGGCTACGAAATCGAACATGTGGTCGAAGGGGACGAGGTCTCTGAAGTGCTCTCCTACGTTCAATACGACATCCGAGCCCTGCAGGAAGGCATGCGACGAACCATCGAGTCTGCACTTCGCGCGGGTCGAATCGACCTCGACGACTCTCGGCTCTTGAGGCGTCGGTTCGAAGAAGGACTCCGCCAATACACCTATTTGTCCGGAGACGATTGATCGATGCCCGACAAGCCCCTCCGCATCTACTCCTGGAACGTGAACGGGATTCGAGCAGCCACCGGCAAGGGGCTGGCCAAATGGCTCAGCGGTTGCCGGGGCGAAATCGTGGGTCTACAAGAAGTCCGGGCCCTCCCCGACCAGATTCCTGAGGAAATCAAACGGCTACGCCGCTACCACCAGCGCTGGCAGCCGGCTGAGCGACGGGGGTACAGCGGCGTCGGCTTACTTTCCCGGCGTGAGCCCGACCACCTCGATACCTCTCTGGGGTCGTCACACTTTGACGTCGAAGGACGCCTTCAAATTGCACGCTTCGGCAAGCTGGTGATCGCGAACGGCTATTTTCCCAATGGCAACGGCAAAGACCGAGACAACAGCCGCATCCCCTACAAACTGGATTGGTACGGCGCCCTTTTTGAGAAAGTTCAACGCCTTCGCAAAAGCGGTTACCGAGTCCTCGTGATGGGAGACTTCAACACTGCCCATCGAGCCATCGACCTCGCCCGCCCCAAACAAAACGAGAAGACCAGCGGTTTTACGCCCATCGAAAGAGCCGAACTCGACCGCTGGCTGGCCGCCGGTTGGGTCGACACCTTTCGGCACTTTGAGCCGGGCCCCGATCACTACAGCTGGTGGAGTCAGCGGTTCGGCGTGCGGGCCAAGAACATCGGCTGGCGAATTGATTACGTCTTGGCCTCGCCGGCGGCCATGAAATTTGTCCGAAACGGATTCATTCATCCGCACGTCACGGGGTCCGACCACTGCCCGGTCGGAATCGACGTCGACCCCGACCTCTTCGGCTAACCCCCCCCAACGCCGCTTCCCGACGATCGGCTGCGCCCAAACGGTCACCCCAGGTTTGCGGACTGAGAGAGACACCTGCTTTTCAAGGTCGCCCTCCCCGACTCCACCGGGCTAAACGCTGGCACGATGCTTGAACCGCGAACCGGGAATGCCGACGCATCCCCAGCCTCAGACCCAGGTAGCCGCAATCCCCGTTACATGGCCTCGGTCCGCGGCGGGGCGGGCCTGCTTGGCCGGCCTCTTCTTGGGGGGCAGTGTGTGGATCTTTCCCGAGTCCCCAACCCTACGCGGCTGGGGCCAGAGCCTGGCGATCCTCGTCTTGGGCGGATCCTGCCTGACTAGACCCTCGCCCCAGCCGCCGGGCTTTCAGGACCTTCTTCGGCACCGAATCGACCGGACGTCAAAACTGGGCTCAGCGGTCATGATTCCGGCGCTCACCTTTATCGGTTTCGGAGCGAGCTTGACTTGGACCGCGGCTGAACACGGCAAAAGCTTCGCCGGCCTTCTCATCGCCCTGTGGGCTTGGAACCTTTCCGGCGATTTACGGTCGCCACGCAGGGAATTCAAAGGCTCCCAGCCGTTGTTCCTGGCCCTCGACGATGGAATTGCAGTCATAGGATGGGTCTTCGTGGTGACGATGCTGGTCTGCGCCGTGGGTCTGCCGGAGGCCAACGGCGAACCTTTCATATCGAACCGACGCGCCGTCTGGTGGTTACGAGGCCTGACCCTCGCTGCGGGGCTACTGCTGACTTGGCGTGAAGCCAGTCGGCGTCATGACTCAATGGGCTGGGCCCTGATCGGCTTCTCCCTGCTGTTTCGGATCTCATTGATCGCCCCCTACCGACTGAGCCTGAACGATGGTTTTGCCTCACTCTGCGTCTACCAGCTTTTGCGAAACACCCGAGCCAGAACAGGCGCCTCGGAGCCCCTGCCCTCTCTGTCGACACAGGGCAAAAAAGAGGCTCTGTGCCGAGACCAACGAAGGCCTAGACTGGGCGTCCAAGGAGGGCGGAAAGCCTTGGAGCCCGTCGGCCAGAGCGAATCTGAACAATCTCGATCGACCCCGATCGGCACCCTTGTGCTGCTCGCGCTGGCATTCGGAGTTGGGGGCTGGCTGAGAATTGATGGCGTTGGGCCGGCGTTCCTCTTCGGCGATGAACTCCACAGCCTATTTGGCTTGTCGCAAGGTTATGGGCATCTGATGAGCCACTTCAGTTCAACGGGTTCAGGCCTGGCGCTTCCCTTGCTGCAGCGCGCCCTCGTCGACGGGTTCGGAAACAACCATTGGGCGATTCGCGCACCGGCCTGGATTCCGGGACTCCTTCTTCTCCCGGTCACTTGGTGGGCTGTGCGAAAATGGCTCGGCGAGGGCATCGCCCTTGGCGCCACTTGGCTCGTCGCTGCGAGCCCACTGCTGATTTTTTACAGCCGCTTTGCCCGCTCATACGCACTGGTCACTCTTCTCGTTCTTTTGCTTCTCGAACGAGTGCAAAACGCTGCCTCCCGGCACACCCTCTCGATCGGCTCCTTCAGTTTTTTAGTCGGGCTGGCAGCTGTGATCCCTTTCGTTCACCCCACAGCCCTCGGCAGCGTCGTTCCCATCTGCCTCGCTGGGGCCTGTGCAGCGGCATGGGAATCGGCAGGGTCGGGACCCATTTTACGTCGGCCTTGGGTCGCCTTGCTGGGCGTCCTGCCCCTTGCGGGACTCCTCTGCATCGCGTTGCATTGGCCGGCTCGCGAGAGCCTATGGGCCTTCGTCTCGGCCAAGACGACCCAAGTCTACAGCGGCGCCTTTGGGCCAGTGGATATCGCGCGGCTCGTCACCGGCGGTGATGTTCTCTCAATTTTACTGGCCACACTCGCCCTGGTCGGGGCCCTTTCAGTGACCGGACGCTGGGGCTGGCGCGCTGCCCCCTTGCTCGCGGCCACAACCGGCCCGGTGCTGGTCATCGCTCTCACGCAACCCTATGGCGACGCCTATGCCTACGCGCGTTACATCATCGCCGCCGTCGTGCCATTCTTCATCTTGGCCGTCGTCGGAATCCACTGGGTGCTGGCACTCCTCTCACCACGCCCTCGAGGCCTAACCGGGGCGGTGAGCATCGGGCTGGCGGCGTTGATTTTGGGAAGCGGGCCCCTTCCCCCCTCTCTCGGCCTCACTCCTCAGCATGCCAATACCTATCTCGGGCTACGTGAACTGACCGCATTTGATCGCCCTTGGCCAGGGACTCCTGGTTTCTACCAAAACCTTCCTGACATCAAAGGCCGTCGTCCGAGGTTGCTTGAGATCCCCGCACTCACGACGCGGACCCGACACCTGTACCGAATTTATCAACGAACTCACCAAAGCCCGACGCTTTTAGGGCCCCTACCCAGTGAGTTTCCGATGATTCCGAGCGGGCCTTACCGAGCCCTGTCTGGACCTGGGGGGCTGGACCCAGCTGAAATCGACTACGTGATCGTGCATCGAAACATCGCCAGCGAAGTCGCCCGCTACTGGGAATGGGTCTATGGCTTTCGCGATCCAGACGGTGATCAGGCTCTGCTGGCGCGACACGCTCAGTACGGAGGTCTTCTGCCTCGTCCAAGCCCGGTCCTGCAGCGAGAACTCGAGAAGAGCTGGGGACCGCCCGTTTATCAAGACGATGATCTCGTCGTCTATCGACTCTCTCAATCAGAATCGAGCCCAGAATAAAAACCAAAGCGCTGAGTCAGAAGGCCCGCCAAGCGTGGTGCCGCCCTGTGCTACTGGTCGCGGCCATGCCTTTTCTCCGCCGCCGCGACCAAGCGTGGACCCCCAGAGGCCTCTTCGAAGCGACGGCGTGCCGCTGCGTTCTCGGGATGACGATGCTCTGGGCTGTCGGCTGTGGGGTTTCGGAGCCCCCCGCAGAGGACGTCGCTCAACTTGTTGCCCAAGAGGAATTGCCCGAAGGGCCCGCTCCGGGCCTCTCCGCAGATGCCCGGATCGAAACCTGGGAGTTGCTTACCGCCGACCAAGCCGCTCCCCGCTCCCCCTCCGATGGCGGAGGGCAGGCCCGAATCGTTGAAGGCCCCCATCTTGGCGTCCCCGCCGCAACGCCCACGAAGATCACGCTTGAATATGAAGCCGGACCACTGGGCATTGCTGAAGGTGGCGTCGTTTTTCTCCAACCCTCGCCCTTCTGGGACTGGGACCCCCCTCAGATCCGCAACCCCGTCGGCGCGGCGTATACCACCGTCAGCACCTCAGCCGAGGGTGTCGAACTCGAGACCAATGATGCCTCCGGAGCTTTCTTGGCGGTCACGATCCGTGGCCGGGCCCTCGCACCCGGTGAGAAGATCCGCTTTATCTACGGAGACGGCCCGGTCGGTGCTCGGGTAGACCGGTACGCTGAGCAAGACAGCCCTCTGTACATCTCCGTCGACGGCGATGGCGACGGCGTTCGTGGCCTAACCCACCCTTCTCCTCACGTCGATGTCCTCGCACACGACCCCGAGCAGTTGCATGGCGTCATTCGCTCAACCGCCGAACCCGGCGATCCCGTGCGAATCACAGTGGGTGCCCTGGATGCCCTGGGCAATGCCAGTCCCGTTCAGCGGGGCGGCATTCGTCTTCTCGGCGTACCCGAAAGTGTCGACCTGCCGGAGTTCATTGATCTCTCCGGCCAAGAAAACGGACATCTCACACTGACTTCGACAGGCTGGCCAGAGGGCATTCATCGCATCCAACTCGAAGGAACCGGCGATCTTCAGGGACTCACTGCCGAAGTCAATCCCATCGTCGTGCGCGAAGGAATCAGCCGGATTCTCTGGGGAGACCTTCACGGCCATTCGCAAATTTCCGATGGCACCAGCACGCCGGATCAGTATTACGACTACGCCCGCCGGGTCGCGGGACTCGACGTCACCGCCCTGACAGATCATGACCATTGGGGAATGGACCCCCTCGACGCCAACGGTTCTGCCTGGAAATCCATCCGCCAAAGCGTGCAGCGATACCAAGAACCCGAACGATTTGTCACGCTGTTGGGGTACGAATGGACAAACTGGCTGCACGGTCATCGCCACGTGCTCTACTTCGACCATGAGAACGATCGAGAGATCTATTCCAGCCTCGACCCCAACTACGACACACCCGACGAGCTCTGGGCAGCGCTTCGAGGACAATCGGCCCTGACCTTCGCACACCACTCCGCTGGCGGACCCGTGTCCACCAACTGGCGAGATTACCCGCCCGACCCCGTCCTCGAGCCACTCACAGAAATCGTTTCGGTTCATGGCAGCAGTGAAGCAGCCGACTCACCTCATCCCATTCATCGACCCGTCGCCGGGAATTACGTCCGCGATGCACTCAATGCGGGTTACCCACTTGGTTTCATTGGCAGCGGGGACAGCCACGACGGTCACCCTGGTCTCGTCCAACTCGCCGACCCCGGCGGAGCCGGCGGCTTGGCGGCCATCCGGAGTGAGGCCCTCACCCGAGAGGGTGTTCTGGAAGCCCTGCGCGCTCGACGCACTTACGCGACGGACGGTGCCCGCATCTGGCTCGACGTTCGCCTCGACGATGCACCGATGGGATCGATCCTAGAAAGCAACGCGGACGACCCACCGTCGACGCAAAATCTGCAGGTTGAAGTGGTTGGAACGGCCCCGATCGAACGAATCGATCTGATCCGCACGGGTCAGATCGCCCGAGTCGATGGAGACGGCCAACTGGATCTCCGACTCTCTCGCAAAATCCCACGACTGGGGCGCGGCGAGTATCACTACGTGAGAGTCATCCAACGCGATGGACGCACGGCTTGGTCGAGCCCCATTTTTGCGCGATAAAGGAACCGCCGACCCTCGCGGTTACCGAGCCTCGCCCTTGAGGGTGCGCGCTCCGCCTTGGCTGAGCGAGAAGATAAAGAGACTGACATCTTCATCGGAGCAATTGGCCCAACGGTGGGGTTGAAGCGTATTCAGATGAATCGTGTCGCCCGGACCGAGTTCCCACTGATCCTCTCCCACACCGACAGTGAGCTGACCGGTTTCCACGAGAATCACCACCTCGCCCTCATGGCGGCGCCAAGGTTCTTCGGGATTCGACATATCAGAAGAGGTCCCAGCGGCATGCCGAATTCGCCAGAGATCGATCAGGGCACCGCCGATCGGACCCACCACTTTTTCGAGATCGACGCCATTGGGACTGGCCCAGGTCTGACGGTCTTCAGCCCGGAGAACCGCCACACCGTTTGGCAACTTTTCTCCGACCTCAAACAGCTGATGGGGTTCTCGGCCCAGCCCAGAAGCCACCTTGAGAAGAATCCGGATCGTCGGGACAGTCTGATGGTTTTCAATTTTGTGAATGGCGCTGGCAGAAACCCCGGAGCGGTCCGCCAGCTCTTGCAGGGTCAAGCCGGCCTCCGCACGCCAGGCCTTCATACGGTCCGCGATGCGACGAATTTCTTCTTTCATAAAAAATCGTCACCTCACCGAATCAAAAAAGTTTTTTTCGAATCCAAGCGGGACAGGAGCGCCTCGGAGATCGAGGCCATTTCAGATACTGACCAGTATCTCATAGCAGTTTTTTAAAATCAAGACCCAAATGACAGCGGGAATGGCGACATGGCCCATCCGGCATCGCCAACACACAGACGGTTCAGCGCGGGCCCCAATGAATAAAACGCACCTCGATATCCTGATGCCGGTCTACAACGCCGAGGCCACTCTGCCGACCTGCCTAAAAAGCTTGAGCAGGCAGTCCGAAAAGCGTTGGGTTTGCTGGGCCATCGATGACGGATCCAGCGATCAAAGTGCGCAGATCCTTCAAGACGCAGCCCTTCGGGATTCTAGAATCCGCGTCATTTTTAAAAAACACGAAGGGATCGTGCCCGCGCTGAACGCTGGGCTGACTCACTGTAGGGCCCCTTGGGTAGCTCGAATGGACGCCGACGACTGGATGCATCGGGACCGCTTAGCTCTCCAACTCTCTGCCCTTGAGAACAACCCCCAACTGAGCGCCGTGGGGAGCCACGTACGTGTGTTCCCTCGCGACAGAATGACCCAGGGAGCGCGACGCTACGAAGCCTGGCTAAACCGGGTTAGAAATGAAAACGACCTCCGCGCCGAGGCTTGGGTCGAATGTCCAGTCGCTCATCCGAGTCTGATGTTTCGCACCGAGGCCTTGACGGCATCCGGCTATCAAGACCCCGAGTGGCCGGAGGATTACGATCTCATCTTGAGATTTTTGGCCCAGGGAAAACGAATCGGTATGGTCCCTCGAAGGCTAATCGGTTGGCGGGACTCGGCGAGTCGACTCTCCCGCACGCATCCTCGATATCACCTGGACGCCTTCACTCAGTGTAAGGCTTTCCACCTGACGCAGACTTTCCTTGCCTCTCATCCGCATTACGTCCTTTGGGGCCACGGGCCAACGGGCCGAAGCCTTCGGCGGGCTCTGGCCCAGCATGGACGGGCCACAAGCCACATCGTCGAGGTGCACCCTCGACGGATTGGCCAAACCCTCCAGGGGGCTCCGGTGGTTGTTCCCGAGGATCTTCTGAAACTTCGCCCAGAACGGATCATCGTCAGCGTCGCCGGGGCCTCTGCGCGTTCGAAAATCCGGGAGGCCCTCGACGAAATGGGCTTCCAGGAAAATCAACACTATGTCTGCACCGCCTGAATCCCCCGGGAGTGTTTCATTTCAACCAGGGCCGCTCCAAAAGAATGGACAGAGTGGGGGCTGTTGGGAATGACCAACAGGTCAGGGGCCGCTGGGCCGTGTTTGAGGGTTTCGGGAATGGCATGACGGTTGCATTTGTACAGCTCAAAAGCCGCCAGGCCGAAATCGCCGATCAGGGCGGCAAGGAGAGCCATCATGAGTGCAGAAGTCATCATGCTGCGGCAACCGTTCGACCCCTCAGAGCCGGAAGCTGAACGCCTCTACGACGACGTCGTCGTGCGGATCAATCGCCTGTCGGCCAAGCGCGAGCGCAACCGGCGGACCTGTGAAGAACTCGAGAGGCAGTTTGTCGAAAACGACTTGTGCGTCACGAACGGGGAAAAAAGCGGGCAGCCGCTGACTGAGCCCGAGCGCCGAAAAAGGCTAATGCGCCTGATTGACGGGGCCTGCCTGCGACTCGAACAAGATGAAGAGTACGACCGACTCTGCACAAGGCTCGACCAAATGAATCAAGATCTCGACGAATGGGCCCGGCAGTACTGGGCCCATCAAGGAGAGGGCGAGTAGCGAGAAACCGGGCTCGTGAAGGGCTCAGAAACCCGCGTTTCCGG
>JAQWNI010000275.1 GCA_029268645.1 Myxococcota bacterium
ACTCGAAGCTTTCGAGTCGAGCGAGTCTCTCCGCCAGATGGCCGGACGGGTTGAGAGTCATTTCAGCCCTTTCTTATGCTTCACCGCGAGCCCACTACAGGTCCGCGGGAGGCCGAATCTAGAAAATGGACGCACCCGCATGGCAGGGTCCCGTTTTCCCGATGGTCATTTGCTCGGGAACACATCCCAGTCCCCCAGCGACCACGGTTCCCGATGCGTCGGGTCGGGCGTAGCCCCAAATCTGCATGACGCCGTCTGCGTCTAGATCTGCTGCCGCATCCGCGGTAAACCCACTGCGGTCGGGAGAAACCTCCACCGCGTAAGAGAAGTAGACGCGACCCTCAGGCGCCCAGCCCAAACCGGAGTAGTCGCTTCCGACAGAATCGAAGTCAGCCGGAATGGCTCCTGGAACGATAGGCGGCTCTGCATCGGCGGGCAGAAAAAGCCCCGTCTCCGCGAACGACGCGTCCTGCGCCACCTGAATGGCGCCTAAATTGGTTCTGACTTCCGACGACTTGGCGCGCAGCTGATGGGTCGAAAGGATGGGAATCGCGACGGCGCTGAGGACTCCCACAATGGCCACCACCACCAGCATCTCGATCAAGGTAAAACCCTGTTTACATCCAGAAGGAACGCGATTCATTTTCTTCGTCATGAGCGCCGTTTCGGCAGAACTACTGAATGCCTGAATGATTAACGCTTATCACCACGGCAAATTCTTGATCGACATCTAGGGTTTTACCCTGACTGGAATTGAGGTCCCGCTTCATCGGCTTTGCCAGGGATGGGCTATCCAAAGAAGCACGATCACCCGCAACTCGAGCGTTTACTCTTTAGAATGGTTTAAAAATTATTATCTCGTGGTAGCCTTCGGCCTTTCGATCGTTCCATGCTGGTAAGACCCTCTCGCAGACGTTGATGTGTATTCCTGGGAATGGATTGGTCCATCCGGACCGGCAAACGTTTGCACGTGGGGATTATCCAGCATGCCGAATCGCGAGAAGCGACGAAATTCACACCGGCCTTTCGTGGTCAAAACCGCCTGGGCCCGAAGACCTTATGCGTCATTGGTCGGCCTCGTCCTTCGCTGGGCGCTTTTGGCCGGCCTGGGGTTCGCGCCGGCTTCCGCGGCTTGGGCAGCACCCGTGTCTTACGCCATCACGGGTGGCAGTGCAGTTTTGTCTGTTTCAGTTGGCGGTACGGTTTTGGGAACCACCGTGAGCCCTGCGCTCAGCGGAACGTTTACGGCCGATTCCGCCGCACAGAATTTGACGGACCTTTCGATCGAGCTTGCGCCGAATATCATCATGAATCTCTCGGCGGCATACGGGGGGTACGATACGATCACCATTGAGAGCGCGGCCTTGGACGCAGAGCCCGGTTTCTCTTCCACCCTCCTCACCTCAGGAGCAAGCACCTATACGGTTCTGGCTTCTCCGCTTGAAGTCACGGGACTCTGGGGTGGCTCTCATTCAGGAGGCGGCCCTCCCCCGGTCAGCAACCAGCCTATCTCGTATCCCGTGCCCAGTATGATAGCCAGCCTCGGGATCTCACCGATGATCTCGATTTCGGCAGTCACGTTGAGTAGCCTCGATGGCTCAGTGTTTGGTGAGGCGAACGACCTCGTCGTGGTGGCAAACCTGAACGTTAACTCGGTGACCGTGATTCCCGAGCCCGGTACGGGTGGGCTCTTCGCGCTTGGCCTGGGTGGACTCTGGCTTCACCGCAGATCAGTCAAGTCAAAGACCGCTTGAGAGGGTCAACCGTCAGAACGCAATCCAAGGCCCATCGAGTTCTCGTCAAGACAGGCGATCACCGCACCGAGCGAGATGGTTGAGTCGACGTGGCGCCCCCGGCACGACTCGAACGTGCGACACCCGGTTTAGGAAACCGGTGCTCTATCCACCTGAGCTACGGGGGCGCGGGGCGATCGTCCCGAATCCCGAGTGTTTAGCAGATTTGCCCCGGCAGCCGCGACGGGCCATGTCTCAGGTGGGCGCGGGACAAGACCAAGCGTCACGATCTTTCAAGCCTGCAATTTAAGTTCGGCCCGGCCGGTGAGGCGCGCATCCATTTTTACGCGATCGTCTCAACCGAAAGAGGCCCCCACCCTAGCCCCTTGACCGCGATCCGTTTGGCTTCTGCTCGGATCAGTCGTAGACCGATTCCTTTGTCCGGCAATCGAACTTCGGTGCACGGGGAGAGCGATTGTCGCGGACACCATGGATCAGTGACCGTCTCCGGGCACAATCAGCTTCAGGATAGAGTGCAAAAGCTTGAGCTCGCCCGAGTGCGGGCGGGCCCGGGTAAACAGACGACGTAGTTTCGTCAGGGTTACTTCACGAAGCTCTCCTTCTAGGAATCCTCTTTCCTCGAGGACACGTTCGAGATGAGCGTAGAAATGATCCATCTCAATCTGCAGAGCCGGCCGGGTCGCGGAGTTCGGGACTGCCTTCAGCTCCGGGGCGTCCGGGCGGCTGGCGAGGAAAATTTCGTAAGCCAGAAGCTGGACCGCCGCACCCAGATTCAGCGACGAAAAGCTGGGATCAGTCGGGATTTGCACTTGATGAGTGCAGAGATCCAGATCTGCGTTGGCCAGACCACTTCGCTCGGGGCCAAAGACCAGAGCAACCGACTCCCCATTTTGTGATTCTTCGATGAGTTGCTGGGCACCTTCTCGGGCATTCAGTAGCGTGTGCCGAAATGAACGGGCCCGGGCCGAACAGCCCATGACCAGGCGACAATCGCTAATCGCTTCCCTCAGGCTCTCGAGGCTTTGAGCTTTCTCCAGTAAGTCCTCGGCGCCCGATGCTCGCTGATCTGCCTCTGCCGATGGAAAGTGCACTGCGCGCACGAGGATCAGTTGCGTGAGCCCCATGGTTTTCATGGCCCGCGCAGCGGCCCCGATGTTCCCGGGGTGTGCCGGCTCCACAAGCACGACCCGAATATTCTCAAGCGCCATTGAGGTGCTCCCCACTCTTCCGAATCATCTGGCTAGGTCCCGCAGAACGTTTCCCGTACGACCTCATGGGCTTCCGGCGGGTTCGCCAAGGCCATGAATTCCGGATTGTCTAAAAATGGGTGGGTCGTTGCTTTGAGCAGGGACTCGAAGGAAGAAAGATCGCCGCGTTGGGCGCAGTCGTCGATTGCCTGCTGGACACGATGATTTCTTGGGATGTAACGAGGGTTTACCGAGTCCATCAAGGCTTCCGGTTCCGAGCTGCTTTTACCTTCGGCGTAGAGGGCGCTCTGCCACCGCTCGGCCCACGGCATAAGGGCGGCTGCATCGCCGAAGTGAGGGAGCGTGCCCGCTGTTCCCTCCCGAGCTGCCGTGCACAGAGGAGTGAGGTCCCGGAAGGTTCTTGTAAAGTCTGCCCCCTGTGCCGCCATGATTGCGAGCAAGTCGGCCACCAATGAGCGCGTGATCTCGTTGGCTTCCCCAAAGCCCAGTTTCTTGGCGAAGGCTTCGTCATAGGCCCTATGGAACTGATCTGCGTAGCGCCCTAACGCGCCTTGCGCCCACTCTACGGCCTCCTCGGTCGAATCGCCGAGCAGACTTAAAACTGATTCTCCGAGCCGAGTCAGATTCCAAAGCCCGATACTGGGTTGCTGTTGATAGGCGTAGCGACCCTGCCGATCGATCGAACTAAACACTCGATTTGGATCAAAGGCATCCATGAATGCACAGGGGCCGTAGTCGATTGTCTCGCCATAGACCGACATATTGTCGGTGTTCATGACGCCGTGGATAAACCCAATAGACATCCAGCGAGAGATCAGGTCGGCTTGCGCTGCGATCACCCGCTCGAACCACCCTCGATAGGGGTTGGCGTTCTCTGCTTCCTCTATGCCCGTTTCAGAGCGAACCAGATCGGCGATTTCCCGAACAGTCTGGTCCTGGCCACGTGCCGCAAAGTACTCGAAAGTCCCGACCCGCACGAAGCCCCGTGCAACACGCGCCAGGATGGCACCCGGCTCGGGTGTTTGACGCTGCACGGCTTCACCGGTCGTTACAGCAGCCAGAGCCCTCGTTGTGGGAACACCTAGGCCGGCCATGGCCTCGCTCAGCAGATACTCTCTCAAAACGGGGCCCAGGGCCGCTCGACCGTCTCCCTGACGAGAGAACGGCGTCGTCCCCGCGCCTTTCAGCTGCAAGCCATGCACACGACCGGCAGCATCAAGAACTTCCGCGATTTGAATCGCTCGACCGTCTCCAAGCTGAGGGACCCATTGGCCGAACTGATGCCCCGCATAGGCCATCGCGATGGGTTCGCCGGTGGAGACGGGCCGATTTCCGGCCAGTACCTCGAGCCCCTGCGGCCCGGACCACTCTTCAGGGACGAGCCCGATCTCTCTGGCGAGATCGACATTGAAATGCAACCACCCGGGCGAGGAGACAGGCGTCGGTGCCACTCGTGCATAGACCCCCTCCGGCAGCGCACTGTAGCGGCGAACAAAGCGGCCTTTCGGTGCGAGCGAGTCATCAAGTTGCATTGGGGTGGTCCGGGTCAAGCGGAGCTGCGCCAGAAAAAGGCACTGGGGGCTCGCTCTTGTTTATCAATAATGTAAAACGGAATGGACCCGATCCACGGGTAGCTTGTTCCGGCCTGCTAGAAAATCAAGCTCGATCAAGAATACACAGGCCACCACGTGGCCCTTCGCGCGCTTTACGAGCTGAACAGTCGCTTCAGCGGTGCCTCCAGTTGCCAAGAGGTCATCGACGATGAGGATACGCTGCCCCGCTTGCAAGGCGTCTGTGTGCATCTCCAGAGTATCAGATCCATATTCGAGCTCGTAGTCAACAGCGTGCGTCTCCGAGGGCAGCTTGCCGGGTTTTCTAACTGGGACGAAGCCGGCAGACAGCTCTAGAGCGAGAGGAACCCCAAGCAGGAAGCCCCTGGCCTCCATGCCGACAACCTGGTCGATGCGCTCATTTTGAAAAGGCTCCGCTAAGAGTGCAACGGCATCTCGCAAGGCCGCCGGATCGGAAAGGAGTGGCATCCAATCTTTGAAGACGATCCCAGGTTTTGGAAAATCCGGCACGTCCCGAATTCGCCGTTTGATGCCATCAAGCCGTTGATTCACACCAAGCTCCTTCTCCGCTGATCGCCATCATACAACTCGACCGCCCACCGAAGACGGTTCGATTCAAGGAAGATACTGCATTGGGTCCCGAGGTGATTCCCCGTACCGCACTTCAAAATGAAGGTGTGGCCCCGTCGAGCGACCTGTGGATCCAACCTCCGCGATTCGCTGTCCACGATCGACGAATTGGCCTCGTTTAACATGCAGCTTACTCGCGTGGGCATAGACCGTCCGATAGTGGCCCCGATGTTTGACGATCACGACTTTTCCGTAATCGCCAAGCCATCCACTATGAATGACTTTGCCCGCTTCGGCGGCGCGGATTCGTGTCCCAGAACGTCCCCGCAGGTCGATCCCTTGATGGGGGCGACCGTTTCGTCTCCCAAACCGGGAGGTGATGGTGGTGGTTTCAAGGGGCCAGATAAAGTTCAGACCGGACCGGACCGCCTCGCTGGAAGGATGTCTTGATGAAGTCCCGTTTCGACTGGACGACGAAGATTCAGCAGGTCGTCGTGCTCTGGCCGACGAACGGGACGGTGGGATCCAAATCCGCTCGCCGACTTTGACCTGAGTCACATCACGAATGCGATTGACACGGGCGAGGCTTTTCGCGTCCACCCCATACCGGAGACCAATCCGGTAGAGATTCTCACCCTGGGCCACGGTGTGATAGCGCCCTCGGTCGGGCCCCGCGCATCCCACTTCCGAGGCCAAGAGTGCCCCCAAAAGGAACAGCAGGGCGATCGCCAAGACGCCCCGAATTCGCCGCGACCTCGCGGTCGTGAAAACTAGCGGGCCGACCATCCCGCCTCTCCAATGAGGTCGACAAAGCGACACCGCCCGATGACCTCGCGCGTAAACCGCTGTGCCCCGGCTCGTTGAACTCGAAGCAACTCCTGCTCGCCACGACGGCCAAAAGGGCCCACAAGCAGCCCGCCGATCGCCAGTTGCGACAGCAGAGGAAGAGGAAGCTCTGGCCCGCCGGCTGTCACCAAGATTCGATCGAAAGGCGCACAATCCGCTGCGCCCTGGGTGCCATCGCCAACCCTGACCTTCACACGGTCACACCCCATCTCGGACAAAATGGCCTCTGCTTGCTCGGCCAAAACGGGGATCCGTTCAATGGATAAGACCGTGGCGGCTAGGCTGTGCAACAGGGCCGCCTGATAGCCTGAGCCCGTTCCGACTTCCAAGACCTGCTCGTGCCCTGCAAGACTCAGGGCCTCGGTCATCGTCGCAACCACCCCGGGCGCAGAAATCGTCTGGCCTTCGCCAATCGGAACCGGGGTGTCCTTGTAGGCCTGTCCCCAGAACGCTTCGGGCAAAAACCGATGGCGAGGGGTTTCGTAGACGGCCTTCAGAACCCGCTCGTCGCGGACCCCTCGCTCGGAAAGCCTGCGCACAAGTCTCTCTCGAGCCAGCGCAAACTCCTCCAACGCCGCACTGCGGCTGGATTCCATCTCAAACACCCCCCGCTCAACAGTGTAGAGGCACCCGCGGGTGCCCGGCAATGGCGGGTGTGCGGGTGAAATCAGCGCCGCGGGTCGACCAAGTAAGGTCGGCCTGGGGGCCGCAGAGGCGCCTGGCCAGGTTGCCAATCGATTCTTCGCCAAGCGCTCGGAGAACTCACTTGTCCATCCAGCCCAACCGCAACCACTGCGACCCACACGCTGGTCTGATCGTCCAGAGTGACACCCCATGCGAAGTGATCGCCCTCTACCGGCTTCCCAACGGACACGGGCGCCGGGTTTAGTTTCTCCTCAGGGCTAAACGCCATCAAGATTTCAAATCGATCGACCTGTGCTGGGTTTGGATGCCGCCACGCCAGCTGAGACACGGCGGCTTCAGCTTTGGCCACCGGCGCTGGATGAATAAGCAGGATGGCAATCCAGCAAGCCCAGCCAACAGCCTTCGTGGGCCTCGGCCGATTACTCGATTTGACTCTCATGACAGATGCATTCATTGAGCCCAAATGTGCCTCGCCCTGGCGCGATCCGAAACCCAGGCCAGCGGATTGGAAACGGCCCCCGGACTCCCTCCGCGTTACAGTTGGTTTCGATGTCTCTTCCTCTCCGAGTCTTGAAACGCGGGCTGCCTCTCGCGGCCGCCTTGCTCCTGGCCGGCCCCTCGAGTCCCGTTCTTGGCGACGACGTTCTTTTTGCCGAACCCCTCACCTCAGAAAACTGGGCCAATCGGGCCCCTCAAGGGCCCGACGCCATCGCGGGAATCGGCGACTGGGTGCTCGGCAACGGTGTTCTCTGCGCCGCCATCTCCTCGCCGGACCACGAGTCGACCCTCTCCCCTCGCGGGGGGCTCTTAGTCGACCTTGCGCACTGCGGCGTCGCGGACGATCAATGGGCCGTGTTACAGCCCGTGATGAATCTGTCCCGGGAGCAGACCCCTCCGATCAAATCCATTCGGGCAGAAACCCAACCGAAGTGGGCAGCGCTCGTGACGGAAAGTCAATCCGAGGGACTTCAATTTCAGACGGAATACCGACTCGATCTTCAGCAGCCCAATCGGCTCAAAATCGAAACGCGTATCCGGCGAACGGGAGCGGGTGATGCGCTTTTTCTCTTTGGTGACGTCGCACTCCACGGAAACCGTCAACTCGTGCCTTACACCCTCGCGTCACGAGATCCCAGCCAGAACTCAGGCTTTGATCATCCTCCTGTCGACCTCGAAGCGCCCCTCTCCATCGCCAGGGCTCTAAAACGCGCTGACACCCAAGTGCTTGTCGGGGGAAGCGAATTCTCTCCCGGAATCAGCTACGGCTGGCGAATCGTCGATGCGTACCTCACCGACGAACGGGGCGGCCGAGAGGCCCTCGCCCCGCTCGCACTCAACGGTGAACACTTTTCTGTCTTGGGCATTTATAGTGATGGGTTGCTGTGGGGAGGCGATGGGCCGCCCAGCCTGCTCGAACTCGCCCAAACCCTCTGGATGGACCTCGACGAAGGGAAAGAGCTTGTCTTTCATCGCGAAATACTGGTCGGGCGAAAAAGCGATGTGGCCAGCGCCCTCGACCGACTCTGGACCAGCGGTTCTCGCTACGCCGGACGAATTCAGGCTCCCGAGGCAGGACTCCACGTTTTCGACGCCCGAGGAAATCCGCTGACTTTCGTTCGGCCCGACTCCGGGGGGAAACTTGATTTCTGGCTCCCCTCCAACGCCGAGGCCCCATTCCACTATGTCATTCAGCGGGGAGCCGAAACAACGGCCCGGTTGCCTCTCCCCCCAGGCTCTGAAGGCCCGCAGGGCACGCTCCTTGGATCCCTCAAGGCTCAGAAAACGGGCGTTCTCGAATTGCCACGCGGAGAGCCTTTGCGGCTGATCGTGACAGGCATTGCGCCGACCCCAAACCCTCTCTTTTTGAGCGGGGGGTACACCTTCTCCGTGGGCGGAAAAACGATCCCCTCTTCAACGTCGTCAAACGCCATCACCCTCGCCGGTGTGCCCAGTGATCCGCGACAGGTCGACTTGCCCCCCGGTCACTACCAGGTGCTTGCGACCCGGGGTCCGGAATGGAGCATTTCCGAAACGACCATCCAGGTGAAGTCCGGCGTGATCTCCTCCTTACACGCTCTTGCCCCCTTACGTCGGGCCTTCACAGCGAATGGAGTCATCTCCGCCGATTTTCACGTGCACGCAGCGCCGAGTGACGACTCTTCCCTACCCGTTCGTCAACAAATCGCCGCCTTTGTCGCGATGGGCACTGAGGTTCTCGTATCCACCGAACACGATGTCGTTTTTGACTACTTTCCGACCGTTGAGGCCATGGGCCTAGCCGATCGCCTGATCACCATCACCGGAGTGGAAATCACGAGTAGCACGACCGGCGATGTGACTCCGTTCACGAGTGGTCATGCCAATGCGTTCCCGCTGACAGCGGAGCCCCAAGCCTATCGATCCGGAAGTCCTGCGGCAGAGAACCGCCGGCTGCGCGAT
>JAQWNI010000276.1 GCA_029268645.1 Myxococcota bacterium
GTTCCTTCCGTCCGAGAGCAATTGGGCGAGTCGAGCAGCCCGCGTTGCGCTCAGGGCAAGAATTTTTCATTGTTCGTGGGTCCGTCGCTTGGGAACTCGGATGGCGATCGGCTGACCAACAGGCTGGTATGGATGTTTCGCCTCGGCGATCGATTCATGAAAGGGAGAAAATACCATGCATTCACTTTCTGACGTGGCGGGAGCTTTTGTCGAGATGGCCCATCAAATCGTATGGGCGTCGGTGGCGACCGTCGACCGCCAGGACCGGCCCCGATCCCGGGTGCTTCACCCCATTTGGGAATGGGATGGAGAGAACTTGATTGGATGGATTGGGACGGGCCCCACGCCACTTAAGCGCGCCCACCTTGAGCGAAGCGCCTATTGCTCGGTCAACTACTGGGCGCCCTCCCAAGACACCTGCGTGGCCGAGTGCCATGCCACCTGGCACTTCGACCTTGAGACCCGCCGGGCTGTCTGGGATCGGCTCAAGAACGGCCCGGCTCCGGTGGGCTACGACCCGGCTCTGATCCCGGGATGGGATACCCCAGAGTCCGAAAGTTTTGCGGCGCTTCGCCTCGATCCGTGGCGCCTGCGGGTTTTTCCCGGAACCCTCCTGATGGGGCAGGGCGGCGAGATGCTGACCTGGCGGGCCTGACGAGCCGACGGGAAAGCGAGAAGGGCGGCCATCCGATTCCTGCCCCTTCCCCGTCGGCCTCATCCGAGAAAAAATGGCTTCACCCCATGCCGTTGACGAGCACCGCGAAGTGACCGGACGTGGCGCCGAGGCGTGTGCCGACGATGGCCTGATAGGCGCCCGATTCGTAGACCTCCTTGGCTTTTTCTTTCGATTCGAACTTGAGGACCACGGTTTGGTGGCCGGCGGTGTCCCCCTCAACGCGTTCGCTTTGGGGGTCGAAGACAACGAGTTCGCAGTCCGAGCCGATGCCGAGAGCGGGACCGGCGCCCTTTTGGTATTCGCCGTATTGGTCGGCATCGGTGACGGAATAGTTGACGATCAAGTACGCAGACATGGGGTCTCCTGGGGTCGGCGGTCCAATCGGACCGAATGATTGAAAGACGGACCGTAGCGTGTGCAGGTCGCCTCGGGGAAGGCCTGGAACCACCCGGAATCCATCTCGGAATCGTTTTTCCGGCGTGGCCAAAAGTTGCCCGTTTGAGGTTGGCCCTCTTTATAATGGTGCGAGGCAAGGGCGTTGGAGAAGGAGGGCGGGTTGATGTCAAAGGGCTGTGGAGCGTGGATGCTGATGTGTTTGGCCTTTGTGGCAATCGGGTGCGGCCCGGCTCCAGAAGATCCGACGGCCGACCTTCGCTTGAATGAAATCCAAGTCATCGGCTCGCACAACAGCTACAAGATCAAGCCCTCGGATGGTTTGCAGCGTGCCATCGAATGGGTGGTCGAGACCTTTGCCTCCGACCTTGAGGGCGTTCCGAGTCCGCAGGAACTCGAATACACCCATCCTTCGATTGCGGAACAATTGGGCCCGCAAGGGCTTCGGCAACTTGAGTTCGATGTATGGGTCGATCGCCAAGGGGAGCTTTACGCCGATCCATTTGGCCCGGGTGGCGTTGCGACTGTTGATCCGTTTCTTCCAGACGAAACGCTCTTGCCCGGTCCGGACTTTGACCCCGAAGGCGTGATGTCGGAGCCAGGGCAGAAGACCCTCCACATCCAAGACATTGATTTTCGAAGCCACTGCTTGACATTTATGATGTGCCTCGAACAAGTCAGAGATTGGTCTCAGGCCAATCCCGATCATTTGCCGATCTTCATCCTTGTTGAACTCAAGGCGGAGTTTTTGGACCTCGGCGAGACCCTCGCGCTTTTTGATCTTGAATTTACAATTCCCGAACCCTGGGCCTTGGACGACCTTCTGGAATTACAGGATGGCATTCGGACGGTTTTCAGCGACAACGAAATCATCCTGCCCAACGACGTTCGCCGGGGCTACCCGACCCTGATGGAAGCCATTCAAGCCGAGGGCTGGCTGCCCCTCGATCGCAATCGGGGGAAGGTTTGGTTCGGGCTCGACAATGGTGGTTCGATTCTCGACGAGTATGTGGCGCAATATCCGGGGCTGGATGGCGCTTACCTCTTTACGAGTTCCCCGATCGACAGTCCTGAGGCAGCGTTCCGTAAGGAAAATGATCCGGCAGTGTCCGACCCGAGCATCGCGGAGCTTGTCGAGCAAGGTTTTTTGGTTCGGACTCGGGCGGACGCCGATACGGTCGAATCTCGACAGAACGACCCGACGCGCCGAGATCTCGCCTTTGCGAGCGGGGCCCAGTTCATCAGTACCGATTACCGGGAACCGAATTCCAGCTTTTCGCCCTACAGCGTTCAGTTTCCCGGTCTGCCGGAGGGGACTGTGGCCCGCTGTGATCCCGTGCTCCCCCTAGAAGGCTGCGTGTCGGAGGACATTGCTCCGTAGTCGATACGCCGCACCGCCGGGCGGGGCCCGGACCGCTCAGTCGGCCACCCAGTTGATCGGCACGCAGGTCAGGCCGCCGGCTGCACGGATGATGGCTTCGAGCCAGCCATCCGCCGCGTGGGCGCGCTCGATCACGTAGGCGTGAATGGCGTCGCTTTGTTCAATGGTCAGCTGATCGGCAAAGCTCGCCATTCCGCCGCTTTGCCGAGTCCCTCCGAGCACAATGTCGTTCCAGCTTTCGTGCACGGCGCGACTTGAATACCGAAGGTCGGGAAAGAGCCCACTGCCTTCGACGGCGAGGCCGTGGCATTGTCGACAAAAACGGGTGTAGAGGTCACGCCCTTGCCGAACAACGGCCTCGGAGGCTTTGGCGGGTGGAGCCTGCATGACTTTCGGGGGCTGCTTGGGCGGCATCGGCATCTTGGCCTTCCCCCCGAGCTTGAAGACGAGGAGCTGGCCTTCGTTCACATAGTCGAATTCAGCTTGGTCGCCCCCGTGTGAGCCGCCGATGCCCGCCATGATGGCGACGTATTGGATGCCGTCGATCTGATAGGTGATCGGCGCCGCAATGACGCCCACGCCCGTATTGACCTGCCAGAGTCTTCGGCCGTTTTCTGCATCGTAGGCGGCAAAGGTTTCCCCGGTGCCTTGAAAGATGAGGTCTCCACCCGTGGCGAGTAGGCCCGCGGGCACGGCGCTTTCGTGAACAACCCGCCAGGCTTGACGATTCTCGACGGGATCCCAGGCGGTAATGTGCGTGGGCGAACAGACCGGAATATTCTTGAGGCCGTTTTGGATGCGGTCGGCAATCGGAGCCATGTCCTCGCCGGTGTTGAAGGCACCGGGGATAAACGTGAAGTTCTTGTCCGGGTTGTAGGGCACGCCGGTGTTCATCGAGGGGATGTAGACCAAGCCGGTTCGCGGGCTATACGCCATCGGGTGCCAGTTGTGGCCGCCGAGGTGGCCGGGGACGACGAAGCGTTCCTGTTCGGACCAATCGGCTTCCGGTCGTTCCACCGGGCGTCCGGTTTTGAGATCCACATGGGTGGCCCAGCTGACGTCGACGTAAGGGTCGGCGGCGAGGAGCTCGCCGGTGGCCCGATCGAGGACATAGAAGAATCCGTTCTTGGGGGCTTGGACGAGGACTTTTCGCTCTTTGCCCTCGATCTCAAGGTCCAAGAGCATGATGTGCTGCGTCGCCGTGTAGTCCCAGGCTTCACCCGGGGTCGTCTGGTAGTACCAGACGAGTTCTCCTGTGTCTGGACGAACGGCCAGAATCGCTGTCAGAAAGAGGTTGTCGCCTCCGCCGGGGCTTCGCATCGAGCGTTCCCGCAAACTGCTGTTCCCGACTCCGGCATACAGCAAGTCGAGTTCAGGGTCGTACGCAAAGGCATCCCAAGCCGTGCCGCCCAGGCCGGTCTCCCAACGCGCATTCGCCGGCCACGTTTCGGCGGCCAGTTCCAGTGCCGGGTTCTCGTGGGGGCCTTCCTTTGAGGCCGGCACGGTATAGAAGCGCCAAACGAGCTCACCGGTGGCCGCATCGTAGGCGCTGAAGTAGCCGCGGACTCCGAGATCCGCGCCCCCGTTGCCGATGATCACTTTATCTTTCACGACCCTCGGCGCCCCAGTGATCGTATACGGCTTGTCGGGATCGACGGTGAGTGTTTCCCAAACGAGCTTTCCCGTTTTCGCATCGAGGGCGATCAGCCGACCATCGATGGTGCCCACGTAGACGCGACCCTTCCAGAGGGCAACGCCGCGGTTCACCACATCGCAGCAGGCATTGCGGGCGGCGGCGCCGGGGACTTGGGGGTCAAATCGCCAGCGTTCCTTGCCCGTGACGGCATCGATAGCGTAGACACGGCTCCAGGATCCGGTGGTATACAGGGTGCCGTCGGCGACGAGAGGCGTGGCTTCAAGTCCGCGTTTGGTCCCGGTCGCGTAGGAGAAAGCAAGTCCCAATTTGGCCACATTGCTGCGATTGATTTGATTGAGCGGGCTGTAGCGTTGTTCGTCGTATGTGCGCCCATAGCTCACCCAGTCTCCGGGGCGGGCGTCGGCGGTGGCGATTCGCTCCGCATCGACCCAGGCCTCTTTTTTGGGCTCGTCGGCTTGGGCGGATTGGTTGGTGACAAGGAAGAGAAGGATCAGCACTCCGTACAGGGCTGTACCGAGGCGAAGGTCCGCAGGGCTCCAGCGAGTCGCATGATGAGGAATCCTTAAATCGACTCGACAGCGAGGGCAATGCGAGTGTTGTCTGAACATTGTGTGTCGACGCCTCTCTGTCTTTCCCGGGATTTCAATCGAGTCAAGGTGACACGGGTCAAAAAGTCGATCGTCGAGCCCGCGGCTCGGGCGTTTCGAATTTTTCCACGGACTTCCCTCGTGGATGATGCAAGGCAATGGTCGGACTGGCGCCACCCAAGCGACTCGAAGTATATAGAACGACAGCGCGACGACCCGTGCCGGGCGGCGCTCCGGGAGGTCCTGCCGTTGCAGACGATCCGCGAACGAGCCAAACAGCAACTTCCGTCGGTCTTGCTGACGCTCCTGAGCATTATCCAAGCGGTCGCGTTGGAGCTGCTCTGGTCGAGCGTGCTGAGTCATCCGCATCTGTGGCAAGGTGGCCTTCCTGCGGTTGTGGGCTGGCTTCAGGCGGCGGTGGCAATGATGGGTTTCGTCCTGATCTGGCTTGTCTATGTCAGCATGGTCCTGCGCGTGGTCTGGGTACCTCGCATCCTCGATACGGTTTACCCGTTTGTGATTGGTCTCTTGGAGTTTGTTCTCGCCGAGATGCTTCAACCCGGCTCTGTGGCCCTCTGGTTCGTGGTGCTCGCCGCTGCGTGTGCAGCCACGTCGTTTGCAACCTTGACGGGTTATCGCTCGGCGCGACGCGATCCTGCCAACGCAGAACTCTTTGCTCAGTACAGCACCTATTCGACCCGGGACCGGCTGGCGAGCTTGAGCCTGGTGGCTGGAATGCTGGTGCCCAGCGCTCTGATTGCGTGGGTGGGGGGGGAGGTCGTTTCGATCCTTGGGCTGTTGGTCGCCATGGGTCTCATCGCCGGACAGTACCGGGTCGTGGCCGGTTATTGGAATCGGGCTTTGGGGCCTGAGGAAATGGGCGACATTCCCTCAGGTCCCGAAGAATAAGAGCGCGGGTGCTTGATCGATCAGTCCTTCGGTCGCTTAAGCGGTATGAGATCGGCCCCTGATGTTTGAACCTTCTTTCGTTCGGCGTCGGAAAGAGGAATCAACCCCTTGTCAATCAGATACCCGTCTGGACCGGCTGCTCGCTCGCTGATGAACTCTAAGATGTATTCCTGAAGTCCGGGGACTTCCGAAACATGGGCGGCCTTGGCGTAGAAATACAGAGGGCGTGCGATGACGTACCGCCCCGCGGCGATCTCTTCGAACTCAGGTAAGACGCCATCGATTCGGCTGCCTTGGATTCGATCTTCATTCTGGTCGAGGTAAGAAAAGCCAAAGACGCCCAGTGCATTTGGATTGGCTTCGAGTTTTCGCACGATGAGGTTGTCGTTTTCACCCGCTTCGACATAGCCTCCGTCTTCGCGGATCGCATGAGCGATGGCCTTGAAGGATTTTTTGTTCTCGCTCCGCATTGTTCTCAGCATCGGGTACTGCTTGGCCCCCTTTTCCATCGCGAGCTCGACGAAGGCGTCTCGGGTGCCGGAAGTCGGCGGTGGTCCCAATACTTCAATTTTGACGTCCGGCAGGGAGGGGTCGACGTCCTTCCAAGTTCTGTTTGGGTTGGGGACGAGCTTGCCCGCGACGGGGACCTCTCGGGCGAGGGCATCAAAGATTTGCTTGGTCGACAGGTCATAGTGCCGGGCGCCTCTTTTGTTGGCGAGCACGATTCCATCGTATCCGATCATGATTTCGACGATGTCGGCCACGCCGTTGCCCTCGCACAGCGTGACTTCCGACAGCTTGATTCGGCGGGACGAATTGGTGATGTCCGGTGTCGCTTCGCCGAGGCCGCTGCAAAATAGCTTGAGTCCACCGCCGGACCCCGTACTCTCGACGACCGGCGTCTGGAACTCGGTTGTCTTACCGAATCGTTCGGCGACGGAGGTCGAAAAGGGGAACACGGTGGAGGAGCCCACGATCCGAATTTGATCTCGGGCCAGGGTTGGGCCGGCCGAAAACAGCACAACCGAAATGATCGAAAGTGAAAATAACCGAGCGGCCATTGGTCGGGATTCTCCTGAGTGAGCAGGGCCGGCGCGTTTATCCGAGCCGTTGAGTCTAAAAGGTCTTCGGCAAACCTACTGTCTAGCGGTGGACAGATCATGGAGAAAATGTGACGATTACAAGAAGACAATCCCCCGAAGGGGCCTTGTGACTTTCTATCGTTCCACAGGTTTGGATGAGGCCCCACTCTCGTCGAAAGTAGAGGCATGAGTTTACAAGACGGATCCCATCCTCTGATGGACAAAAGACTGGCCGGTTTGCGAGAGCGCCTGCTGCGGATGGGGGGCCTCGCCGAGTCGATTCTCGCCAAGGCGCTGCAATCCCTTGCGGACCGTGATGCCGAGCTCGCCGCCCAGGTCAAAGAAGATGATCTCGCGATCGATCGACTCGATGTCGAAATCGATCAGGCCGTGTTGGAGTTGATCGCCCTTCAGGCCCCCGTCGCTGACGACCTTCGGCAGGCTCTTGCGATCAAGGTTGCGGCGGTCGATCTCGAACGGGTCGGTGATCTTGCCCGCGATATCGCGGATAGCACTCTGGAGTTGGTCGAAAGACCCCCGGTTCACCCCCCGGCGGCCTTTGCCGACCTCGTGGAGGAAAGTCGCCGGAGTCTCTCGGCAGCGTTGACTGCTTTTGCCGACGCCGATGCCGATCGGGCCCGGTTGGTTCTTCAGGCCGACGACCGGATTGATGATGATGAGGCACTCGTTATCCGCGAGTCACTCGAACGGATCCGAACCGAACCGGAAAGCTCGGATGCGGCACTGCATCATATCTTGATCGCGAAATGCCTCGAACGCGTTGGCGATCATGCCACGAATATTGCGGAAGATGTCATCATGGTGGCCGAGTCCGTGAATGTGAAGCACGCAGGCAAACTCGCGGACTAGTCGACGATATTTCTTCTGGCCCTTCCTGTTTTGATCGTGAGAGAGGCGAGCGTGAGGCGGAGAATCCTTGTCGTTGACGATGAGCCTGATCTGCTCGAGCTGATTCGTTTGACGCTGGACAATTCAGGTTTCGAAGTGGAGACGGCGACTCGGGGCTCCGAGGCTTTGGCGGCCCTCGGTCGCTGTCCCCCGGACTTAATTGTGCTGGATCTGATGTTGCCAGATGTGTCTGGAATCGAGATCTGTCGCAAAGTGCGGGGGGCGCCGGAGTGGGCTCATCTGCCGATCATTATGGTGACGGCCCGTTCACAGGAATTTGAGCGAGTGATTGGCCTTGAGATGGGGGCCGACGACTACGTGGTCAAGCCTTTCAGCCCACGAGAGCTGGTTTTGAGGGTTCGTGCCGTTCTGCGCAGGATGGATGCCCCGGCCGAGGCGCCACACGAAATCCGTCGGGGTGTTTTGTGGCTGGATTGCGAGGGGCATCGTTGCACCGTTGGGGGACGCCCCGTTGAGCTGACCGCTAAGGAATTCCGTCTGCTTTCGGCTCTCATGAGTCGGCCGGGTCGGGTCCTTTCCCGGGATCGTCTGCTCGATGAGGTCTGGGGCGCTGAACTGAATGTGACGACTCGGACCATTGACTCTCACATGCGTCGATTGCGAGAAAAGCTGGGAGAGTCCGGAAAGCTGATTGAGACGGTTCGTGGGGTGGGGTACCGCTTGAGCGCCCGTTGAGTTTCGGATTGGATGGCTGCCCACTGCCCCCCACTGGCATTTAGAACACAACCTGCATGCGTCCTTCGAAGACATTCACCATTGCGTCGCTTGAACCCAAGCGGACCGTCGTGGGGTGCGGCATCGCAGCCACGTAGTTCAAACGAAACATGATGCTCGGATTGACGTACCAGTTTAACGCGAGGGTGACGTCGTATTCGCGTCCGCCGGCGATGTCTTCGTTCTGAAGGCTGATCTGGCTGAAGCGGGCGGCGACTTCCCATGCCCCGGGTCCTCCGCCCAGGGTGAAATTGCGATTGGGCTTCACGCGACCGTACTTGCCATATCGTGCATCGTACCGACGGTTCTCCCCCGTCAAAAAGTATCCCGCCTGTACGTAAACACCGCCGAAGTTGAGGTCGGTTTGGGGGCCGCGCCGTTTCACCAATGCACCGGTGTACTCTGCTTGGGCGTGGAATGATCCGATGAGGCCGGTGATCGACATATTGTAAAGCAGCGTGTCGCTCAGGTTCCTGACGTTGTAGAGGATTTCGTCCGGAGCAGTTCGTGTGATTCCCGTATCCACCAACCGAACACCGGTGACATGGGATTCGGGTCGGGATCGAAAGCGTAAGCCTGCGTCGGCGTCGAAGCCCCGGTAGTACACGGCCCCATTGATCGAGAGAAGCCGTCGCTCTTCGTTGAAGGGAACAAAGCCGAGGCGGGCGGCGACCCCAAAGCTCTCGTTGTTTTGAGCGATCCGAGATCGAGGCTGAAAGCCCTCGCTGTACAATCCGAGAGCGGCAAACCAGTGGTTACCATAGGACTCGATGATGCCCCCAAGCCGGCGTCGACCGAAATCCGGGTTATCAATGAAAGCATCGATCAGAGCCCGTTCTTGAAAAACCTGCCAGTTTGAACTGGACATCGATTGTTGGCTGAAAGGCACCTTAAGGTGGCCCGCAGTCAGGTTGATGGGGACGCCGCCGGGACGGAGACCCTTGTAGCTGATCCAGGCATCAGTGATGCTGGTTTGGGTGTCGGTGTCAAAATTGACTTCGAGCTTGTATTCCCAGTCGGACATGAGCTTGCCCTGGGCCTTGAGTCGAGCTCGACGGAGTTCGGTGCCGTTACCCATGGGCACGGGGCCACCGGCGTAGACCGCAAAGTCCGCTTGGATTCGCCCTCCGACTCGGAACTCATAGGCCCCGTCGTCGCTAGTCACCCGGAGCCCATTCCAGCCGGTTTCGACCTTGAATTTCGGTCCGGCCTTTGGGGCGGGCGCAGCCTCTTTCTCTTTCAAAGTTGTTTCAGCCGGCGATGGCTCCTGCGAATCCTCCGGTATCTCGGTGGCCTGTGTCTTGGAGTGGTCGAGATCGAGGAGCTCACGGTAACGGGCTTTGCTAATGGTGCCGTCTTGGTAGAGAATTTCGAGAATGGCTTCGTTGAGATTCTGTGAATCGTCTGATCGGGCTGCAGCCGAGGTGAGGCCGATCGTTGAGGTCACGAAGAGAGCGAGAAGAATTTGCATCGCCCGGTCGGGACGCTGTTCACTCCGCCTTTGGCTCGCCAAGTCTTTCTCCTTGAAGGAATTGAATCATGGGGGAGCAAAGGGCAGCTCTCAGCCGGTCTTCTCGATGCTCCTCGGAAACATTCACGGTATGGATACGGAATGACGAATAGGAGCAGCCCGTGTGACAATTAAATGAAGATCCCCGGGGTAAGCCGCAACTTTTCGTCGCGGAATTGGGACAAGGTTCCTTATCCTCCGGGGATGAAAGCGACTCGACGAGAAATTCTTTATGCCGGTGGCATCGGTCTACTGAGCTTTACGTTGGGCGGAGCCAAGGTCGAGCTTTCTCCTCGAGACGCCCGCGAGGCGGGCGTGAAACCCCGCGTCCTTTTGTCGAACGAAGAGGAAACACTGGCCGCCCTGGGTGATCGGATCGTTCCGGGGAGCCGGGAGTCAGGGGTCTCGGTGTACGTCGATCATCAGTTGGCTGTGTCTTTTGAAGAGTGCATGCTGATGATTCAGTACTTGGGTGTTGCGCCTCCGTTCACCTCTTTTTATCGGTCCGGTCTGTCTTCGGTGAATTCAGTCGCTCGCGCTCGCCACGGGCAACCGTTCGCTGAGCTGACCGATGCCAACGCGGAAGCCCTCATCGAGGACATGGCGAGTGAGAAACTGGAAGACTGGGAAGGCCCTCCCCAGGGCCTCTTCTATTTTGTGATACGCAATGACGCTTGCGATGTTCAGTACGGCACCCAAGAAGGCTTCGTTCGTCTGAACGTGCCCTACGCGGCCCACATTCTGCCGCCCTCTGAATGGGGTTGAGATGACCCTTCCGAGGGAAAAGGTCGATGTTGTCATCGTGGGCTCGGGTGCAGCAGGAGCCCATTTTGCTGCCCGTCTCTCACAGGCGGGTCAGCGGGTTGCCGTGCTCGAAGCCGGGCCAGAAATCAAAACTGAGCAGATGGTGAGCTCCATGCTCTGGGCCCGGCGACTCAAATGGAAAGGCGCTCCGGTACTGGAGACTGGCCCTGAGCCCGTTGGTTATGTGTTCAATGCGGGATGGGGGGTCGGTGGGGCGTCGATTCATCATTACGCAGTTTGGCCACGTATGCATGAGAATGACTTTCGAGTTCGCTCACTTTATGGAAGAGGCCTCGATTGGCCGATCAGCTATGCGGACCTGCGGCCTTATTACGATCGGGTTCAGAAGGAATGCGGTATCTCGGGCGATGCAAAAGCCGAAGTCTGGAGGCCCGCAGGCGAGCCCTATCCCATGGGTCCGGTGGCCAGTGCCAATCAGGGGAGGATCGTGGGTAAAGGGTTCGAATCCCTTGGTATGAAAGTGGCTCCGCTCCCAATGGCCATTGCGACGAGAACCTATGACGGTCGACCGTCGTGTATCTGGGATGGGTGGTGTGATGCGGGGTGCCCGACGGGGGCCCTATCAAACGCTTTGTCGGTTCATTGGCCGAAGGCCCTCGCGGCCGGCGCGACTCTCCATCCCAACACGCAAGTGGTTCGGGTTCTGACCGAGTCCAAAGGAACCCGTGCGAGCGGCGTGGAGGTGGTGACAGCCAAAGGAGAGCGTGTCCGGATTATGGCGGACGCCGTGGTGCTCGCAGCCAACACCATTCAGAATGCGAGAATTTTGCTGGCGAGTGAATCATCACATCATCCCCATGGTTTGGGAAATGCGAGTGGGACGTTAGGGCAGTTCGTCACAAGTCATCTCGCTGCCCCGATTTTTGGTCTACACCCCGACAAGACGAATCCGTGGTTCGGGGCTTTTGGAGGCCAATTCTTAAACCAAGAACACTACGACCAGAAAGAGAAATTCTCGGGGCAAGGGGCCTTTGGAAGCTACCAGTGGATGATCGCACAGGCAGTGAAGCCCAATGGGCTGTTGGGGATCGCGCCCAGCCGCCCGGACATCCGTGGAGCGGCTCTGAAGCGCTTCATGGAACGGTCGACGGAGCACATGATTACGATGACAGGGGTCGTCGAGGATCTCCCTATCGCCGAAAATCGCGTGACGCTCAGTCAACAAAAGGATGCGTGGGGGGTGCCTCTCGCGACTGTCCAGCATGCTTCGAGCCCCGAATCGCTCGCGCTTTGGAAGGTGGCGGTCGATGAGGGCCTGCGGGTCTTTCGAGCGGCGGGGGCGGATGACGTCTGGAATGCGCCAAAGGCCCCGATGCACATTATGGGAGGGACGATCATGGGCAAAGGGGCGGGGGATTCCGTGGCGAATCGCTACGGAGCGGTCCATGAAGTGCCCAATCTTGTCTTGGGCGGAGCTAGCCTATTTCCAACCTCCGGAGGTGTGAATCCTACTTTCACCATTCACGCTCTTGCATCGATGGCCTGTGATCAACTCACCTAGAATGGGGGCTATTTTTGCGGTTTGAGCGTGGAGCCAATCGCTTTCGCTCGCCCCAACGGTGTGAGCATTTCCTCTTAAGTCCGTTGGCGGGACTCATTTCTGCCAGGCTGAGCTGGCCTAGAGTACCCTGACAAAGACTGTCCGGCAGAGACGAGAGTTTGAAGGATATGCCGAGGGAGCAGAGAAGCCGTTGTGGTCGGATCCGGGCCGGGCTGACACAGGTCGTTTTCCGGGTAACACGACTTGGGAGAATCATTTTTGAGCCCCGATGAATCTCCGGTGCCCGAATATATTCAGGGCGGCCGTTGGAAATCAATCCTAGCTGTCTCCTGGGTTGCCTTTGCTCTGGCAGCAGGGTGCGCATGGATGGCGATCTCGCCGCCAGGGATTTTCTCGGATTCGGTATCGGGCTTTAGGGTGATGCGCTCGATGGAGCAGGGTGCCCCCCTTAATCACACATATCATGTCGATGAGGACGATATCGCAAGCGACCTTAGTGATTTCACTTCATGGTGGACCCCGGGGCAATACGCGGTGCCGTGGACTCTTCGATTGCTCGGTTTTGATCTGGGCGACAGTATGCGAATGACCGTGGCTTTGGCTTGGTGTCTGGGCCTCGCGGGCTATTGGATCTTATGGAGAAGTCTAGATTTTCGCCCCGACGTGGCCGCAACGAGCCTAGCTGTCATCGTTTCTCAACCGTACGTTTTGGGTTGGGGCCGGTTCTACCACGGCGGTGAACTTTTGATCTGGAGCTATTTGCCATGGTTTACCCTCCTCGTGCTGCGCCTTCGCGGCGAACGATTCTACGAGCCGTTGCTTCTCAGTCTCGCCATGGTCTTCGGAATTTTTCTGAAGTCAGTCTTCTTTATCATCGGGGCTGCAGTGGTCGGCGGAATTCTTGTTTCTCGGCTCTCGGCTGGACAAGAATTTTTTTCCAAGGCATCACTTCGCGGGGTGAGGAATGTCCTCTTGTCTATTTTACTTTCGCTTTTGGCGTTTTGGTTCTACACCTCAGGGGGGCGTTCGCCAGCGGGAGCAAGGCCTTGGGTGTTGGCTTTCCCCGACCTCCAGGAAGTACTTTTTGCTGCGGCAGCGCCCCTCGGTAGTGTTTTCGACATGGCTGGGCTCATCGTTCCTAAAACCGAATCGGTTGAGTGGCCTTTTGCTGGATTGGGTCTTCCGCTTCTAGCGCTTTCAGTCGGGACTTGGCTCTTGATAGGGCTGATTTTGCGTTACGGCTCTTGCCGCAGGGAATATTACGGTCTTGCTTTTGGGGTCTATTTTGGTGTGGTTCTCGCCTTCTCTGCGGCTTGGTCTCTCGATCTATTGATCAGCTTCAATGTTCGACATTTCCGTTTAGCTGGAGTCCTTTTGATTCCCGGTATCGTTGCTCTGCTGCTTCAGTGCACGGGTCGTCGTTGGAGTACTTTCTTTTTTGTCGCTTTGCTGGGCGGGTCAATATGCTCTGTTTGGATATTCGCCTTCGTCGACTTTAGAAAGCCGCTCGATCGCGCAGTGGGTCCGTCTGGTTTTTCACACATCTACGTGGATCAGACTGCTCTCGACGCACTAGTCGAACTCGATGTTGAATTCGAAGGGACTCGTGGACTGATTGGCGTTCCTTGGCCTCAGATGGGACTCGACGTCATGCATAGTCGTGTCCTCGACATGAGGACCGGAATCAGTGGTGTGCAATCCTACAAGCATAAAGTTCTTTTCGGAGAGGTGGATCACCTGCTTGTGATCTTGCCCGCCAATCGAGCCGATCCAGCTTCGACTGAGAGTGTCCTGAGGGCATTCCGTGGGCATTCTGGCTGGCGTCGAATCCATCCGGAAATTCAGAACTTTCTTTTCATGTATTCTGGACCGATGGATTTTTCTCAGTGAGGGGATTGGAGTTGAGAAGCGATGGCTATGGCGGGGCAAAGGATGCCTCTGGAAGCTATTTGTTGTCTCTTCTCTTTGTGTCTGGGGTGGCCCTCTTCCTAGGGGGCTGTCAAGAGGCTCCTCCCGCAAGTCGCCCGCCCAACATTTTCCTACTCACGATTGAGTCTCTGCGGCCCGATCATCTGGGTTTCTACACAGGACTTCGGCCGACGAGTCCGAATTTGGATGCCCTCGCTGAGCAGTCGGTTGTTTTCGAGGATGCGCACTCGGTGACGAGTTGGACTTTGGCTTCTCACGCTTCTATTTTTTCGGGTTTGTATCCGTCGGCCCATGGAGCAGTGGGTGCGAGGAGCCGCTTGGATGATGGAGTGGTTACGTTGGCCGAAATTCTTTCGGAGGCTGGTTATCAGACGGCGGGCTTTGCAACGGGTCCGTACTTAGGTCGTCGGCACAATTTGAATAAGGGCTTTGAACATTACGACGACTCGGTGGCTACGGTGGGTTTGTCTGGAGGGGCGCATGATGACGTTACAACGCCGCTGCTCGAACCACTGGTTTCGAAATTCCTAAGTTCATCGCGCGACCGAAAACGGCCACTCTTTTTCTTCGCCTATTTGTGGGATCCTCATTATGACTACATCCCACCGCCTCCCTTTGATACGATGTTCGTTGATTCAGAAGCCGAGCAGATCAGTGTTAGTCGATACGAATCGAGCAACATTGTTGATGCCGGAATCAGCGACGCAGAACTTCGTTACGTCGAGAGTCAGTATGACGGCGAGATCCGATTTACGGACGAGTACTTGGGTCGCTTTTTTGATCTGCTTCGCAACCAGGGGCTGTGGGAGGATAGTCTCATCGTGATCACGGCCGATCACGG
>JAQWNI010000277.1 GCA_029268645.1 Myxococcota bacterium
AATCAACAGCCCAGCCCAGGTCCATCCCGATCGCATTCGGTTTCGCGGCGCCGGTTGGGCGGGCAGGGCGGCCGGGGCGGCTGGTGTGTGAGGGCCGCTTAGCGGTTCGAGGCCCTGTGATACGGTTCGCTGCATGACTTCTTTATCGACCCGAAGGCCCTTCAAGTTGAGTCGTTCCGCCCCCCGCAGCCCAAAATTCGGGCGCGCTGCGAGGCCCGCGATGACGCCCGGGCGCGGCCGCCGGCTGGTGGGGGTGGGTGTGCTGTGCGGAGCCGTCTTGGGGCTTGTGGCCGGGCCCGGTGGGGTTCGCGCGGCGGCCCCGGCGCCGGCCTATAACGCCGAGGGCATGGTGGTCACTTCTTCGATTCACGCCGCCGAAGCCGGCGCCGGCATTCTGGCCGCCGGGGGCAATGCGGTGGACGCCGCCGTGGCCACGGCCTTCGCGCTCGCCGTCACCCAGCCTTTTTCGGCGGGGCTTGGCGGTGGTTTCTTTGCCGTGGTGCGCACGCCCGCGGGCGAAAATTTTGCCGTGGACTCCCGGGAAACCGCGCCCGCCGCCGCCACCCGCGACATGTACGTGAAGCCCGGGGTGCGCAAGAACGCCTCGCGCCATGGGGCGCTGGCTGTGGCGGTGCCGAGCTTTGTGGCGGGCCTCGATGTCATGCTCAAGCGTTGGGGCACGATGTCCTTGGCCGAAGTGCTGGCCCCCGCCATCGCTCTGGCCGAAGGGGGCTATCCCCTGGCGCCTTTTCAGGCCGCGCGCATCAACTACATGGGGCGCTACATCACGCCGGATCGTTTTCCCGAAACCCATCGCATTCAATTTGCGCCGGCCCTCGACGGCCGGGCCGATCCCGGTGAAGTGCTCATTCAACGAGACCTCGCCAAGACCCTGCGCGCCATTGCGAAAGACGGCGCCGGCGTCATGCAGGGCGGGCCCATTGGGCAAAAGATCGCTGCCCACGTGCAGAAGCGGGGCGGGCTGTTGACCGTGGAAGACCTCGAAAACTATCAGGTCAAAATCCGCGAACCCGTCACGGGGCAGTACCGCGACTACGAGATCGTTTCGTTTCCGCCGCCGTCTTCCGGGGGGGCGGTGCTGCTTGAAACCTTGAATATTCTCGAAGGCTTCGACCTCAATGCGCTCGGGGCGGGCAGCTCCGACAGCCTACACCTGATTTCAGAAGCCATGAAGCTGGCCTTTGCGGACCGCGCCGCCTACATGGGCGACGCCGACTTTGTCGACGTGCCGGTTGAGCGCATCGTCTCAAAGCCCTACGCGGAAACCCAGCGCCAACGCATCGACCTAAAAAAAGCCAGTGAAGTGAAGGCTCCGGGTTCGCCCCCCGACGATGCCGGCACCGCGCATTTATCGGTCACCGACGCAAAGGGCGGCGCCGTAGCGCTCACCATGACGATCAACACCCCCTATGGGTCGGGGATCACCGTGCCGGGGACGGGCATCGTGCTCAACAACGAAATGGACGACTTCTCGGTCGCCCCCGACACCCCGAACGCCTACGGGTTAATCGACACCCGGGGTGCTAATGCGGTGGCACCGGGCAAGCGGCCGCTTTCGAGTATGACGCCGACCATCGTGCTTGAAGACGGTCAGGTCCGCATGGTGACCGGCAGTCCCGGAGGCCCGCGCATCATCACCACCGTGCTGCTCTCGCTGCTGAACCGAATCGATTACAACATGGATGTCTCCGCCGCCGTGGCGGCGCCGCGCTTTCACCACCAGTGGATGCCCGACACGCTGTACGTCGAACCGGAAACCCCCCGCGACGTGGTGAATGCCCTCGAAGCCCGGGGCCACAGCGTGAAGGTCAGCCCGCGCCATTGGTCGGCGGCAGAAGCCATCTGGATCGATCCGAAAACCGGCTACCACCTCGGCGGCGCCGATCCCCGCACCCAGGGCGGCGCCTTCGGGCCCTAATCGCTTGCGAGTGACGTGCGCGCCTTCGGCCCCGATGAGCGCCTATCCCCTTTTTTGGGGGAACAGACCTTCCCCGGCTTGGCTGGCATCGGCCCGGGTGAGGTCGCTGTTTTTCGCTCCGGAAAAATCGTTCAGGCCGAGTTTGTCTCGGAAGTCCTCTGAAGAGTGAAGCGCCGCATCGTCCAGCGGGATGCCGCTGAAGTCGGCATTGCGCACCAGCCCGTTAAAGATGCCGGCGATCCCGCAGGCTTCAAGAAAGCCCGCTTCGCCTAAGGCTTGGCGCAAGGCTTCTCGGGCTGCAGGCAGGTCTTCGCTGCCGCGCACGACGGCTTCACCAAAGCCTACGATCTGTTCGCCGGCGGGCACGTCGCTGCCCGAAGCGCGACCGACCGTCGAGTCCAAGGAAACCGATTCACCGATGTGCTCGCTGCTCGCCCGGAGCAGCCCAACGTGTGAGGTCGTTCAGTAAAAGCACTCGTTCAGCGCCGAGACCCGGGCGGCCAGCAGCTCCGCCTGGGGGCGCGAGAGCGGGCCGTCCCACTTTAAGTCAAAGAACGAACCGCTCGGCCCGCCGTACATCGCCATCACGTTTGAAAAGAAAAGCGTGTTGGCTTCGGGTACCAGCGACAGCGCCCGCCCCACGTTCGGACCGGGAAAGGGATCGGCCATCGGGACGTAAGCGCCAATGTCGACCGCCGCCTCCAGCCGGGCGCCATCCGGGGTCCCGTCTTCGATGGCGTCGGGCAGGGGTTCATGTCCCCGGCCCAGGGCTTCTGCAAAAGCATCCAAGGCCGATACGGTCACCACAATCGATCCAAGCTCTACATAGGCCGCATCGCCGAGGGCCTCGATCATTGACTCGGCCCAGGCGCGGTCGATGCGATGGGCATCGGCGCCAATGGTTCGGGCGGCTTCGACGGCGGTTTCCGGCAGCCGGCCTTCGGCGCCCGGCAAAGCATCGCGGCTCCAGGGCGGGTCGTTGCGGGCGGCCCGGGCGGCCCGGGCCTGTCGGGCGATCTCGACCCGCTGCGGGCCCGTCCAGTGAGAACCTGCGCGGGCGATCTTTTCCCAGCTCACGCGGTGGATCGACGTCACGTCGTCGCGCACCGCAAAGCCATCGGCCGAATAGTCAAAGGGCACAGAAGAAGAGGGCATTTTGGAGTCTCCGGCTCAGTTTCGAGTGAGTGCCTCTTAGGGTACCGGATATAGTCCCGCCTGGGCTTGGCCTTTTAGGGCCGAACCATGGCGATCGTGTAGGCGTCGAGCCGGAAGAAGCGGCGGGCGATGCGCAGCACGTCGTCCCGGGTGATGGCCGCCACTTGCTCGGTGTACTCGCGATGGGCCTCGGGCCCGAGGCCATAAAGCGAATCCAGCGAAATATGCGCAGCTCGGGCGGCACTGCGCTGCTGGTTGATCACGAAGTTGCCAATCAGGTTGCGACGGGCGCGGTCGAGTTCTTCTTCGCTCGGGGCTTCATCCACCAAGCGCTTCAGGTGATCGAGAATGCCCGCGCGGGCCACGTCGACTTTGTCTGGAGACGTTCCGATATAAAGAGCAAAGAACCCCGGGGCCAGACCCTCGATGTTCATTGCCGAGACGCTGTAGGCGAGACTTTGTCGATCGCGCAGGTCGAGAAAGAGCCGACCGCCTTGACCGCTCAGCACATGCGAAATGACTTCAAGGCCGTGTCGGTCGGGGTCGCTCACATCCGTGCCTCGAAAGCCCAGCACCAAATGCGCTTGGGCCCGGTCTTTTTGAAGCACGGTTTCTTGAATTTCGGTCGGCAGCGGGTCCTCGGGCGATGCGTCGCGTTCGAAGGGCGGTCCGGGCAGATCGCCCAGGCGCTCACTGACGGCTCGAGCGGTCTCGTCCGGGTCGACGTCCCCGGCAATCGCCAGATGCAGATTGGGCGATCGAATCAGTCGATCGTGTTGGGCGCGAAGGCCCGCCGCATCAAAGGCCGCCACCGTTTCCCGGGTGCCCAGCATCGAGCGGCGATAGGGATGATGGGTGAATTCGGTCTCGACAAAAATTTGAAAGGCCCGCTGGGCGAGTTGATCTTCGCGCCGGTCAATGGCGGCCAGGGTCTCACGACGCTCGCGCTCGATTTCCTCGGCCTCAAAGCGCGGCCGGCACAGCACGTCCGCCGCCAAGTCCAAGGTGGGCAGAAACTGCTCGCTGGTGGATTCGAAGGTGACGCCGATGGAACTCCGACCGGAAAAGCCACTGACCTCGGCGGCCAAGTCTTCCACGGCTCGCGCAAAGGCCGGGGCATCGTGGCGTTCCGTGCCCCGCGACCACATGGACGTCAGGAAGCTACACAGTCCTGCGTTTTGATCAGTGTCTGACAGCAGGCCGCCGAAAAAAGCGGCTCGGCCCGCGACCACCGGGACGCTCCGCCGCGGTGAAACATAAAGAGAACCCCCACCCGGCAGCGGGTAGCTGTGAATCGTCCCGGGGCCGTCTTCTTCTGGGGTTTCGCGAAGCGGGATCGGGGCTGCGGTGGCAGGCGCCGGAGTCGGCGCGCGATGGGTCGGCGATGCCCGATGGCTCGTGGCCACCCGGTCGTGACCGCTTTGCAGGGCCGTGGCCAGGGTGTCTTCGGTGAGCGCTTCGGGGCCGCTTTCAGGCAGCAGCGCGCAGGCGGTGAGCTGGTCGAGAGAAAGGTATTCCTGGGCCACGCGCATCAGGTCTTCCGGGGTGGCGGCGCGCAGGCTTGCAAAGTAATCGCTTTCGGTCTGCCAGCCGGCGCCCATCAACTCGAAGCTTCCGATCTTGCTCGCCATGCCGGAGACACTCTCTCGTTCAAAGTGCTCCGTGGCGAGAAAGTTGGCCCGGGCTCGCTCCAGCTCGGCCACGCTGACCGGCTCCGAACGCAGGCGTTCGATTTCTTCGGCAATGGCTTCTAGGGCCCGGGGCGCCCGCTCGACGTCGGTTTCGAAACTGACCGCAAACAGACCCCGATCAACCGGCGTATACGAAGACGAGTCGATTTTGTCGACGAGGCCTTCTTTTTCGCGCACCCGCTGGGCGAGTCGGCTTGAATCACATTCGCCGAGCAAGAAAGAAAGCAAGTCGAGGGGCGTGGCATCGGCGTCGCGAAAGGCCGCCGAAGGCCAGGCCAATTCGAACCGATGCCCCTCAAAGGGGCGGCGCAGCACCGCGGTCTTCAAGGCTTGGGGTCGAGGTTCGACCGGGCGCTTTCTTTGGGCTTGGCCGGGCGTTGCCCCTGCAAAGCGTTCGGCGATTTGATCGCGAACCGCGCCGGCATCGAAGTCGCCGGCGGCAATCACCGTGAGGTTGTCCGGTGCATACCAACGCCGGAAGAAACTCAGGCAGCGATCCCGGTCGAGTCCCCGCACGCTTTCCGGTGTACCAAGGATTGGCGCCCGGTACGGGTGCTCTCGGTAGGCTTCGCGAAAGGTCAAATCGCCCAAGACATGGCCGGGGGTGTCCTCGGAGCGGCGGATTTCCTCGATCACCACCTCTTGCTCTCGGGTCACCTCTTCGGGGTCGAAGCGCGAATGCAGCACGGCATCGGTGAGAACATCAATGCCGGTGGAGAGGGCCTCGGCGGGCAGGGTCGCGTAGTAGACCGTGACGTCGAAAGACGTATAGGCGTTGATGCGCCCGCCGGCGCCTTCCACTTCGCCCGCGATGTCGCCGACACCGCGTTTTTCGGTGCCCTTAAACAGCATGTGCTCATGAAAATGCGCCAAGCCCTCTTCGCCGGGGCCTTCATCGGCGCTGCCCACCCTGGCCCAGATCTGCAAGTTGGCGACAGGCGAGAGGTGGCTTTCCCGCAAAAGCAGGCGCAGACCGTTGTCGAGGGTTTCGTCGTGAATTTTGGGAAGAGACACCGAGGCGCGGAGAGTACCGGACCGGGGGGGGAAAGCTCACGAGAGAAGTAGAATCGGTAGGGGACCCGCCCGGCTTGGGGATGATTTGCGAGAAAAAATGCACAAAACGCAGCAAGAAAAGGACGTCGGCGTTTATGTGCACGTGCCCTTTTGCGTGCGGATTTGTCCCTATTGCGATTTTGCCGTGGAAGCGGCGCCGGAGTTGCTGCGCGATCCAGCTGCGGAGGTCTTTCGAGACCGGGAGGATCGCACCGTATCGGCTCTGATCGCCGAACTCGAAGCCCGCCGGACCGCTTTTGCCGGCCGGCGCCTCTCGACGCTTTATTTTGGCGGCGGGACCCCCGGGCTGCTGCGCGCCGAGTCCTTGGCTCGGATTCGCGAGGCCGTTTGGTCAGCCTTCCCGCCGCTGGCCGATGCGCAGTCCCCGTCGGCCCCTCCCGTTGAGGTCACCTTGGAGGTCAACCCGAGTACCCTCGAGCGCGATCGGTTGAAGGCCTTTGCCGAGCAGGCCGGCGTCAATCGGCTGTCGGTGGGGGTTCAGTCCTTTGATGACTCGGTCCTCAAGGCCCTGGGCCGGGCGCATGGGGTTGATGAAATCCACCGCACCCTGCAGGCGGCCCGGTCGGCGGGGTTCGACAATCTCTCCCTCGATTTGATGTTCGCGGTTCTGCACCAGACCCCCTCGATGCTTGAGGCCGACCTCGAGGCGGTGTTGGCGTTTCAGCCCGAGCATGTTTCCACCTACGAACTCGTTCACGAACCCGGCACGCCCTTTGGCCGGGCGGCGCAGTCGGGACAGCTTGAAACATTCGATGAGGACGGGGCCGCCGACATGCTGCTGCGCATTGAATCGGTTCTCGGGGAGGCGGGCTACGAGCGCTACGAACTGACCAATTTTGCCCGCCCCGGTCGGGCCTCTCGCCACAATCAGCGTTACTGGGCCCGCGCGCCAGTGCTGGCGATTGGGCCCGGTGCGCATTCCACGGACCCAGTGGCCCCCGGGCGACCCTTCGGTGCTCGGATCGGGAATGAAAGAAGCTGGTCGGTGTGGCTGGAGCGCATCGAAACGGGCCAACCGCTGGCGCCGGGCAGCGAGGAAATCCTTGAGGCCGGTCAGGCATTGTCCGAAGCCTTCTTTTTAGGGCTGAGGACACGGGCCGGCGTGTCGGCGGCGGGTATTCAGACTGAATTTGGCGCGTCGCCGCGTTCCTTTTACCCCGAAACCGTTGAACGCCTCATGGGAGCCGGCCTGATCGTCGAATCCCCCGCCGGCGATCTGGCCCTGACCAGTCGGGGGCGCTTGCTGGCCGATGAGGTGGCCGCAGCATTTGTCTCCCCAGACGCCATTGCGCGTTGACGCTCCGCTTGGGGAGTGGTAGACCCGAAGCCACGAATTCATTGAGGTTTTCCGTGTCAGAACGAGTTGGCCAAAGCCCCGTGCCCCACCCCTCGCCCGCCGGCGAAGCTTCGGTGCTGAGCGAACGTCAGGCCATGGTGCTGCGCGCTGTGGTGGCCGCCTATGTGGCCGACGCCAACCCCGCTTCCAGCACCGCGGTGTCTCATCTCCTTCCGGTGCCGCTTTCGACCGCCAGCATTCGCAACACCATGGCCGAGCTCGCGGCTCTCGACCTGCTTGAAAAACCGCACGCCTCGGCCGGGCGGGTGCCTACCGAAGGCGGTTTGCGCATTTTTCTCGACCACCTTCTGGAAGCCCCGAGCCTTTCAGCCTACGACCAGAGAGCCCTGGCCGACGAAATCGAGGATGTCGAGGGCGACATGATGCCCGGCCTGGCCACTCTGCTGTCTCTTCGGACTCATCAACTTGGTTTTGCGATGCGTCCACGGCTCGATCGCTTAACGCTTCGCCATTTGAGCCTGGTGCGCGTCGCCGAAAACAAGCTCTTGGTGGTGGTGGTGCCCAAGGTGGGGGCGACCCGGCAGCGAGTGGTCGAGGATGTTGGCCGGGACGATCAGATCGAACTCGACCAAATGGCGACGGCCCTTAATGCGCGGGTGGCCGGGCGCACCTTGCCCGAAGCCCACCGCATGCTTGAACGAGAGCTTCGGGATCTGGAAGCCGAGGCGCGCAGCCTCTTGTTTCGGTCTTTGGCCCTGGGGATGCGGATCTTTCAACAAGGCATCTCCGCCGATGAGGCGGAATTGGTGATCACCAGTCGCTCGAACCTGCTGGCCCAGCCCGAGTTCAACGACCCGGATCGGATTCGAGGCTTGATGCGGGCTCTGGAAACCAGCGAGCGACTCGTGGAGCTTCTGAGCTGTTTGATCGATTCCGAAGCCCCGGACGTGTCGGTGGCCCTCGGCGAAGACCTCGAGGAGCCCGCTTTGCGACGCTGTGCGGTGGTGGCGATTCCCTACGGGGGAGGGGCTGGACATTCCTCCGCCCATGTCGAGGATATGGAGAGTCGGGACGCGGAAGCGTCCGCCGAGCCACTGGGTGTGATTGGCGTGATCGGTCCCAGCCGAATGGACTACGCGCGGGTGATTCCCGTGGTGCGGTACTGCTCAAGCCTGGTCAGTCTGAAATTGAGTCGTTAGAGACCAAACCGAGGTCGAAACCCGTGACGGATCCGCAAGACCCCGACAACACTGAGGAAGATGGCCCTCGCATTCGTCCGAGCGACGAGATGGCGGAGGCCCTGAACGAAGCCGTAGCCGCCGTGGAGGATCGACCGGGCGGGGCTGCAACGGGGAAGGAATCTGCGGATAAGATGACGATTGAAGCGCTCTCCCAGGAACTTCAGGCTCTCAAGGAAGAATTTGAGACCCGGGGTCGAGAACTCGAGGAGGCCAATGACCGGTACCTCCGGCTCCAGGCGGAATTTGAAAATTTCCGCCGTCGTACCCTGAAAGAGAAGCAGGAGTCCCTTCAGTACGGACAGCAGAATCTCGTCAAGGATCTGCTTTCAACGGTCGATAACCTCGAACGCGCCCTTGGGCACGCGAGTGAGACCGCCGAGACCGACCTGCAGAGCCTCTTGCAGGGGGTCGAGCTGGTTCACCGCGAGCTTCTGGGAGCGCTTGGAAAACACGGTGTCACGGTGGTGAACCCCGCGGGAGAGGAATTCGATCCGGCCTTTCATGAGGCCATGGGACAGGTCCCCAGCGAAGAAGTGGCGCCCAACGGCGTCATCGAAGTGCTCCAGCAGGGCTACATGCTGAAAGATCGGATGCTTCGACCGGCACGGGTGATCGTGGCGGCCGCTGCAGCCAAGGGAAGCGAACCGAATCAAGGATAGGTCGACCGCGGGACTCCACCCTCCGGTCGTTTGCTCCGGGAGGTGGTCAGTACCGATGAGTCAAGTGATCGGCATCGATCTGGGAACGACCAATTCCTGTGTGGCCTTCACGACGGCGGGCAAGCCCGAGGTGATTGCCAACTCGGAAGGATCGCGCACCACTCCGTCGATGGTGGCGGTCACCGAGTCTGGCGAAAAACTCGTGGGTCAAATCGCGAAGCGTCAGGCGGTCACCAACCCGAGCCGTACTCTTTTTGCGGTCAAGCGTTTGATTGGCCGAAGGTACGAAGCCCCCGAGGTCGAAACCTTCAAGGCGCTGGCTCCGTTCGGCATCGTCGAAGCGGACAACGGCGATGCCTGGGTCGAGGTTGATGGCCGGCACTGTTCCCCCCAAGAAATTGCCGGCACGATTCTCGCCAAAATGAAAGACACCGCGGCAGACTTCCTCGGAGAACCGGTGGATGAAGCGGTGATCACGGTGCCTGCCTATTTCAATGACGCGCAGCGCCAGGCCACTCAGGAAGCGGGCCGAGTCGCAGGACTGAATGTCCTCCGCATCATCAACGAACCCACCGCAGCGGCCCTAGCCTATGGGGTCGACTTGGCCGAGGAGAAGACCATCGCGGTTTTCGATCTGGGCGGAGGCACCTTCGATATCTCGATCCTCGAAATCGGAGAGGGCGTTTTTCAGGTGTTGTCCACCCATGGAGACACCTTTCTCGGCGGTGAAGATTTTGACAATCTGCTGGTGAAATGCCTGGCCGAGCGGTTTGAGGCCGCGGAAGGCATCGATCTGCGCGGTGACGCGATGGCCTTGCAACGTCTGAAAGAAGGGGCCGAGCGCGCCAAGCAGGAACTCTCGACCCTTGAAGAGACCGAGGTGAATTTGCCGTTTATTGCCTCGGATCAAAATGGTCCCAAGCATTTGGTCGAGACGCTCCGGCGCTCCGAATTGGAAGCCCTTTGTGCGGGGCTGATCGATCGACTTGAGGCGCCTTGCCGAACGGCTTTGGCCGATGCCGGGCTGACCGTTGATGCGATTGACGAGGTTTTGCTGGTGGGCGGCATGACGCGGATGCCGCGCGTGCAAGCGCAGGTCGAGCAGATCTTTGGCCGGGCTCCGAATACGCGGGTGAATCCCGATGAAGTGGTCGCTGCCGGGGCCGCTCTTCAAGGGGCGGTGCTCAAGGGTGAAGTGGAAGATGTCCTGCTGCTCGATGTCACGCCGCTTTCACTGGGTGTCGAGACCCAGGGCGGTGTGTTTACCCAGATCATCGAGAAAAACACCACGCTACCGACGGTCAAGAGCCAGGTGTTTTCGACCACCGAAGACGATCAAGACCTGGTCCAGGTCCATGTGCTGCAGGGTGAGCGAAAAATGGCCGACGACAACATGACCTTGGGTCGTTTTGAGTTGGTGGGTATTCCGCCGGCCCCCCGTGGTGTTCCGCAGATCGAGGTCAGTTTTCAGATCGATCCGGACGGCGTTGTGAATGTCTCCGCCCAGGATCTCGGGACGGGGCAGTCCCAGGGCATCGAGCTGGCGGTCTCGAGTGGCTTGAGCGCGGAGGAAGTGGAGCGCCTAGTCGAGGAAGCACGGCAGCATGCTGCGGCGGACTCAGCGCTGCGGGCCTTGACGGAATCTCGGAACAAAGCGGAAGGGCTCATTTATTCCACCGAGAAGATGCTCGACGAGTTTTCCGAAGACATCACGCCAGAAAACCGTGATCTCGTGCAAGGTGCGCTCGCCACGGCTCGAGAACAGATGAAGACTGAAAATGAGGCCGACATCCGGAGCGCGCTCGACGAGCTTTCGGCGGTGACCTACCAGGTGACCGAAGCCCTCTACGTGTCTCTCGAGGACCTCCCCGAGACGGTGGGTCTGGACTAAGTCCTTCCACGGATTACCCTTCGGGGGCGTGTCGAGGGGCTGTCAGCGCGCGGTGAATCCATCGCCGCGGCCCCCTTTGCGTAGACGGTCGAGAGCCGGCAAAATCCGGCCGCCCCACGGTTTCCCATCGAGGCCCTTTTGGGTCGGGACCGGGAACCTCGGATCGGGAACCGGCTTCTCTTCTTCCTCTTCATAGTGTTTTTGGAGCATTTTTTTGAGTAAGCGCGACTACTACGAAATTCTCGAGGTCGAGCGTGTCGTTGAGGAGGGCGGACTCAAGACGGCCTACCGAAAGCTGGCCCTCAGGTATCACCCCGATCGGAATCCCGACGACCCGGGGGCCGAGGAGAGCTTTAAGGAAGTTTCCGAGGCCTACGCGGTGTTGTCCGATCCAGAAAAACGCGCCCGCTACGATCGCTTCGGTCATGCGGGGGTGGGCGGACCCGGGGGCGGCGGGCCCGGGGCCGACTTCGGCGATCTCGGTGGGTTTACCGATCTGTTCAATGATCTTTTTGGAGACATGTTCGGAGGCGGCCGAGGTGCAGGATTTGGCGGCGGTCGCCGGGCCGGTCGCGGCCAGCGCGGAGCCGATCTGCGTTACAACCTCGAAATTGATCTTGAGGAAGTGCTCCACGGCGTCGAGCCTTCGATCAAGATCCCGAAGATGCGGCCTTGTGAAACCTGTACAGGATCCGGTGTTGCCGCCGGCAGTCGCCCGGAAAGCTGCGAGCACTGCGGCGGCGCGGGGCAGAGAGTTTTTCAGCAGGGTTTCTTTCGGGTGAACCGTGCCTGTGAGGTGTGTGGGGGCAGCGGGGAGATCATTCGCGACCCCTGTCGCGATTGCCGCGGCGCCGGTCGATTGGAAGGACAGCAAACTTTACAGGTGCGCATACCGCCGGGTGTCGACGACGGATCCCGCTTGCGTTTGGTGGGGGAGGGCGAAGCCGGCGTTTCGGGGGGGCCAGCGGGAGACCTCTATGTTGTCCTCAACGTGCGTCCCCATCCGTTGTTTCAGCGAGATGGCACCGACCTGCATATCGAAGTGCCCGTGCCCTTCGTGCAGGCGGCCCTGGGAGGAGAAGTCGAGGTGCCGACCCTCGAAGGCAAAATGAGCGTGCCGATTCCCGAGGGCACCCAGTCGGGCAAAGTGATTCCGCTCGGGGGTCACGGGCTTCCACCGCTCCAGCCCCGACTTGAAGCACGGCAGCTGGCGAAGATGCGGGGCGACCTCTTTGTGCGACTCTTCGTCGAGGTGCCCTCGCGTTTGACGGACCGACAGCGAGAACTGCTGGAAGAGTTTGCCGAAGAAACCGGCACCGAGGTTTCGCCGGTGCACAGGGGCTTCGTGGAGAAGCTCCGGGATTTTTTCGACTGATCATGTCGCTCGCCCCCCGCCCTCGAAAACCGTCGACTTGGCTCTTCAGCCTGGCTTTGATTCTTGTTTGGGGTGTCGGCTGTGCGGGCTTCGGCGGGGCACACGACCGCGACCGGGCCAACGCCCAGGAGCAGGCGGCCTACGATCAGGCTCTGGCCGAGTGGCCTGCAGATCCAGTCGCGGCATCAACCGCCCTGGAAACTTTTGTCCAGACCTATCCCCAGAGTCCTTTGGCCGACGACGCATTAGAGCAACTGGCCCGCATGGCCTTGGCCGAAGGGCGCTCGGACGAAGCCTTTACGCGTTTGCAGAGCTTGATCGAGCGCTATCCCAAGGGCGATCGGGCGGACGCGGCGCGGTTGCGCCTGGCGCGCTGGGAAAATTCTCGCGGCCGTCCCGATCAAGCGCGTCAATGGTTGTCCGGGCTTGAAGCGAGCCAGCTTGATGCGGTCCAGCAGCGGATTTTTTACCGCCTCCAGGCGGAACTCGCGGTGGACCCGGTTGAGCGGGTGATCGCCTTGTCGGCGCTACGCGCAAATTTGGCATCTGCGCAGGCCGCTGCGGAGAGCGATTCGAAAGCGGCCACCGAGGCCGCCGAAGCGTTGAGCGCCGTCGACACCGAAATCGATGGCCAGTTGGAGACCCTGACCATCGAAGAGTTGGGGCGCTTGGCTGTGGCGCTGAGCGACCCGGCCCCGCCGGCGGGTCGGATCCGCCTGATGCTTGCTCGCCGGGCCCTTGAAACCGGCGATCCCGAAAATGCTCAACGCCTTCTTGAAAAGGCGGGCGAGTTTCCGCTGACGCCCCGAGACGAGGCCCGCCGCGTGGCTTTGGAGCGGCGATTGGGGCTAGCGAGTGAAACCGCCGGTCGAGCGGCCCTGCCGACGTGGTCGGTGGCAGCGGCGACCCAGCGGGTTTCAACTGAAAAGGTCACCGCAACGATCGGCGTCTTGTTGCCCCTATCGGGTCGGTTGGCGCCCTTTGGTGAGGAAGCGCTACGCGGAATTCTGCTGGCCGCCGAGGTGTTTGACGTGGTGCCGCCGTCTCCGCGAGATCCGAACTCGCTGCCGCGGCGGTCCAAGCCATCGAGAAACTCGACCCCGCCCGCTGCGGGGGCCGCAACGGGCGATGGGGAGGATCTCTCCGCTTTCTCCTCATCGGGCGAACCGCTGTCCGACCCTGTGAGAGAAGGGGTCCGTCTTCTGATTCGGGATACGGCCGGTGACCCGGCCCGGGCTGCAGCGGCGGTCGAGGAATTGGCCGAGAACGAAGAGGTGGTGGCTGTGATCGGTCCGATTCTTTCGGGGACGTCGGACGCCGCCGCGGCCGTCGCTCAGAGCGCCGGTTTGCCTCTGCTGACGCTGTCCAATCGTGTCGAGATTTCTCATGATCGGGACTATGTCTTTCGCTTGCGCATGACGCCGGCGGATGAAGTCGGTTTCCTAGTCGACTACGCATACGATCAACTCGCCGCCCGGCGTTTTGCGGTGCTCTACCCGCGATCCCGTTATGGCCGGGGAATGCGAGAGCGGTATTGGGAAGCCGTTCTCGATCGAGGTGGGTCCGTCGTGGCCACAGCCTCCTACGACCCGGATGCAACGGACTACAGCGATGCGATTCGGAGCCTGGCGGGTTTCGATCTCTTAACCTCCCAGGAGGGCGCGGCCCTAGAAGAGCGCGCCCAAGCCATGCGCCGCGGTCGCCGGCTCGAGCCCGAGGATGCGGCCTTGCTCCGTACGACGCTCTACGAGCAGCTCGGTCCAGAAGCCGAGCCCTTGCCACCGATCGTGGACTTCGATGCATTGTTTATCCCTGACGCCCACGAGCGGATCCAGCTGGTTGTGCCGCAGTTGGCTTTCCATGAGGTGGGACCGATTCAGCTACTGGGAACCGGTGAGTGGAACGATCCCGAGCTGCTGCGGGTGGGGCGCGGACATGTGCGCGGCGCGGTGATCGCTACGCCCTACGACGAGGCGAGTCCCTATGAGGCGGTGCAGCGGTTTACCGAGACCTATGCGACCAGCTTTGGTCAGGCGGCGGAACCCCTGTCATCGGAAGCCTATGACGCGACCCACATTGTGCTCGAGCAGGTGGCCGAGGGGCGGGCCGACCGAGACGCGCTGCGTGAAGGGATTTTGGCGTTGAAAGCCTATCCCGGGGTGTCTGGCGTGATTCGTTTTGAACCCGATGGCAACGCGAGAAAACGCCCATTTTTGCTGAAGGCTCAACGGGGTCGCTTCGTTCCCGTCGACTGAGCGACCCCCCGGATTGGGCCCGAGGAAACCAATTTGAGGGGAACGCCCCTCGTTTTCTGAGTGTCCCCTCGGCTCGCTCTGTCCCGAGCGGCAACCGGCAGATGGGGCCGCAATGGACCGGCTCAAGGGGCTCCTGCCTGACTGAGCTAGGGCGCCGGGGGCGACCGGATCGAAGCGGAGGGCTTCTCTGGACCGGAGTTTCTAAAGCCCCGAGCCTGCGGCGTCGAAATAGGGAGTATGTCGGATATCACGCCTCCCTTACGAACCCTGCCCCACGAACTTCCGGTGCTCCCCCTGCGCGAGTTCGTGCTGTTTCCCTACATGGCGCTGCCCCTTTTTGTGGCGCGCCCGCAGTCGATCAACGTGCTCGACGATGCAATGGCGGGCAACCGCCTAGTCATGCTCGTGGTGCAGCGGAACGCCGACGACCTAGACCCGGGGGCCGATGCGCTTCACTCGGTCGGGACGATCGCCACGATCACCCATATGGCCCGGCTGGAGGACGGCCGCGTTAAGGCCATTGTTCAGGGAATCGCGAAGGCCCGAATTGATGCGGCGATCCAAGATGATGACACGCTGTGGGTTCGCGCGACTCCGCTAGCGGACAATGATCAATTTGAGTGGAACGCCGAGACGGAGGCTTTGATTCGATCGGTTCGAGGTCGGGTGGAGCAGCTCCTGCCCTTGAAGAATCTACCGCCAGAAATTCTTTCGATGATTGCCACTGTGGAACGCCCTGGCCGTCTGGCCGATCTCGTCGCTTCCCATATGGCGCTGCGCATCGGTGAGGCTCAGCATATTCTAGAAATCGAGGACCCGGTCGAGCGTCTCGGGAAGGTCGATACGTTGCTTCGACGTGAACTTGAAGTCTCGAGCATGCAGGCCGAGAGACAGACCCAGGCTGAAGAGGAAGTGACCCCAGAGCAACGCGAAAGCTTTCTCCGAGAGCAGCTCCGCGCGATCCAGGCAGAACTGGGCGAGGAGGACCCGCGCGGCGATGAGGTCGACGAGTACCGGGTGAAGGTCGAGCAAGCGAACCTTTCGCCAGAGGGCCAAGAGGAAGCCGTCCGCCAATTGCGTCGCCTCGAGCGTATGCATCCCGATGGGCCAGAGGCCCAGGTGGTCCGGAACTATCTGGACTGGGTGGTGGATCTCCCTTGGAACCGCTGTTCGCCGGATCGGCTCGATCTGAACGACGCTCGCGAAATTCTCGATGCGGACCACGCGCATCTGGCACCGGTCAAGGACCGGATTCTTGAATATCTGGGTGTCCGACGGCTCCGCGAGGATAGTCGTGGGCCGATTCTCTGTCTCTCAGGGCCGCCCGGTGTCGGGAAAACTTCTTTGGGTCGTTCGATCGCCCGGGCTATGGGACGAGAATTCGTTCGGGTCTCGCTCGGAGGCGTCCGTGACGAAGCTGAGATTCGGGGGCATCGCCGAACCTATGTGGGCGCGATGCCGGGTCGGCTCATCCAGGCCATGAAACAGGCCGGTACGAGTAATCCTGTCATCATGCTGGACGAAATCGATAAGCTCGGAAATGACTTTCGAGGAGACCCTTCGGCGGCCTTGCTCGAAGTGTTGGATCCGGAGCAAAACGATCACTTCAGTGACCACTTTCTGAACTTGCCCTTTGATTTGTCTCGGGTGCTCTTCATTGCAACGGCCAACATGCTGGAACCCATTCCGGCGCCTTTGCGGGACCGCATGGAGGTGATTCAGCTCTCTGGCTACACCCCCGAAGAAAAGGTCGAAATCACACAACGTTTTATGATCCCGCGCCAGGTGGCTGAGCATGGCCTACAGCCGTCCCAGATCAGCTGGTCCCGCGGCGCGGTTCAGCGGTTGGTGACTGAATACACTCGTGAGGCGGGCGTTCGGGAGCTTGAGCGGCAGGTCGCGACGGTCTGCCGGAAGGTGGCGCGACAGGCGGCGGAGGGAGATTTGAGCCGGGCGCAAATCACGAAGCGCTCGATCGAACGCCACCTGGGAGTTCCCCCTTGGCAGAGGCCGGTGAGCGAAGTCGAAGACGAGGTCGGGGTCGTTAAGGGATTGGCCTGGACTCAAGCCGGGGGTGAGGTTTTGCCCGTCGAAGCGGCTCTGACCCCGGGCCAAGGTTTGGTTCTCACCGGGCAGCTCGGGGACGTGATGAAGGAGTCCGGTCAGACGGCTCTTTCCTACGTTCGTTCTATTGTTCGCGACATCGGGATCGACGATGCGGTCCTCGGTCGCAGTGAAATTCACGTGCATGTGCCCAATGGCGCCACGCCCAAGGATGGACCCTCGGCTGGGGTGACGATCGCGACAGCGATTGCGTCTCTCGCCACCGGGACACCGGTCCGCGGTGATCTGGCGATGACCGGTGAAGTGACCCTGAGGGGGCGTGTCCTGGCAGTCGGGGGCGTTCGAGAGAAAGCGCTGGCCGCCCTGCGGAGCGGCATCTCTCGGATCATCGTGCCAAGGCCCTGCATGAAAGAGATTGCCGAAATTCCCAAGGAAATTCGTCGAAAGATTCAATTCATTCCCGTCACCGACATGCGGGAAGTGCTGGCCGCGGCCCTAGTGGATGCTCCGCTGTGGCAAAAACGGAATCCAGTGCGACTGGCGGCAACACCGATGCCCGCAGCGGCGGCGTTTTCTGAAGAACCGACCTCCGTCGACTGAGCGGATCTCTCTTGTGCACCGAACAACGAGGCCCCAAGGCCTGCTAGCCTCGCGCCATGCGCACGCTGGCTGATTTGGGTGAGTTCGGTCTGATCGACCGGATTCGCAAGCGAGCGGGGTCCTCGTCGAGTCAAGACGTGGTTCTCGGGATCGGGGACGACGCCGCGATTCTCCGTCCGCGAGCCGGGGAAGATGTGGTGGTCAGTACGGATGCTTCCGTCGAGGGAGTTCATTTCGACTGGTCGATTCAGTCGGGACGCTCTATTGGTCGCCGCGCTTTAATTGCGAACCTTTCCGACCTCGCCGCCATGGGGGCTCGGCCGGTCGGTTTTACCTGCGCTTTGGCGGCGCCGCCGAGTCTTTCGCTTCGGCGATTCGATGCCGTCTTGAAAGGCCTTTTAGAAGAGGCTCGGACTTGGGCTTGCCCGCTGGTGGGCGGGAACCTGACCCGTGGGCCTCGCTTGCATTTGGCCATTACGGTCTTTGGCGCCGTGCCTCGAGGCCGCGCTCTGCGACGAGAGGGACTGGCAGCGGGTGATCGAATCTTCGTGACCGGCCATCTGGGCGCGAGTGCGCTGGATCGTTTGCGGGCGATTGAGCACGGGGGGCAGCTCCGACACATCCCGATCCCTCGTTTGGGGGCCGGACGGGTCCTGGGGCGGCTCAAAGGTCGTCGGGCGGGTCTCGATGTATCGGATGGCCTCGCCGGAGACCTCGTTCACCTCGCCCGGGCCAGCGGGGTTGGGATCGAGGTCGATCCGTCGACCCTGCCGCAACCGAGGGGGTTTACGGAGGGGTGTCGTCGCCTCGGAAGGGACCCCCTGGAGCTGGCTGTTTCGGGGGGAGACGATTACGAGCTTCTCTTCGGTCTCGACTCCAGCATCACCGTGGGCGTTCTGGGCCGGAGAATGGATACGCTGGTGACGGAAATAGGCGTCGCTACGCGAAAGAGCGGGATCCGAGGCCTGCCGATCGACGCTTCCTGGCGGCATTGGTGAGCCCCAGCGGATCGCTCTTGCGCTGAGACGGAAAAGGGGCGCTTCTCGGTCGATCGATTTCGGTTGAGGATCAAGATCGTGTCGGCGCATTCCGATGAAGTGTTTGTGGAATGGACCCTTTCGACCAAATTCGCAGTTTCCTCATTTTGTGTCGCCGCGGTCGCTGGCTTTGCCCCTGAGTTCGCGCGCGAGGCCGGGCTTATTCTCACGCCGCTCGGATCTTGGGTTCTGTCGATTGGGGCCGGTGGCGCTCTGGGTGTGATGTTTGCGCGTCGTGTTGGCATCCGTTCAAAGCAGTTTCAGACAGAAGTGTTACGGGCTTCGGTCGGAGAGAGTTCCTGGCCTTCTGAAACAGAACAGGACGCCAACCGTTTCCGCCTGCGGGATGAAACGGACAGCCTTTTGACGATCTTGGGCGGCGGTTCCGCCCAGCTTTCTCGTTTGACCGAAGGAATAGATCGAAAGGCCAACTCGGTGGCGTCGGAGTCCGACGGACTCATCCACGCGATTCAGCCTCTGCGGGACGGGACGCGCGGCATTGTGGATACAGTGGATGAACTGGAGACAGGCATTCAGCGTCAGCATGCACTCATTGCGAACTCCAAGGGAAAAATTCAAGACATGTCCTCGGAGATGGATCGCAATGCTGATCGGGCTCGAGAAGCCTTTGGGTTTGCGGCGGAGGCCAACCAGACAGCCGGAACCGGAGTAGAGGTTGCGAAACTCGCGGTCGAAAAAATGCGGCACGTTTTTGAGGGAGTCGAGCAGACGGGTGCCAAAGTCTTTGCCCTTGAGGCGAAGACCCGACACGTTCATCAGATCACGGAAATGATCACCGATGTCGCGCACCGAACCAACCTGCTTTCTTTGAACGCTTCAATTGAGGCTGCCCGGGCTGGCGAGGCGGGTCGTGGTTTTTCAGTCGTGGCCGATGAAATCCGAAAGCTCTCCGATAGCGCCGGTCGAAGCGCCGAGCAAATTAAATCCTTGATTCATGAAATTCAATCCGACACTGATTTGGTCGCGGACGAGATGCGGCAGTCCAGTCGAGACATCGGTGAAGGAAGGGAAGATATCAATACTCTGGTCGAGTCTCTGGAGACCATCGGACGTGCGGTGGGTGCAGCCGCTCTTCGCGCCGAAGAAATCTTTCATGGTGCGGACGGACGCTTGAAACATGCTGAGGCGATGGTGGATTCGATGAGCCAAATCGCCAGCGGAGTCGACAGCACCGGGTCCCAAATCCATCAAATGGCAAAGGCCGCTGAAGCTGATCTTGTCTGCGTCGACGATCTGGCCGGTCAGGCCGAAGCGCTCGGTCGCTTGGCCGGTGAATTGCACCATACGGTGGATGCTCTTCGAAGACGTCGCGCAGAAGATTCTGATGAGGCGCGGGCGCCGGCGTTGGGGACCTGCTGATGGGGCCTGCTGACGAGGAAATTCACAGCGAAAGGCAGTGGTTGGCCTTCGAGATCAATCGTACTCGTTATGCGTTGCCCATTGATTCGATCCTTGAGATTGAAGAGCCCGGCCGGGAAGCTCGGTGCATCCCGGGTGTATCGATGGGAATGGTTGCCGTCGTGAACTGGCATGGCTCGGCACTTCCGGTCGTGGCCAGCGATCTGCTCGTCGCGTCGGAAAGCGAATGGGCGACTTTTGAGGCTACGACGCTACCCGACATTCCGACGCGTTGGTCAGAGGCGCACGTCCTTGTCCTTTCAGAGCGAGACGATGAGATGCCCCGGCTCGGATTGCCCGTCGATCGCGTGTTGGGCCTTCTTGACGCGTCTCCGATTGACTGCGCACAGGACCGCTTCGATCAGGGGTCCTATGGAGACGGTGAGGTGGCCCCCCTCGGCCTCTGCCCCAACGAACTTTGGAATCGTGCGACCCGGCTGGTCGAACGAGCTTGTGCATAAACCATGAGACGGGATAGCTGTGAAATCGATCCCCGTCGGCCGCAGGGCCATACTTATCGGGAGAAACCCATGGCGACAGTCTTGATTGCTGATGACGCTTCATTTATGCGTCAAATGATACGCGAAATTATCGAACCTGAGGGTTATGAAGTGGTCAGCGAGGCTAACAATGGTGTCGAAGCCGTTGAGCGTTTTGAGGAGTTCTCGCCAGACATCGTGACGATGGACATCGTGATGCCGAAACAATCTGGGATCGACGCAGTAAAGGATATTTTGTTTCGGTATCCGGCCGCACGCATTGTGATGTGCAGTGCACTCGGCCAGGAAACTCTGGTGATGGAATCACTGGAGGCAGGCGCGATGGACTTTATCGTCAAGCCCTTCAAGCCGGAAAGTGTCCTTGGCACTCTCGAGAAAATCCTCGAAAAGGAAATCTGAAACTTTGTCCTTGGATCGGGCCAAGTACGAAAGACTCTTCTTGGAAGAGACTTCCGAGTACCTTGCCGAAATGAGTCAGTCTCTCTTGTCTCTCGAGAAAGATGACGCCTTCGTCGAGTCGGTCGATACGATTTTCCGGCTCGCCCATTCGATTAAATCCATGGCGGCTTCCGTGGGCCAGGACGACATCGCGATTTTTGCGCATGGTCTTGAGGATCGGATGCAGGCGATCCGGACTCGAGGCTCACTCTCGGATTCGGGAGAGTTATCGCTGCTTTTCCGGGCGCTCTCCCAGCTTGAGGAGATGATTCGATCTGTGCATACAGTGGGGGCAACGGTTTCGCTGGGGTCCGATGTTTTCATGGCCTTGAAGTCAGCGGGGCCGGATGATTCGGAACCCGCTCACGCCGGCGCCGGAGCGCATGCTCCAAAAAAAGCCAGGAGCTAGCCGAGCCGGCGAAGAGAGGCTCGGGGGGGCAAGTTCTGGCTTCGGGCATCGGGTTGGATGCCCACGCTCTTTCCGCAACGGTGCGAGTCCGAACCGATACTCTGGATCGCTTTTTGGGTGTCGTCGGTGAAGTGATTTTAAGTTCTCGGCAATTGCGAAGCGCCGCCGTTCAGACGGATTCAACCAGTGCTGTTCAATCAGCTCTGGACAGTCTCGAGCGTCGTATCGCAGAACTTCAACGACGCGCTTTGGAATTGCGGACGACTCGAATGAGTCGCGTGATGGATCATCTCCCTAGGGCATCGCGGCAGATTGCCGATCGGTTGGGTAAGGAGATAGATGTCCATCTAATGGGCGAAGAGCTCGAAATTGATCGTTCGATTCTGGACCGGCTGGGGGAGCCTCTGCTTCACCTGGTCCGCAATGCCGTGGATCATGGCCTTGAGGGCGTGGAGGAACGTCAATCAGCCGGTAAGTCAAGACGGGGTCAATTGGTCATTGAGGCCCGGCGCAAGAAGGAGGCGATCCGGATCGCGGTTCGAGACGATGGGCGCGGCGTCGATCTAGACAAGGTGAGGGCGCGGGCCATCGAAGCAGGACGGATGCACCCTGACCTGGCCGAAGATTTACCTCCCGAGCAGATCGCTCCTTTCGTTTTCGAAGCGGGTCTTTCCACTGCCGATCAAATTTCGGAGGTCTCAGGCCGTGGGGTCGGGATGGAAGCCGTCAAGGGGATTACGGAGTCTCTCGGTGGCCACGTTGAAATTACGACTGAGCCGGGGCGGGGCACGGAGACCTCCTTGACGGTGCCGATTTCGGCCGCAGTGCAACGCGTGCTTGTGGTCGAGGTGGGCGGACAGCGCTTGGCCCTTCCTCTGCACCGAATCGAGAGCGTTATTGAGGTCGACGCGTCCCGGATTGAAGATGCGGGAGGAGAATCGTTTCTGCTGATCGAAGATGATCCGGTTCTGGTTCTGAATCTCGCCAAGGCAATTCGTATTTCGTCATCCGAGGCTGCGGAAGAGAAAGTTCACCTCGTTCTGACTGACTGGAGAGGCGAGCGAGTCGCGCTTCGAGTGGATGCCTTCGCGGGTCAACATGAAATTTACGTCAAATCTGTTCCGGAGCTCCTGTCTTCCTTGCGGATGCTTGCGGGTTTGACTCTTCTCGAGGATGGAAGTCCCGTTTTCCTTCTCGATGTAAATCAGGTGGCTTGAGGTGAGGGTGCGGCGGACCATTGACAACATTGAAAGTCTTCTCGGATGGGTCGATATGGGCGCGGCTCGAGCTGCTGCGGCATTTTCGAAACTGGCCGGACGCCCCATTGGGCATGAAACTCCGAAAGTCGCCCTCGTCGATTGCGAGGTTCCGATCTCCGAGGCAGGGGACTGGTCAACAGGGGTATTTTTTAAGTTAGAGGGTTGTCTGGATGCCTGGATCGGAATTCTTTTCCATCAGGCAGCGAGTGAGGCTGCAGTGCGACAAGTGGTGGGTATTCCACGAGGCGAGCTGAGTCCCCATGTGATCGAATCGGCATTGATGGAAATCGGAAATATTCTGGCTTCTCATGTCGCGTCAGCGATCTCCGACGAGGTGGGCGAAAGGCTCTTACCGTCCATTCCGACTCTGGCGATGAATTACGCAGAATCCGAAATGGCCGCCTTTGCGGCTTTTCAAGCCGACGTCGAACGAATTCGGATTGACTCACGGCTAGCGGACGATTCCGGCCAACTCAGTGGGCTGCTTTCCCTGCTGTTGGCTCCGGAAAAACGGGGCGTCCTGAAGCCCTGATTCGATACCGTGGGGGGCCGGCCAGGCACGTTCGCTGCACGGCTCCAGTGATTCTGGTAGCTTCTTCCGACCTCAGCAGGCCTAGGACGCTTTTGGCTGTCAGGCCTTGTCTGCTGGCTGTCTAAGCCATTCGGGTCAGAGGCCATGGACGACGACCAGATTCGAAAACTCCTGAAGGCTGTTCAAGACGGTGCGGTTTCGATCGATGCGGCGGTGAAGGATCTCGCTTGCCTGCCTTTTGTCGAGACCGTCGACGCGCGGGTCGATACGCATCGAGCGATTCGGCAAGGGATTCCTGAAGTCGTCTTCAGTCAGGGCAAGACCTCTGGACAAATCGTCGAAATCGTAGAGGCCTTACGCGAAGCCGGTCAGGACGTGTTGATCACTCGGATTCAACCCGATGCGGCGGCGGAAGTTCGAACGGTTGTGCCCGGTGGAACCTATGAGGAGCGGGCTCGGGTTCTCCATTATGGCCGAAGTGAAGTCGAGATCGTCGGGAAAGGTACCGTCGGCGTGGTCTGTGCCGGAACGGCTGATTTGCCAGTCGCCTCCGAGGCGGCGGTTGTGGCGGAGCGGTTCGGCAATCGAGTCGAAATACTCAAAGACGTTGGGGTGGCGGGTCTGCATCGCTTGTTGGCCTCGGTTGACGTCCTGCGTGAGGCACGGGTCTTGATCGTTGTCGCCGGCATGGAGGGGGCTCTGCCCTCTGTCGTGGCCGGATTAGTCGACAAGCCCGTGATCGCGGTTCCGACCAGTGTCGGGTACGGCGCCGCCTTGGGTGGCCTGACGGCACTCCTCGGCATGCTGACGAGCTGTGCTTCGAATGTGACCGTTGTGAACATCGATAACGGATTTGGAGCCGCGCATGTCGCGACGCTCATCAATCGACTCTAAGGCCGGTCAGCGTGTCCTTCACCTGGACGCGTTTTCGGGTATCGCAGGCAACATGTTTGCTGCGGCGCTTCTCGACCTGGGACTGAAACGAAAAGATCTGACGGAAGATTTAGCGGGGCTCGATGTTCCGCATCGATTGAGAGTGTCCCGGGTTCAACGAGGCGACTTGACGGCCCGCTATTTTCGGGTGGAGGTCCCGGGTGGGAGCGGACCTCGGAAGCGGAGTCGTGGAGCCTCGCCCGCCCGTGCCCAGACGAAGGGCGCGTTGCGTGGAGGAACGGGGGACCACGGGCCGCATGGCCCCCATGCTCATTCGTCGCGTACCCGTGCCTACCCGGACATTGTGCGCCTCTTCGAAAGGTCTCGGTTGCGGCCCGCGGTTCGGTCCCGCGCGCTGGCCATCTTTGAGGCCTTGGGTCACGCGGAGGCTCGTGTGCACGGCGTCTCTCTGGATGAAGTCCACTTTCATGAAGTGGGAGCCGCCGATGCCATCGTTGACGTTGCAACCGCCGCGATCGGCTTGGATCGGCTGGGCATTCAGCGGGTGACTTCGTCCCCGGTGGCCCTCGGGCACGGAACCTTCGAGAGTGCCCACGGTCGGCTTCCGCTTCCGGCACCGGCGACGCTTGAGTTGCTCCGGGGGCAGCCGACAGTGCCCGCTCAGGTGGAGTGGGAAACAGTAACGCCGACAGGGGCGGCAATTTTGAGAACGATCGTGGACGAGTACACCGCGTTGCCGGCGATGACCATTGAGGGCATTGGGATTGGAGCCGGAAACGATCGGCCTGGCCCGATGCCCAACGTCTTGAGGGTGATCCTGGGAACCAGTGCGGGGGCCCCTCGGCATGACCGCATTAGCGTCCTTGAAACCAACCTCGACGATCTTGTGCCGGAGCACTTTGATCACTTGATGGAAAGACTCTTCGAGCAGGGCGCGCTCGATGTTTCGCTACAAAATATCCAGATGAAAAAGAATCGACCGGGATTTTTGGTGCGGGTGATGGCCCGCCCTTCGGATCGAGATGCACTGGCCCGGGTGCTCTTTGCCGAGTCCACGGCGATCGGGGTGCGCATTCAAGAGCAGGAGCGACTTGTTCTGGACCGAGAAATTAGGCGGATTCAGACGCCCTACGGCCGGGTTCGCGTGAAGTTTATTCGATCTCTCGACGGAGTTGTCGAGGTGGCCCCTGAATACGATGACTGTAAACGTGCGGCTCGACGAGCCAAGGAGCCCTTGCCTCAGGTGTTGCGGGCGATCGAGTCCCTGGCGCGGAGTGAGACCGATTGATGGGAGCGAAGGAGAGGGACGACGCGCGGCCGGATGATTCTCCCTTCGATTTTTCGCCGGAGTCAGGGAGCGCCGGTGCGGCGGCGCTCTGCTTGCATGGATTGACCGGGACTCCCTACGAAGTTCGTCCGATAGGCGAGGCCCTCGCGGCTGCTGGGGTTCGTGCGTTTGGCCCGCGGCTTCCTGGCCATGGCGGGACGCCAGAGACTCTGGCCGAAACGCCGTACACGGCCTGGGTCGAAGGGGTGCGGCAACACTATGCCGCGCTGGCGGCTAAGGGCGATCCAGTTTTTGTGGTGGGGCTGTCGCTGGGGGGGCTGCTCAGTCTCGACCTCGCTGCCCACGCTGAAGTGGCCGGGGTCGTTTCGATCGGAGCGCCGTTGGCTTTGTCCTGGCCCATCCCGCAGTTGGTTCCGGTTGTGAAATATTTGATGCCGATGCTGCCCAAGCGCTCGGGCTCCGATATTCGAGACCCGGCGGCCCGAGCCCGTCACCCTGGGCTCCCCGTGATGCCCTTAAAGAGTGTGCATCAGTTGGTGCGCCTTCAGCGATCAGTGCGGCAGTCTCTTGGGCGCATTACCGCGCCGGCCTTGATCGCCCATGGGGTACATGATCACACGGCGCGCCCGGCGGATGCAGAGCAGATTTTTGAGAGTCTGGGCTCCGAGGAGCGAGAGCTTCTCTGGCTCAAGAATTCAGCCCATGTTGTGCCTGTCGACTATGACGGTGCGGACTTGGCGAAGCGCGTGGCCGACTTTTTGGTGGCCCGAATCTCCGGCCATGCCGAGGAGGTCGGAAAGCGGGGCTGAAGACCGGACTGCCCGTTTGACGTCCAGACAGACTGCTAACCTCGCACGCTTGTGGATGGTCTTTTTCTTCCGGAGCACGCGGAGGAAGAATTCTCAGAGGACTGAGGCACAACGACATAGGGGAGGTGTGAGATGTCGAGACCGGCAGGGGGCCTAGAGGGTCGTGGAATTTTGGTAACCGGTGGCGGCACGGGGATTGGATCCGCCTGTGCCCGGGCCTTCGTTGCCGATGGCGCCGCGGTCACGATTTGTGGTCGGCGGGGAGAGGTGCTCGAAGCGGCGGCCGAAAAAATCGCAGGGGCCGCTCAAGCCGGAGGGAGTGTCCGCTTCGTTGTGGCCGATGTGACAGACGAAGCCAGCGTGGCTTCGGCGGTTTCGGCGGCGCTGGAGCCCACGGGACGTCTGGATGGTTGCGTGGCGAATGCCGGTGGGGGTGGCGGCATGGGCCCTTACCACGTGCAGGAGGCCAACGAGTTTCTACGTGTGCTGCAGCTGAACGTGCTCGGGACCATGCTCTGCGTGAAGCACACAGTGCCCCACATGGTGGCGGCCGGCGGGGGTTCCTTTGTTGGGATGTCTTCGATCGCTGGACATGTCACGCATCCCTACTTCGGCGCTTACTGTGTGAGTAAGGCCGGGATCGAAGAGATGATGAAGAACGCCGCCGACGAATTCGGTGCCCGGGGCATTCGCTTCAATGCTATTCGCCCGGGCTTCATCGAGACAGAGATTATGGAAGGGGTCCCTCGGGACAGTGCGACTTTCCAGAGCTACATCGAAAACACGCCAATGGGGGGCGTGGGCCAGCCTGACGACGTGGGTGCTCTCGCGCGGTTTTTGATGGGACCCGAGTCGCGTTGGATCACCGGCACGGCCATCAATGTGGATGGAGGTCATCATTTGCGTCGAGGGCCTGACTTCGGCCCGTTTATCGAGCCGATGCTGGGTCAAGATGTCATGCAAGGCGAAAAGCCGAAAGAAAACTGAGTTTTTGACCTCGACATTTGGAGAGAAAAATCGATGATCAACGTGACACGCGAAGGCCCCGTTTATGTTTTGCGTTTGGATGGCGGGGAGAATCGTTTTGGCCCCGACGCTATCCGCGCATGGAACACCGCCCTCGATGAAGTGGAGTCCGAGGCAGGGCCGAAAGCGCTTGTGACGACGGGCACGGGCAAGTTTTACTCAAATGGTCTCGACCTCGACTACATGATGAGCGAAGGGGTCGATTCGGGGGAGTACCTCGCGAGCGTCCTGGATATCATGGGACGGGTTCTGACGTTTCCCGCGATGACCGTAGCGGCGATGAATGGTCACGCCTTTGGGGCCGGAGCCCAGGTCGCACTGGTCCATGACTATCGAATGATGCGGGAGGATCGGGGCTACTTCTGTATGCCAGAGATCGACATGCGAGCACCGTTGCACCCGGGAATGACGGCCATCATTCAGGCACGCTTGCCGCGCCAGGTCGCCCACGAAGTGATCGTCACGGGGACTCGGTATGGCGGACCGCAAGCCTTGGAGCAAAGCATTGTCGATTCCCTTGCTCCTGAGTCGGAAGTCGTCGACCGCGCAATCGAATGGGCTTCGCGCTTCGCTGAGAAGGCCGATCCGGTCATGAGTCGCTTGAAGCGAGAAATGTATCCCGAAGTTCTTCAGGCCTTACGGGCCGAGTTCGTGCGCTGATCGGGGGACCTTCTTGGTGGACTCGAAGCCCATCTGTTCTATCGAGGACGTGCCCGAGGGTGAGGCGCGTGGGTTTGACGTGGACCGCGGTGGGGAGGCAGTCCTGTCTTTGATTCTGGCCAAACGGGGCGGGCAAATTTTCGCCTACGAGAACCGCTGCCCCCACCTCGGGACGCCTTTGGATTGGCGTCCAGATCGTTTGCTCGACGTGACCGGGGAGTATTTGATCTGCGCAACCCATGGTGCCTTGTTTCAATTTGAGGATGGCCATTGCCTTGTGGGGCCCTGTGTCGGACAGGGACTTCGACCGTTGGAAATCGAGGTCGCCGACGAAGTGGTTCGCTTGGTGGTGAATGAAGCAACCGAATCTTCGATGGGTCCGATTGTGGGTCCGAGCTGACGTCGCACGTTCGGGTCTTCTCGGGTTGCATGGGCGCCCTTTTTCCCGGATCCGGGAGGTCGGTTGGGGTCCCGGATTAGAGACCGATGTGCGATGGTCCGGTCGCGCTCGATCACGATTCGTCAGGAGAAAATCATGAAGTTGGGTATCACAGCGGCCTCATTCGGACCTCAAGCCCGCGTCAATCTGGCCCTCGTGCGTCGGGCTGAAGAGTTGGGTTTTGATTCGGCATGGACAGCGGAGGCCTACGGGAATGATGCCGCGACCACCGCCACCTGGGTGTTGGCTCAGACCGAACGCATCAAGGTGGGAACCGCCATCATGCAAATGCCCGCCCGGACCCCGGCGATGACGGCCATGACGGCGATGACGCTGGACCATCTTTCCGGGGGGCGCTTCATTCTCGGACTGGGCCCTTCAGGCCCACAAGTCGTCGAGGGGTGGCATGGTCTTCCCTATGGCAAACCCCTGACGAGAACCAGAGAGTACATCCAGATCTTGCGCCAGATTTTTGCCCGAGAGGCGCCTCTCGAATTTCATGGAGAGATCTATGATATTCCCACTCAGGCCGAAGGCGCCTCGGGTCTTGGGAAGCCAATTAAAAGCATTCTTCACGGAAATCCCGACATTCCCATTTATACCGCTTCGATTAGTCCGAACGGCTTACGCTGCGCGGGTGAAGTGGCCGATGGTGTTTTTCCGTCAATGCTGGATCCCGACAAAGCGGAAACGACCTATGTCCAACATGTCGAGGCAGGCTTCGCGAAAGCTTCGGGTTCGAAGAGCCTGGAGAACTTTGCGATCACGCCGGCTGTTTCGGTGATCATCAGCGATGAAATTGAAAAGGCACGCATGCCGATCAAGGGTCAGCTGGCCCTCTACATTGGTGGCATGGGGGCCCGGAACAAGAACTTCTACAACGACTTGACCAAACGGCTCGGTTACGAAGAAGCAGCTGAAAAGATTCAGGATCTATTCTTGGATGGAAATAAAATGGAGGCGATGGCCGCGGTGCCCGACGAATTGGTCGATGCCGTTCACTTGGTGGGTCCGAAAGACCGAATTCGTGACCGACTGCAGTCTTGGCGAGAGGCCGGCGCGCGGCGCCATGTCGATACCATGATGGTAGGGACGACCCAGGTCGAAGCCCTCGAATTGCTCGCGGAGGAAATGCTCTAGCGAAAGCGGGTTCGTTTCCGCACTCAGTCAGAGGGTGATCAAAATGGAGAATCAGGAGTCTCTCGACCTCAGCCGGGTTTTTGAACTAGAACCCCACGGTCCGGATACGTATGTCGGGGAAAGCCCCAGGTATTCCTGGGGTCGAATTTTTGGCGGGCTGGTTGTTGCCCAGGCGCTTTGGGCGGCGATTCAAAGTGTGAAGCCTGAGTACATCGTTCATTCGCTTCATACCTATTTCATTCTCGGCGGCAATTTTGAAGAGCCGGTTCGGTATGAAGTCGATCGGGTTCGAAATGGACGTTCGTTCTCCACCCGCCGCGTCGTTGCTCGGCAAAGCGCCGGAGCCATCTTGACCTTGGCCTGTTCCTTCCAGGTCAAAGAGGCAGGCGGAGAGACGCAGTCAACCTCGTTGCCGGCCGGGTTGCCCGACCCCGAACAAGAGGCGTCCGAGTATGACGCGGGCGCCTTGCGGGTCGATGTAGAGACGTCGCATGCCCCACCGCGATCTCGGATGTGGGCGCGTTATCCCGCCCTGGATAATCTGGACCCTCGGGTTCAGCCCTGCACGTTGGCGTATCTCTCGGATCTGAACCCGATGACGGCGATTCACGCTTCGCTCCCAGAGGGGGCACAGGCTGAGGAAGGCCAGGGCGCTAGCCTCGACCATGCGATGTGGTTTCATCGTCCGGGGCGAGCCGACGACTGGGTTCTTCTGGATATGGAAGGGCATGGCATGATTGGGACGCGTGGGTTGGCGACGGGCCGTGTTTTTGACCGGGCCGGGGCCCATCTCGCCACCGTCGCCCAGGAAGGCTTGCTCCGCCCTCCGCGAAAACCCGTGAAGGCATGAGGAATCGGTTCGGCTGATCAGCTGTCGGCCGCCTCGTGGGTACCCAAGGCGAGCGCGGCTCGGAAGCCTTCGTGAATGGCGCCTTCGATGTAGCCGACTCCGGAGCAGTCCCCGATCACAATGGGTTCAAGGCCTTCGTGTTTGAGTTCGTCTGCCAAAGTGGGGTTCTCGGCCAAGCCCGTTGTGAGGACCACTGTGTCGGCTTCAGCCTGGAAAGTGTCATCGCCATTTCGATAGCGAACGCTGGTTTCTTCGATCTCTTCGATCTGGACGGCCTTGAAGAGTTCGACGCCTTCGTTTCGGATGTCCTCCAGCAGGCGCCAGCGGCGGGGGTGGGCGAGGGCTTGCCCTAAAACGTCCCCTTCGTGCAGCACTGTGACTTGTCGGCCTCGCTCCGCGAAAAATTCCGCGAGTTCCAAGCCGACGAGATTGCCTCCGATGACCACGACTTTGCGCCCGATCGGCATGTAGCGTTTCGATAACGTTCGTAGACGACGCGGGCTTTGAGTGGCTCCGATCCAGTGACCGGCCCGAATCGCTAGGCGACCGAAAAGGCCGACCCTCTGGCCGGCGTCGGTTTCCCCCGATCCAGCCAGTAAGGCGCGCAGGTCGTCACCGTCGAAGACATGGTCACGATCGGCGCCGGGCAAGGCACTGGGTTCGCGCCGAGCGCCTGTGGCCACGATGACGGTGTCGGGCTGTAGGGCTCGGATCTGTTCCAGACCCAGCGCTTCGCCTCGACGAAGGGTGACGCCTGAGGCGAGAACCTGTCTTTCGAGCCAGTTGAGGAGGCGTTCGTTGGGCTCGTAGGCGAGGGCGGCGAAGCGCAGGGTGCCGCCAAGTTGGCGGCTTTGTTCGAAGAGCGTGACTTGATGGCCCCGAGCCGCGGCCACCCGCGCCGCTTCGAGGCCCGCCGGGCCGCCCCCCGCGATGACCACGCGTTGGCTGCGCTGTGCAGGGGTTCGGGCCGCCTCGGCCAAGTCGATTTCGTTGGCCGTGATCGGGTTTACGCTGCAGCGAACCCGCCGGTCAAAGAAGGCTTGGGCGACACATGTGTAACAGTAGATGCAAGGGCGCACATCCTCCGGAGTTCCCTGCTGGAGTTTTTTTGGCAACTCGGGATCCGCGAGCATCTTTCGCCCCATGGCGATGACGTCTACCCGGTTCTTTGCGATCAACTCTTCGGCCAAACTGGGCTCAATTCGACCGACGGCAATCACGGGCACCCCGACCCGTTCTCGAACCTGAGCGGCGTGTTCTACGTGTTTGGCCTCGGTGTGAACCAAGGTGCCCTCGGTGAAGCCGGGCCCGGAGGTGGAGTCTTGGTACGCGCTCAGATGAATCGCGTCGGCGCCCGCTTCGACGGCCAGTTCTGCCGCGCGCAGGGCATCTTCAAAGACGATTCCGTTGGGAGTTCGGTACTCAAGGGCATCCAAGCGACACCAGATCGGAAAGTCGTGACCGGCCTTGGCCTTGGACGCTTTGAGGATTTCACAGAGGAGTCGAGACCGATTTTCGATCGACCCCCCATACTCGTCTTCACGTAAGTTCCAGGCTCGAGAAAGGAAACTAGAGATCAGGTAACCATGCGCTCCGTGTATTTCGGCGGCGTCAAAGCCCGCTTCTCGCGCCCGAGCTACGGCATCCGCGAAGTCCTCTATCGCTTGCTCAATGTCGAGCTTAGTCGCCGGATGCAATTTGGGAACGCCTCCGGAAGCGCCGATCAGCAGGCCAATTTCTTCGGCTGAGAGATCGTTGGCGAGGTCCATGACACCGTGAAAGGTAGGCTCCGAAGGGACGAGAAGGGGTCGATCCTGTTTGGTGTCGACTCGGGAGACTTTTCCGTGGTGGACAAGCTGAACCGCGATCTTGGCACCATGGCGATGAACGCGGTCTGTCAACTGGCGGAGCCCAGGCAGATAGCGGTCATCGGAAATCGCCATCTGATGAGTCGAAGTGGCCCCGCGCGGATAGGCCACTGCGCAGACTTCGGTGATGAGGAGTCCGGCTCCGCCGCGGGCGCGCTCTTCGTAATAGCGGATGACGCGTTCACGTACCTCGCCATCATCGTCGATGATCTCGACCCCCATCGGAGCCATGGCGATGCGGTTCTTGATTTCCAAGGCGCCGATTTGAAGCGGAGAGAAAAGGTGCGGGTACATGGTGTCTCCCATCAAAAGCAGAAGGCATCGCGCCTGGGTGATCGGAATCCTGGCCGTGTGCTCGACCCATGGCCCCAAGACGGTCCCGCTTTGAGCCCCGGCTGTAAAGCCAATCGGGGCCTGTTTTGAATTCAGGCGCTCTGCGTAAACCTGAGTCGATTCAAGAAGTTGGGTCGCATTCGCCCATTTAGACACGATACCCGTGGGGGGGGCGGCGGGCCGCCCCACGACACGCTTCGAATTCGAGCGTTAGACTGAGAGAATTGCAGCACAGCCTGGTTGTGAGCGAAGGCAGCTTGCTCTCGAAAGGCATGAGTGATGTCGAGCCAGATAGCGCAATATCGATTCGGGGCCTTTCAGGTCGATCCCAAGCGAAGAGAACTTCGTCGCGGGCCCGTCGAGGTGGACGTTCAGCCAAAAGTGCTGGACGTGATCGTGCACTTGATCGAATCCCGGGACCGGGTGGTGCCCAGGGAAGAGCTCCTCGATGATCTGTGGGGCGACGCCTCGGTGAGCGAAGGCGTTCTCACCACAGCGATTCATGCGGCCCGAACCGCCTTAAACGACTCCGCCGCCCGGGCTTGGGCGATCAAAACCGTGGCGCGTCGCGGGTATCGCTTTGTTGCGCCTGTTGTCGAAGGAGATACAAGGCCTGCCAACCCTATCGCCCAGACGGATGGTCCCGATGGATTGGCCCCCGGGGTGGGCGGAGATTTCGTGGGCGGCGAGGCCTCCCTAAAGCGCGTAACACGCGCTTTTCAAAAAGCGACGCAAGGTGAGGGTGGCATTCTGGTCGTGACCGGCGAGGCGGGACAGGGCAAGACCCGGCTCCTCGACGAAGTCCAGCGCCGCGCTCAGAGCTGGGAAGCTCTGGTGGCGACGACAGCGTGTGAGGGGCGAAAAGGAACAGCGGCTTACTCACCTTGGTCTACGTTGATTCGCAAGTTGGCCGTGCAATGCGAACGGGATGAGTCACTGCGCGATTTGGGGTCGGGTCTCGATCAGATTATGTCGCTCTTTCCCGATGCGCTCGGAGACGGGTCGGATGGGGAGGATAAGGCGATTGAGTCGCGGGCCCCGGCTCGTTTTCGTCTTGTGGACAACGTGGGTCTGTATCTCAGTCGGCTGACCGCGCGATCCCCAGTGCTGTTGATGCTGGATGATCTCCAGGCGGCCGATCAGGCGTCGCTCCGCCTCCTGAGCTTGCTGGCCCCAGAAATACGGCACATGTCTTTGCTGCTGATTGTGACCGTGCGCGATCACAACGGTCCGCCCGATGGCTTGCTGCCAGAGACGCTGGCCGAGATCGCCCATAACTACCCCGGTGGCCGGATGACGATCGAGGGCCTGTCGAGGCAAGACACCGGAGTTCTCGTTGCCAAATTGATCGGCGTCGAGCTCTCCTCCGATTGGGTGGACACGATCGCCGAGCGCAGCGAAGGAAACCCTTTCTTCATTCGTGAGATTGTGAGCTTGCTTCAGGTGGAGAACGTTCAAAATTCCCCACTGCAAGCGAGTTGGGTCACCCAAGTTCCCCCTGCCGTTCGGGACGTCGTGCTGCGGCGTCTGAGTCGCTTGAGCCTGCCCTGTCGTAATTTACTGCTGCAAGCGTCAGTCTTGGGGCGTGAATGGAGTTTGGAGCTTCTGGCTTTGTTCCTCGGCGACGAGCCCGCAGAGTTCGCCGAAAGACTGACTGAAGCGACCCAAATGGGTTTTATTCGCGAGAAAATCGAAGAGTCTGACCGATATCAATTTGTCCACGGACTTCTTCACGACACGCTCTACGGAAGTTTGCCGATGGCTCAGCGTCAGGCATCTCACCGGCGCGCCGCCGAGATTCTCGATTCGGACGCGGTTCGGGCTGCGGAGCGTCTTCCTGGCGTCTTGGCTGATCACTACATGCGTGTGGGCGATGACAAGGCTTCGGCTCGAGCCAGTGATTGGGCAGAGAAAGCGGCGCAGCAAGCAGCCTCTCTCGGCGCCTGGGATGAGGCCGCCAAGTTCTATGGAATGGCCTTGGATGCCCTTGACCGGATGGACCAGCCCGATCCGGCCCGCCGCTGTGATTTCTTGATTGGTCTGGGCGGGGCGCGGCTTGATGCGCGTGTCGCGGACCCAAGGGGCCGAGACTCATTGATTCGAGCCGCTCGGATCGCGCAGGAACTCGATGAACCCGATGCATTGATTCGGGTGGCCTTGGCGTTGGCGTCGACTTCTCTACAGACCGGGCCCCGAGATCGGGAAATGATTGAAGTTCTGAGCGCAGCCATTGCGGCGCTCGGCGATCACGGGACGACGTCGGTTCGTGCGCGACTGATGGCGCAGCTTGCTTATCAGCGCCAAGGAGCCAAGCCTGAAGATGGTGCGCCAAACCCGCATGATGTGGCTGTCGAGATGGCGCGGGAGTCGGGCGATAATCGGGCCCTATTCGAAACCCTGAATCTTCGTTGTGCAGCGTTTTCCGGACCGAGTAAAGGTGAACGAAGGGTTCAGGATGCCGACGAATTGCTCCGCATTTCCTCAGACCAAGGGCTCGCGGAGATCGGTTTGTTCGCGTATCGGTGGAGGCTGCACACGGCCCTTGAGGCGGGGGACATGGATGCGGCCGATCGGGAGCTGGCTGCCTATGATGCTGCCGTCGATCGAGAAAGGCTTTGGTCGGGTCGCTGGTATGGGCTCACCGTTCGGGCCGCTCGCGCTATGGCGGAGGCGCGATTTGGATCGGCGGAACGGATGGTGATGGAGAGTTTTGCCCACCGACGCGACGAGACCACTCCGCTGGTGATCGGGACTTTCGCCACGCAGCTTTTTTGGCTGCGCCGCGAACAGGGCCGAGTATCGGAAGTTCAGCATTTGCGCGAGCACGATTCGCCCCACGTTGCCTTCCGCGTTCTTCACATGATGATCGACGCCGAGTTGGGCCAACCCGATCGCGCGCGCGACGCTCTGAAGGGCGCCGTTGAGACAGAACTCATGGGTTTGTCGGTCGACTACTCGTATCTCTATGTGCTTTCGGCCCTAGCCGAGACGGCGGTCATGGTCGAAGACGATGGCTGCGCCCGTATCCTGTACGAACGAATGCTCCCTTACGCGGAAAACTATGTGAACCTCTTCTTGGGATGCCTTCACTTGGGCTCAGTTTCACGGTTTCTCGGTCGACTGGCCCTGACCTTCGGCGAGCCCGGCATGGCGGGTTATCACTTCGCGCATGCCGTCGACGCGAATCGGGCGACGGGGTCCCATCTCTGGGTTGCGCACACCCGACTGGATTGGGCGACGGCCCTGTCCGGGCAAGGCCATGCGGCGCGGGTTGAGGCGCGGGAGCTTTTGCGTCCCTGCTTGGCCGAGTCTCGTGAGCGAGGCATCAAGGCAATCGCTGCTCGCTCGGGAAAGCTTTTAGAAGACCTCCGCAACTGATGTGAATTGCCCCCATCGAGCGTAAGGCTTGAGCGATTTTTTGGGTTCACTCAGGAATTGCTGATCTTCTACTCAGGATTTAGCCGGAGCCTTCCCAGTAGTCTGTGTACATGGCCAGCGAATCCCCCACCCCCCCTAAGAGGTGCAAGAGCCCCGCTCCCCCGTCGGTTTCGGACTCACCCCGGCCGAAGTCCGAGACGACGGGGGAGAACCGGCAGTCCGCAGTCTGCCGGAGGGTGTGTGCCTGGTGCGGGGCTGAGCTGGCCCGTGAGACCTGGGCCCGGTCCGGGGAGGCGGAACTGACGACCTGGGGCATTTGCTCCAGCTGCCTCGAGCTTCGAGAGGAGATGGGTGGGGCGTTGTCCAGCGTCCAGACGTCTCAAGTGGATCAGCACGACGATGACCCCGGACTTCCGGTCCGCGGGGCTGATACCCACTTGAAGACCTGGCCGACTGAGCGCGCCCCAATCAGCTGATCGGGCTGAGCCGTATCAGCATCGAAGAGCTGATCCTCTTGAGGCTTCCCAGGCCCCTCCGACCCGCGGGGGGCAAGCTTTGTGAGCGCAGTCTTAGTGCTCGCCGGCGCACGATCCAAGTCATTTCGTTTGGTCTTCTCTGTGCCGAAGGCCTCGATGTGCCTGCTAGTCTGGCGATCATCGCTGTGTCTGATGTGACGACCGTTCGCGCGGTGCCTGGAAGAGAGTTCATCGACTCATCATGGACATTCGTTTCTATCTCCTTCTGGTCTGCTTCTTCTTGTCAGGCTTTGCCGGCTTGGTGTACGAAACGGCCTGGACCCGCGAATTCGCCTTTGTCTTCGGCACCTCGGAGCTGGCCGTTTCGGCAGTTCTTGCGGCCTACATGGGAGGCCTGGCCTTTGGGGCGGGGCTTGCCGCTCGGCTCGCCCCGAGGCTCAGGAGGCCGGTTCTCGCCTATGGGGTCATCGAGTTAGCGATCGCGGTCGCAGCCCTCGCGGTTCCTTTCGGCATTCGTTTTGTGACAGGCTTCTATCTGCGGTGGCTGGGGGGGCTCGACGCCCCCCCGGAAACCGTCGGCCTCGCCACGGCGCTCTTTCATCTGTTGGCGACCTTCATCGTGTTGGTTCCGTGTACCGCGTTAATGGGCGCGACCCTGCCGCTTCTAGCCCGACATGCCGTCCGCAGTGATGAGCAGATCGGACCCCGCATCGGGCTCTTGTATGCGACGAATACCGCTGGCGCCATCGCAGGGACTTTGACCGCCGCGTTTTTGTTGTTGCCTGCTTTCGGATTGCGAGAAACGGTGTACTACGGGGTGGCGGCTAACCTTGTGGTGTTCGGAGCCGCCGCGGCTCTCGCGCGTCGAGCGCCTCCGGTGCAAGAGCCAGGACTGAGTGCGGGCCTGACCTCCAGTTGGATCCTGGCGGCGATTGCAATTTCCGGTGCGATCTCCTTCGTATACGAGGTGGTATGGGTTCGCCTGCTGGGATTTGTTCTCGGAGGCAGCACGGCTGCGTTCGCCACCATGCTGGCGAGTTTCTTGATCGGAATTGCTCTGGGGAGCGCGATTGCGGCTCGCTGGGCCCGCTCGCGTCGCCACGCCGCCGCCGGATTTGTAGTGGCGCAGCTGGGAACCGCGTTTTTTGCATGGCTTGTTTTTGGTTTCGCCAACCAATTGCCGATGCTGGCCCAAAGCTTTCGGGCTTCGCCTACGGACCTTCTGGGTGGGTCCGCTGTGGCAATCCTTCTGCTTCTTCCCATTACGCTTTGCATCGGCGCGACGTTTCCGTTTGCGGTTCGGTTGCATGCCCCCCACGCCGAAGCGGCGGCCCGGGCCAGTGCCCGGGTGTACGCGTGGAATACGGTGGGTTCCATCGTGGGCTCCATCGCAGCGGGATTTTTTCTACTGCCGGAGATTGGCTTTGAAGGGTCAGTGTTGGTGGGCGTTGTGGCCAATCTCGGACTGGCCGTATGGGCGTTGCTTGTCCAACCCCTTCCCCGCAAATTTTTCCTCGGGGCCGCGGCGGGGATGGCCGCGATGATCTGGGCCTGGCCTCCGACGATCCCGACAGGCTTGTTTCTTCAGTCTTCTCTCTCCGATCAAGTGCGCGAAGGGGATTTGGCCTTTGCAGCAGTGGGGCGTTTGGCGACGGTGGTTTTGAAGAGTGATGGTTTTGGCTGGAAGCTCATGACCAATGGATTGCCTGAGTCGACGATCGAGAAACCCTTTAACCCCCCCGATTCATTCCATCCAGCTCAATGGCTTTCTTTACTCCCCGTCTTGAATCGACCCGATACGAAATCTCTCCTGGTGATCGGCCTGGGCGGAGGCAACACAGCGGGTGCGATCACGCCGGGTCTTGAGCGCGTGGATGTGATTGAACTTGAACCCGAGGTCGTTCGCGCCAATCGCCTGCTGGCTAATCGGAGAATGTACGGAGACCCTTTGGCCGACCCCCGTGTTTCTCTGCTTTATGGCGATGCGCGAGGGGCATTGATGCTGACGGACCGGCAGTATGACGGCATTGTTTCTCAGCCCTCTCACCCCTGGACGTCGGGCGCTTCTCATCTCTACACTCAAGAGTTTTTCGAGCTGGTCAAAGAACGTTTGACGCCGGATGGCGTTTTTGTTCAATGGATTGGGTTGGCTTTCGTGGACGAAGCCCTCGTTCGCTCGCTTCTGAGTACGCTCAATCAGGTTTTTCCCTACGTTCAAACCTACCAGCCTTTCGAGCCCGCTTTGCTTTTCGTGGCGTCCAAGACTCCTCTTGACGTATCTCAAACCGTTTCGGAAGCCCTGGCTTTGGCTCCAGAACAATTTGCTCGCGTGGGTGTGCTGCGTCCCGAGCATGTGGCGGTGGCTCTATCCCTTGACTCTGAAGGGACAAAGGCGGCGGGGGAGGGCGCGCCTCTCAATACTGATAACCACAATTTATTGGCGACTTCTGCTTGGCGGATCGGAGACCCTGCTGAAAATCGAAAAGGCGTCGTGGCCATGCTGGCCGAGCACGACCCCCTCTCCGAGCTTGATCAACCCTGGGAGTCGGCGGCTTTGGCGCAACGTCTATCTAAGACCCGTGCGCAGTCCCGGGCAGCTCAGCTGCTCGCGGGATTGGATGGGGCAGAGCGTTATACGGCGGCTGGTTTTGTCGCCTACGAGCAGGGCGGAACGATGCGAGCGGCCCGTTCGTTTGACCGAGCTCGGGCGCTCGCGCCGGAGGATCGCGAGGCGCGGGCGGGCTGGATTTTGACCCGGCCCGACCAGGTCACGGAGGCCGACGTCACTGCCACCGAGTGGGCCTTTGTCCAGGCGTGGCTTCGAGCGCGCACGAATTCGGACCCAGACGTTTCGGAGTTTGAAGAATCACTGGCTGCGATCGATGCCAATAACATGTTGTTCGAAGAGGCCACGCGCATGCGGGTTGGGTGGAGGATCGCTTCGGGTGACTCTGCCCGTGCCGAGGAGGCGCGGGAACTGGTTGACCTCCTTTTGGCTCGAGGCGCTCGACCAGAGGATTATGTGCTGCGCGCTGAAGCGGCTGCCGCAGCGGGCAAACCCGATCAGGCGTGGGCGACTTTGGCGCGTGCAAGGGCTCCCCTCCGAAGAGCCAAAGGCCAAAGCGGCCTGGTTGATCGCGCACGGGCGGTAGCCCGCTCGCTGCCGGAGCGCACCGGCAGTCAGCAGATCCTTTTCTTTTATGAAAATTTCTGATCGGTTGGGCTGAGCCGGTGAAGGTGGCTATCTGTGACCTACATCATGGGCAGGGCTTGAAGGTCGAAGGGAAGCTCTCCGCGTCCGATCCGGGCAGCGCGATCGGATAGGGTGGCTTCCGTTTCAGCATGTCCGAACATGATGATGAATTGGCCTTCCCGGATTCCTTGAAGCGCATGGCGAGCCAAGTCGTCGAGGTCTTGGAAGGAGAGTTCCATGCCCGCGTTCTTGGCGGCTTCCTTGAAGTCTTCGATGGAAGGGGCGGGCGCGGCTTCGACCTCGCGGGCGAGTTCCTGTGGCCTATTTCGAGCCGTCGTCCAGATGCCCGTTTCGAGTAGCCCTCCAGAAGGGTAAAAAATCGAAGCGCGAAGCTGGGTTCCCTCGGTTTCCAACTGAGCACCCAGGCATTCTGTCAGGGTCGAGACAGCCGCCTTGCTGGAGGCGTAAACGCTCTGGTAGGGAAGGGGGGAGATCCCACCATCGCCGGAAGAAGTGTTGATGATATGGCCCGCTTCGCCTCCGGCAATCATGCGCGGCACGAAAGCTTGGATGCCGTACACGACGCCGTGAATGTTGACACCGTGCACCCAGCGCCAGTCGTTGGGAGTGGTTTCCCAGATGTTTGCAGAGGGAGCGGCGACCCCTGCGTTGTTAAACAGGAGATGGCAGGCGCCGTGTTTTTCGTAGACGTAATCGGCGAGGGCATTGACGGATTCAAACTGCGAGACATCGGTTTGGAATCCAGAGATGTCTCCGCCCGTTTCTCCGAGTTCGGCGACTGTCTCTTGCAGCACATTGTTCTCGACATCGCCAACTACGACGCGAGCGCCCTCGGCGAGGAGTGCGCGAACGAGCGCTTTTCCAATGCCTCCGGCTCCACCCGTGACCACCGCGACCTTGCCTTTGAAATCGTCCATCCCTCGTTCTCCTCTTTTCCCTTAAATGGCCCAGGCCAAGGCTTCGCGATGCGGCCACGTCGTTGACGATTGGATCGCTCGGCTCCTGTCCAAGACGGCGACTCTATCATCGGCCGAGAAGGGGTGCCGTAGGCAATCGTTGGAAGGCCGAAGGCATTTAACATTGTTCAGTCCGCGTGCGAGAAAGTGGTCGGAGCGCTTCGGACGGGGAGCCCGCTCACGCAGAAAGCCCCCCGTCGCACTTCGCGGCGGGGGGCTTGGACTGCTTGGGGACGAATTCGACCGATTGGTCTTACATCATCCCCGGCATTCCGCCGGGCATTCCGCCACCCGGGGGCATGCCGCCGCCGCCGCCGCCGTTCTCGTCCGGCTTCTCGGCGATCATGGCCTCGGTGGTGAGCAGGAGGCCCGCCACCGACGCGGCATTCTGCAGCGCTGTTCGAACGACCTTGGTCGGGTCGATGACACCGGCCTTGATGAGGTCACCGTACTCTTCGGTGGCCGCATTGAAGCCGTTGGGGCCTTTTTGGCCCTTGACCTTGTCCACGACGATCGAGCCTTCGATCCCCGCGTTCTCGGCGATGAAGCGCATCGGCGCTTCAATGGCGCGCATGATGATGTTGACACCCGCCTGCTGCTCCTCGGGGAGCTTCAGCGAGCTGAGCGCATTTTGCGCTCGGAGCAGAGCGACACCGCCGCCGGGGACGATGCCCTCCTCGACGGCCGCCCGAGTGGCATGAAGGGCGTCTTCGACGCGAGCCTTCTTTTCCTTCATCTCGGTCTCGGTTGCAGCGCCCACCTTCACGACAGCCACGCCGCCGACGAGCTTGGCGAGTCGCTCTTGGAGCTTCTCACGGTCGTAGTCGGAGCTAGTGGAATCGATCTGGTTGCGGATTTCTTGGCATCGGCCTTCGATGTCCTTCTTCGACCCGGCTCCACCAATAATCGTGGTGTTGTCCTTGTCGATGACGACTCGCTTGGCCTTGCCGAGGTCCTTGACCGTGACGTTCTCAAGCTTCAGCCCGAGCTCTTCGGCGATGACCTGGCCGCTGGTGAGAACCGCCATGTCCTGAAGCATTGCCTTGCGGCGGTCGCCGAAGCCCGGGGCTTTGACGGCGGCAACATTGATCGTGCCGCGGATCTTGTTGACCACGAGGGTCGCGAGGGCTTCACCTTCGATGTCCTCGGCGATGATCAACAGCGGACGACCGGCACGAGCGACTTGCTCGAGCAGGGGCAGGAGGTCCTTCATGTTGCTGATCTTCTTTTCGTGAAGGAGCACCAACGGCTCTTCGACCACGACCTCCATCGCTTCGGGATCGGTGACGAAGTAAGGCGAAAGGTAACCACGATCGAACTGCATGCCCTCGACGACGTCGAGTTCAGTGTCGAGGCTCTTGCCTTCTTCGACTGTGATCACACCTTCCTTGCCGACCTTGTCCATTGCGTCCGCAATGGTCTGGCCGATGGTGGGGTCACTGTTGGCTGAGATTGTGCCCACTTGGGCGATCTCTTCAGCGGTTCGGGTGGGCTTGCTGAGCTTGCCCAGTTGCTCGCTGATGGACTTGACGGCGGCATCAATGCCACGCTTCAGATCCATCGGGTTCATGCCGGCGACCACGAGTTTGCTGCCCTCTCGGAAGATCGCTTGCGCGAGCACCGTTGCCGTCGTGGTTCCATCACCCGCGACGTCGTAGGTCTTGCTGGCAACCTCCTTGACCATCTGGGCGCCCATGTTCTTAAACTTGTCTTCGAATTCGACTTCTTTGGCGACCGACACACCGTCTTTGGTGACAGTCGGTGAGCCGAAGCTCTTTTCGATGACGACGTTGCGACCCTTGGGCCCCAGCGTCACGCGGACCGCATTAGCGAGTCCGTCGACGCCCTCGAGGATCTTGCCTCGGGCGTCTTGATCGAAGAGGATTTCCTTGGACATCTTTAGTTTCGTTCTCCTAGTGACTGACTAATCAAGAATGCCGAGGACGTCGTCCTCGCGGATGATGAGGTGTTCCGCGCCCTCGATCGTGACTTCAGTGCCGGAATACTTGCTGAACAGCACCTTGTCGCCTTTCTTGACCTCGAGCGGGATGGAATTGCCATCATCGTCGGTCTTGCCTTTGCCGACGGCAACGACCTTTCCTTCTTGAGGCTTTTCCTTGGCGGTGTCGGGGATGATGATCCCGCCAGCCGTCTTTTCTTCTTCGTCGACGCGCTTGACCAGGATGCGATCCTGGAGCGGACGGATCTTCATGAATCCATTTCCTTCTTTCTTCGCGGTTTGGGTTTCACTTCACGGTTTGACGTCCTCCGTGGACCACGGGGTGCGAGCCCCTGGGCCATTGCAGGACGCTCCAATCGGGCGGGGCCACCCTCGGGGTGAAACGCCGACCCATCGGTGATTTGGCAGACGGAGCCCCCGACTGCCAAACCGGTCGCAATCTAGGCCGGCGAGGCCGAGGGTCAAGCCAATGCCTTCATTTTTTTTATTCCGGGCCAACTTTGGGTGCTTGCACTTTCGCTTTGGTTTCGCGAACCTCTTGATGAAGCGAAACAAAGACGAAGATCCTCGCTCCCCACGGGTTGTTTCCGGGCTAAGGCGAGGGTCCGACGGAGGTTGGATGGCCCTGACGCGACGGCAGCGAGAAATTTACGACTTCATTTGTGAATTCGTTGAATCCAATGGCTATTCGCCCAGCCTTGAGGAGATTGGTTCACGCTTTGGCTTGGCCTCTGTGGCGACAGTCCACAAGCACGTCCAGCATCTCGTCGCCAAGGGCTTTCTCCGAAAGGCCTGGAATCGCTCCCGCTCCCTCGAGCCGGTCCCTCCTTCGGCGGAGGAGGGCGGGTCCGCTGTGCCCTTGCTCGGAACCGTTGCCGCGGGGCACCCCATTGAGGCCATCGAGCAGGGAGGCGAATCGATCGGCGTTCCGATGGAAATGGTGGGGCGGCCCGGGCAAACCTTTGCCCTCCGGGTTCGGGGCGATTCGATGATCGAAGATCAGATTTGTGACGGAGATGTCGTCGTGATCGAGCGTCGCGACGAGGCGCGCAATGGCGAGACCGTGGTGGCGTTGGTGGGCGGCGACGAGGCCACCCTGAAGCGCTTCTATCGGCGGGGTGAGCGCGTTGAGCTGGTCCCCGCGAATTCTTCGATGCAGCCGATCGAGGTCCCGGCCTCAGATGTACAAATTCGCGGCGTTGTGCGGGGATTGATGAGGACCTTCTAGGCCGCCTCCGCTGTCAAGCGGCCAGGGGGATCCCCGCTGCTACCCTTCAAGGCTCTTTACCAGAAGGATGCAGACGTGCTGCGGGTGACCCGATCCATTCATTTCTCCTCATCACTTCGCTATTGGCTCGAAGATTTGAGCGAGGCGGAGAATCTGAAGCGCTTCGGAGCCCAGGCTCGGCAGCATGGGCACAACTACGAGCTCGAGATCACCGTCGCCGGGATTCCTGATCCCGAGACCGGTATGGTGGTCAATTTGACGCATTTAAAGGCCGTGGCTGAAAAAGAGATCATGGCTCGATTCGATCACCGGGACCTCAACGCGGATACGGATTTTTTTGTCCACACGCCGCCGACGCCTGAAAATTTCGCATCGGTGGTTTTTCGACTTCTAGACGAGGCGTTACCCGACGGACTCTTGAGTCGTATCCGGCTTTATGCGACTCCCGAACATTGGGTCGATGTGATCAGAGAGCAGCCGTGATCATCGTGACGACGCGGTTTCAGTTCCCGGCGGCCCATGTGCTCGCACAGCCTGCATTTTCAGCTGATAAAAATCGCCAGATCTATGGGAAGTGCGCAAACCCTGCGGGTCATGGCCACGATTATTCGGTCGAGGTTGCGGTCTCTGGCCCGATTGACTCAAAGACCGGTCAGATCATTGTACCGGGCGTGCTGGCTGAGATTTTTGAAGAGACGATTCGTGCGCGATACGCGCATCGAATGTTGAATGAAGAAAGTCCCTTCGAAACAATCGTACCGACCGCGGAGAACATGGCGCTCGTCTTTGAAGGGCTTCTGTCCGAAGCCGTTGCGAATCGAAGTTCTGCCCACGTAGCTCAGGTTCGGGTCGTCGAGACCCGGAGAAATTCTGCTGAATCGGGAGAAATTGAATGAGTGAAGCTGTTGACCCTGTCGAGCCCCTGATTGAGTCCCTGCTGAAGGAACTGGGCGAGGATCCGACGAGAGACGGTCTGCTTCGGACCCCAAAGCGGGTGGCTGCAGCCATGCGTTTTTTCACCGAGGGATACCAAATGGACCCTTTGGAAATTCTGAACAACGCTCTGTTTGATGTCGATTATGATGAAATGGTTCTGGTGCGGGATATCGACTTCTACAGCCTCTGCGAACATCACATGGTTCCATTCTTCGGTCGGATCCACGTGGGATACATCCCGAACGGTCGCGTTGTGGGCCTCTCGAAAATTCCTCGGCTGGTCGAAATGTATGCCCGCCGCCTTCAAGTCCAGGAACGCCTGACTACGCAGGTGGCCGGAGCCCTCGAGGAAGTCCTACAGCCGAAAGGAGTCGGCGTCGTGGTGGAGTCCAAGCATCTCTGCATGATGATGCGGGGGGTTCAAAAGCAAAACAGTTACGCAATCACGAGTTCTCTGCGCGGCGAATTTGAGCACGATCCGAAAACCCGGGGAGAATTCATGGGATTGCTTCGCCAGAACCGAGACGCGTTTGCATAGCGGGTTGCGGAGAGTGCGTCACAGGTTCCGCTTGGTTGTGGCACATCGCACGCGATAGTTCAGTCAAATCGGATGAACGGTTTGAAAGCGCGTGTAGGCGCCGAACTTCAAGGCGTTGGCGAAAGCACTAACGATGAATTCACGAGCAGGTCCCCGTTTTCCTCTAGAATTTCGCGTTGTGCTTCGATCCAGTCCTGCATCATGCGATTTCGTTTGGCGTCGAGCAGATTCGGCTGAATCTGGGCAACGGTCGCATCCAGTTCCTCGGCTCCCGGCATGTTGTGCTCGATCAACTGAACGAGGACGAGCCGATCGCCGACCCGATGCACCGTCGGACTGCTGGGGCGGTCTAGGTCCAGTCTAAAAGCTGTGTCCATGACATCGGAGGCGGCCCCCAAACCCAGAATGAATCCGTCGGGTCTGCGTGTCAGGAGAGGCGTCCTGCCCAGGGTAAGGCCTTGCTCCCGGGCTGCTTCTTCGAGGGACTGGC
>JAQWNI010000278.1 GCA_029268645.1 Myxococcota bacterium
AACAAAGACTTTTCTTATGAAGCTGTCCGTTGATCGCGTTACTGAAACCCCCACGGAACATGACTATACGGCCGACGCCGAGTGGTGGCAGCGGTGGACTGGCGCGGGCGAGGACTACGGCTATACCGTGACCGACTGGCCTCGCTTCCGCGTGCGAGCATGCGCACGGGGAGAGCAAATTGCGCTTGAGGGCAACGTTGAGGCAGCGATCGATGTGGAATGCAGCCGCTGCCTCAAGCGCTATCGTCAAGGCGTCGAAGGATCGTTCGAAGTGACCCTCGAACCGATTCGGGACCGGCGACCGCCGGATCCGGAGGGCCTTGAGATGCTGGACCAATTTGGATTGTATCTGGGCGATGAACTCGACGTGGGGTGGTACCGAGGCAAGGAGATCATGGTTGATCCTTTGCTGGCGGAAGCAACAGCACTCGCCATGCCGTTCCAGCCCGTTTGTCGGGAAAGTTGTGCGGGCCTCTGTCCGCAGTGTGGAGTGGATCGCAACCAGGCGAGTTGTGATTGCAGCGATCAAAGACCCGAATCACCTTTCGCGGCTCTAGCCGTTTTACGAAAGGACTCGAAGGGGAGAAGTTAGATGGCAGTCCCGAAACGAAAGACCTCCAAGGCGAAGCGCGACAAGCGGCGCTCGCACGATTCCCTCTCTGCGCCCGCGCAGAGCGTATGTCCGCAGTGCGGAGCGCCCAAGGTTCCTCACCGAATCTGCGGTGCGTGCGGAGCCTACAAGGGCCGAACCGTCATTGAGACGGACGAGGACTGATTGGCCTTGTTGGCGCTGATTTTTCCGGGCCAGGGTTCGCAAGAAGTCGGCATGGGGCGCGAGGCCTTCAAGGCTTCCGCGGTCGCTCGGGCTGTATTTGAAGCAGCCGATCGCGCTCTGGGTTGGTCCCTTTCCCAGGTCTGCTTTGAAGGGCCGGAGGAGGAGCTGCGTCGGACTGAGATTCAGCAGCCGGCGCTTTTGACCACCAGTATGGCTTTGCTTCGGGGCTTCGAAGCCGAGGCAGGCCCTCTCAAGGTCGATTATCTCGGAGGGCATAGCCTTGGGGAATACAGCGCCTTGGTGGCGTCCGGCGCGATGAAGTTCGAAGATGCGGTCCGCACCGTTCACGCCCGGGGTCGTTTTATGCAGGAGGCGGTGGCCGAGGGCCAAGGCGCCATGGCGGCCGTGATGGGCTGCGGACCTGAGATTGTCCGAGAAGCCTGCGAAAAAGTGGCGCACCAGCGAGGCGAAATCGTTTCCCCCGCAAACTACAACTCGCCCCAGCAGACCGTCATTGCAGGGGAGGCGGCGGCCGTGTCTGCGGCATGCGAGATGGCTCGAGAACTTGGGGCCAAGCGGGTGGTACCGCTCAATGTTTCGGCTCCCTTTCACTGCGAAATGATGGCGCCAGCCGCACGACAGCTCCGGTCCGAGCTGGAGGGGGTGGCCTTCGGGGCGATGGCCCCCCCGGTTGTCACGAACGTCGAGGCGAAGCCAAATGACGACCCCAGCCGGATTGCGGAGATTTTGGTCCGGCAAGTGACCGCCCCGGTCCGCTTCACCGAAATGATCGCCTCGATGAAGGAACTCGGCGTGACGCACTTCCTCGAAGTGGGAGCCGGTCGAGTGCTCTCAGGGCTGCTGGCCCGGATCGACCGCCGGGGGCAGCGGGCGAATCTTTCCCAGTGGGGAGACGTCGAGGATGTTCGGGAATTTCTGGTGAGCTGAGGGGGGACCGGGAAAGGCTTGGATCCGAGCAAAACAACTCGTCCACCCTTGCATCCGGCGCCCGAACGTATCACGCTACAGATGCTTCATTTTCGGTTTCTACCATCGCTGGGAGTCATTCATGTCGCTCGAAGCTCGCGTCACCGACCTCATCGTTGAACAGTTGGGTGTCTCAAAGGAAGAAGTGGTGATCCAAGCTTCTTTTGTCGACGATCTCGGAGCGGACTCGTTGGATATCGTGGAATTGGTGATGTCCATTGAGGAGAACTTCGACGTCGAAATTCCCGACGAGGACGCCGAGAAGCTGCAGACGATCGGCGACGCTGTGACCTACCTCAAAGAGCGTTTGGAGAGCTGACTCGAGTGAGTCTTAGATCGACCTCCAAGACAGAGGTCGTCGTGACCGGTTTTGGATGCGTTTCGCCGCTGGGATCGGACTTCGAGACGACTTGGGCCGGGGCGCGCGCAGGTCGGTCCGGCGCGACCCGGGTGACCCGCTTCGACCCGGCAGACTACCCCTGCCAAATCGCGGCGGAGTGCGAAGAGGCCATTGTTCCGGAAGGGGTTGAGGCGAAGGAGCTTCGGCGCATGGATCGTGGGGTCCTGCTCGCCCTGAAGGCTAGCCAGGAGGCCGTCTCGCGTGCCGCTTTGCCCATTCATGAGGGCAATCGAGATCGCATCGGTGTGGCGGTGGGCAGTGGGATCGGAGGCTTAAACACGCTCCTTCACAACGAGCGAGTTTTGCTTGAAAAGGGACCTCGACGGGTTTCGCCTTTCACGATTCCGATGGCGATCAGCAATATGCCAAGCGGCATGATCTCTGTTCATTTCGGCCTGAGAGGTCCGAATCTCGCCCACGTCAGTGCATGCTCGAGCGGTTCCCACGCGATCGGGGAAGGGACGGAGATGATTCGGCGCGGTCAGGTTGACGCCATGATCGTCGGGGGTGTCGAAGCGCCGATCGTGGGGCTGGCGGTCGCCGGTTTTTCCGCCATGAAAGCCCTCTCGACGCGTAACGATGAACCCGAGCGGGCAAGCCGGCCCTTTGATCGCGGCCGCGATGGCTTTCTGATCGGCGAGGGCGCGGCGATTTTGGTGCTTGAACCCGCAGAGTCGGCGAAAGCACGGGGTGTGCCCGCTCTGGCTCGAATCCTTGGCTACGGGACGACCGCCGATGCGAGTCATATGGTGGCTCCGGATCCCAATGGGGCAGGGGCGAGCCGGTGTATCGCGGCGGCGCTGGCGTCAGCGGACCTGTCACCCCGAGACATTGGCTATCTCAACGCCCACGCGACGAGTACTCCGGCGGGCGATGCGAGCGAGGTGGCTGCGATTCGCCGGATCTTTGGCTCTGCGGTGGAGACCTTGCCCGTCTCGGCGACCAAATCCATGACGGGGCATCTGCTCGGCGCGGCTGGGGCTTTGGAGGCGATCTTGACCATCGCTGCGCTGCGTGATGGAGTGCTTCCGCCCACGATTAATCTCGATGATTTAGATCCGGATTGCGCGCTCGACCATGTGGCCCACACGGCGAGGCCCTCCCGGGCAGAGGTGGCCCTCTCGAATTCCTTCGGCTTCGGGGGGACGAATGTTTCCCTTGTCTTGGGAGCGCCGGGGGTGACCCCCGCCTGAGGTGGGCCCGGCCCAGCGCGTTAGCGGATTCGGCTCCGCATTCCGGGCGGTTCTCGCTATTCTCTGCGCCAACCGTAGCTGTCACGGCCGATGCGCCCAGAGGGCTCCTCCCCCTGAACTCCCGAACCGAACGGTCAGCGCCGGGAAGGCGCGTTTTTGATTGGCAGACGTCGAATGGGCGTCGTTTAAAAACCAAGGAGTCAGCGTGCGATCTTTGACCCCCTATCTTGATGATTCCGATCCGGAAATCGCAGAGCTTCTCCGTCGAGAAGGCCGTCGCCAAGGCCTTTCGATTGAGTTGATTGCTTCTGAAAACTTTGTTTCGGAGGCGGTGTTGGAGGCAGTCGGGAGCGTGTTGACCAATAAATACGCCGAGGGCTACCCGGGCCGTCGCTACTACGGCGGTTGCGAGGAAGTGGATGAGGTTGAGCGCTTGGCGATTGATCGAGCGAAACGCCTATTCGGCGCCGACCACGCAAATGTTCAACCGCATTCCGGTTCGCAGGCGAACGCCGCTGTCTATCAAGCGCTGCTCGATCACGGCGATACGATTCTCGCGATGAATCTTGATCATGGCGGCCACCTGACCCACGGCAGCCCTGTGAATTTTTCGGGCAAGGCTTACAACATTGTCCCCTACGGCGTGAGCGAAGCTGATGAATGGATCGACATGGATGCCGTACGGGAATTGGCTGTCAAGCATCGACCGAAACTGATTCAATGTGGTGCGACCGCCTACTCACGCACCATCGACTTTGCCGCTTTTAGGAAGATTGCCGATGAGGTCGGTGCGCTTCTGTTTGCGGACATTGCCCACATTTCAGGATTGGTGGCGGCGGGGATTCATCCCAGTCCCGTTGGCTTTGCCCATGTGGTGACGACCACGACGCACAAGACCCTCAGAGGCCCCCGGGGTGGATTAATTCTTTGCGACGCGGACTACGCAAAGAAGGTCAACAGCGCGATTTTTCCGGGCATGCAGGGCGGACCTTTGATGCACGTCATCGCGGGCAAAGCCGCGG
>JAQWNI010000279.1 GCA_029268645.1 Myxococcota bacterium
CCATCTTTACGCGCTGATGGCCGGTGAAAGCCAAGATCTATCCCGATCAACCAGCGAGATGTATCTCGAGACCTGGGAACCTTGGTATTTACGCTGGAGCTATGAAGAGAACCGCGAAAGCCACTATTGGAAAATCGCCGAACATGTCGCCAGGGTTCACGGTTTTAGCTTGGACGGTTGGGCATTGGCTACGCAGAAACGCCGTTTACAGAGAGCCATCGACGAGGGGGGGCTCAGGCAGCAGAAACTCTATGAATCATCCCGCGAAATGGCCAGCCGGCTCCAAAGCGAGCTGTTGCGCAATTGGCCGAAGCTGCAACATCCTTACACTCGTAGCTTTCTAGATCTGATGCAGGCCCGAGCCCCGGAAATCGCAGCAGCGATACGGGATAAGGCGGATTACCGGCGTCTGGTCGCAATGCAGGACGATCTCGACCGCCTGAATCAGAAGCAATCCTCGCTGGAACGTGAAACGACGCAGATCGACAAGGTGATCCGCATGAAGCGTCTAGCCCGAATCGAGAAGGATTTTCAGCGATTCGCCAGCAATGAAGAGAAGCGACACTTCGATCGACTACTTGAATGCGAGAATGGGGTGTTTTTTAGGTAGGCGCACTGTTCTCTCTTGAAGGGTAAGGTTTCAAAAAAGGTAGCCAGATCCTTCGGAGGGCATTCAATCTGCGGTGGCTATCGCTAACTGAATCAGCTGGCAACGGACTAGATTCTTTTCTCGTCGATCTCCTATGAGTCGCCAGATGTGCGGGGACCAAGACCGTTTTCTTCTCGGGTTGAATCGAAATCAAACTTGATTGCTCAACTCCCATGTCTGATCTTATGGCGCTGCGGGATACATTGATGCGATTACGTGCATACAACACGCGGCCGCGTAGACTCGGAATACCGACCCTGACAGTTTTGGGCTGCTGGTTTCAATTCTTAGGGCCATAGAAAGCGCGAGACGTAGTTCTCCGACTTCTACTCTGCGATGAGAATTGCATTAAGGAGTCTCCGGCCCGAAAAACTGTTCAAGTTGCTGGGTTGAGTCGGACTCAGGGCAACCCTACGTTATCTGGCCCTTGCCCTGATTGAGCCAATTAGGCCCAAAAGGTGTCAAGCCGGAACACGTCAACATTCACTACAGCCATAGAGATCGGTGCATTATCTAAGCACGGAAAATAAAGCAGCCTTCCAGCCGAAAATCCGGCTATTCGCGTTATGGTAAATTACTTGAGCGTCTAGCGATCGGACTGCCTTAGGTCTGTCGTCTTCATGACGTCGATACAGGTACATTGTCGAAAGTGTGCCCCCCCCGACAGCGAATCCTCCGTGGAATCTCGATGTTTGTCTAGAAGCGATACGCCCCTCGGCTTCGGGCTATGTGCCTGAGCGGATGATTGATGACTTGATGAACTCAACCCAGGAAATGATATGCAGGTAGAAGTCAGATTTCTCGACAATCTCAGGCTGGAAGCGCGCTTCGATGACTTTTCTGTTATCAGCGATCAACCTATTCGATACAAGGGGGACGGCACAGCTCCAGGACCCTTCGACTATTTCGTAGCCTCCTCCGCACTCTGTGCTGCCTATTTTGCCAAGGCGTACTGCCTCGCTAGAGACATCCCTACGGAAGAGATGAGTATCATTCAGGACAACATTGTCGATCCGCACAACAGGTACAAGCAGACATTCAAAATCCATGCAGTACTACCTGAAGGGATCTCCGAAAAGGATCGGAATGGAATCATCAACTCGATGGATCGCTGCACTGTAAAGCGTGTGATTCAAAACAACCTGGAGTTTGAGATTGATTCGACCAGCGCGCTAAACAAAGACTCCGGCGTTTTTTATGAGAGCGAGTCTAGCGACGAGGCCAAAACCCTAATTCCCGGGAAGGATTGCTCGCTGGAAGAAACGATCACTAGGATGAGCGGTCTCATCGAGGCGCTTGGGGTCAAAATTGAAATTGCGGCATGGCGAAATATCGTTCCGCACGTTTGGTCCGTTCATATTCGCGATGCCGAATCTCCGATGTGTTATACGAACGGCAAGGGCGCGACCAAGGACGCAGCCCTTTGCTCCGCGCTCGGAGAATACCTCGAGCGGATGAGTAATAACTATTTTTACAATGACTACTACCTCGGTGAAGGACGGGCGAAGGCCGAGTTTGTTCATTACCCCAATGAAAAGTGGTTCCAGCCGGGGTCCGATGACGGTCTTCCTGAAGGGTTGATGGACGAACACTTCATGGAGGTGTTCGACGCGGGGCATGAACTCAAGGCTTCTCATCTTGTGGATACCAATTCTGGTGCGATCGAACGCGGGATCTGCGCACTTCCATTTGTTCGGCAGTCTGACCAAAGGACAGTCCATATTCCTGCCAACCTGATCGGAAATATTTTTGTCAGCAATGGCATGAGCGCGGGCAATACTCTCTACGAAGCTCGCGTTCAATGTCTCTCTGAAATTTTTGAACGTGCCGTCAAAAAGCAGATTATTTTGGAGGAGCTGACGCTTCCTGATGTTCCGAAGGCGGTCATTGAACGCTTTCCGGCAATTGTGGCCGGGATCGAAAAACTAGAGGCACAGGGTTTTCCCGTGTTCGTGAAGGATGCTTCGCTTGGAGGAAAGTTTCCTGTGATGTGCGTTGCGATCATGAACCCAAGGACCGGTGGAGCGTTCGCCTCATTTGGGGGACATCCGCAATTCGAAGTTGCCCTTGAAAGAAGCTTGACCGAATTGATGCAAGGCCGAAGCTTTGAGGGCATGGACGATCTCCCCGCGCCGACGTTCAACGAGTTTGCCATTCGCGAGCCGAACAACATGGTTGAGCACTTCATCGACTCGAGTGGTGTAGTTTCCTGGAGGTTCTTTGCGGAAAACGCCGACTACCAATTTTGCGATTGGAACTTTTCCGGCTCTACAGAGGAAGAATGCAATTATCTAATGGGCATCCTGAACGATCTGGGCAAAGAGGTCTACGTCGCCGATTACGAAGAACTTGGTGCCCCTGCTTGCCGAATTTTGGTTCCTGGCTATTCGGAGATCTATCAGGCCGACGAACTTGTTTGGAGCAACACAAATAGAGCGCTCGCTTTCAGGTCAGACATCCTGAATATTCACTCGCTGGGTGACGATGCTCTTTGGAGTCTTCTTCAAAAACTTGAAGAGAGCAATTTTGATGAGTATACGGAAATCCGAGACTTGATTGGCGTCGCCTTCGACGAAAACTCTCCATGGGGGAAGTGTACGATTTGCGAACTGAAGGCGCTGATTTTCTTGGCGCTCGGCAAGCATGAAGACGCGAAGGAATGGGTGGGCATGTTTTTACACTACAACGACAATGTGCACGGTCGAAGGAAGTTTTACCAAGCCTTGGACACGGTTCTGGACATCACACTCGGCGAAGATCTGATCCTTGAAAACTACATCCCTAGCCTCATTCGAATGTACGGCGCGGAAAATCTTAAGAACGCAATGGAGAGTGTTTCAGGCGAGGCCCGCTTCTTTGGGCTCACGCCGACAAACATGAAACTTGATGGAATCGACAAGCATTTAAGGCTAGTTGAAAGTTTTGAGAAACTTCAGGTTGCGAGAAAGACTTATCATTCCGGCTAGGCGAGGCGAGAGTCTCCCTCAGCCTCAAGGCTAAACCCCGCTTTCCCGGAACGCGAGTTTTGAGCGGGACCGAGTCGGATCGCAACCGAACGCTGAGTGGCGATGTGGATCAGGGCATGCGAGTCAGTTTTCGGCACAACGTGCGAGTATGGGCGTTATGCAAATCCCTAGAGTGAGCCCCGTGGCGGTGTCGGGCCGGCTCCACGGAGCTTGACCGGTTCCAAACGCGAACTCTCTCACCTGGGATTGGACATCATGCGCCCCCTTGAGCCTGGGGTCCGGAACCGATCCTGAATGTCCTATACCCTAGGTTAATCTCGATGGGAATCGGAAGGAATCTCTCGTGAACCGAAGTCGGACCGCGCCCGATACGATTCTCTACGGAGGGCCTATTCTCACCATGGAAGAGGGTGCCTCCGATGTTCAGGCTGTCGCCATCTCGGGAGAACATATTCAAGCTCTCGGTCACCGAGAAGAAATTTTTGCATCCCGCGGAAGTGATACACAGCTCGTAGACCTTGAGGGGCGGACTCTCCTTCCTGGCTTGATCGAACCCCATACTCACCCCGATCTCTGCGCACAGTGTTACGCGTGGATTGACGTGAGCGGCTTTACGCACCCGACAGTCGAGGGAGTAGAAGCCGCTCTCCGGAAGGCCATCTCGAAGGCAAATCCGGGCGAGTGGCTCTTCGCATTCGGACTTGATCCGATGCTCACCGAGAACGTAGGCACGTGGGACCGACATCGACTCGATTTACTCGCACCGGAAAACCCGCTGGTCGTCATGATACAGAGCATGCACACCCTGTTTGTAAACTCCCTCGCTCTCCGCGAAGCCGGGGTGGACGAATCGTCTCCGGATCCTCCGGGCGGAGGCCGGTTCTGTCGAGATTCCGATGGCCGATTGAATGGGAAGGTAGAAGAAGTCTCGGCGGCACTCCGCTTTCTTCGATTTCACGATTCGTCCAAGGAAGCGCTCCGAGAAGGCATCTGGAAACAGTACGGGCGTTATGCGCGGGCAGGGCTCACGACCATTGGCATGCCCGGTATGTTTGTTGCCTTGGAAATGCTGGACGTGTTCCAGGAGCTTGCGCGGCGCGACGACCTGCCCGTCCGCATGGTTGCGTATCTACGACACCATCAGGTCGGCCACGTCGATTGGAAGCCAGGCGATGGCGACGACCGCTTTCGCATCCAAGGCGTAAAGCTCTGGTACGATGGATCGCCCTACTCGGGTACGATGCTCATCGACGATCCCTACGAAAAATCTCGACTCTGCTGTTGTACGTTGGGCATTCCGGCAGGCACTACGGGTCGAGCCAATTTTGATCCAACAGAACTTCGGGAACTGATCCTCGATCTGCACCGCCAAGGCTGGCAAGTGCTCACCCACGCCCAAGGTGATCGAGGAACCCGCGAGATCCTCGACTTTTACGAGCAAGCCCTTGAGGCTCATGACCGGAAAGACCACCGTTGGCGCCTTGAGCACTGTGCTCTGATTAGCCCCGAAGATCTCGAACGTGCGGCACGACTCGGTGTCACGCCGAGCTTCCACGTCAACCACATCTATTACTACGGGCCTGAGCTCCGGGACGATATTCTCGGTAGCACGCGCGCCGAAAAGTTGATGCCTTTAGGAACTGCTCTCCGAGCGGGCCACCGGGTGAGTCTGCACGCCGACTCCCCGATGTATCCGCCGGAGCCCTTTCGGCTGATTCGGACGGCAACCACGCGCAAAACGCGCCACGGGGAAGAGCTGGCTTCTCATGAAGCGCTCACGCCTCTGGAGGCTTTACGTGCCGTGACCTTAGATGCGGCATGGCAACTTTTTGCTGAAGATTCGATCGGGAGCCTTGCGCCGGGTAAACTGGCGGACTTGACCATCGTGGACGAAAACCCGCTCACCATCAAGCCGGATCGGCTAGATGAGATCTCCGTATCAGAAACCTGGCTTGGCGGTCGACCCACTCGGGCGACAACCGGCTGAACCGATCGCTTGAACCCAGGTTTTCCCGCTTGAATTGCGGCAATCGATCAACCCGTTAAAGTCAGGTCGACTGGAAACCGGGCCCGCATGGCAGTCGTCGGCTCCCCGACCCTATGAGAGTCCCATCAAACCGAATTGACCAAAACGCCCATACCCGGGCACTGTGCCGAAACCCAACCTGAATCCCATCGCCTCCGGGTTACCTACCTCATGCGGATCCTTAAGACGTCGATGCTCTTTCTGCTTGGCTTGCTGGCCTTGGCATGTTCCGACGGTGGTTCCAGCGCAAACCATCCGACCGGGCTGACGTCGTTTGATACGGGTGTGATCAACCCCCTGACATCTGTCGTCGACCAAGAGGGGAATCTATGGTTCGGGAACGTTTCGAAGACCTTGAGCACGATGCTCGTTCGTGTCTCGATCGGCTCCTCCCAAGCGGTTACGGTCGACGCTATCGACTCGGAAGTGACCAGCCCGGTCAGCGCGATTGTCGATCCCGACGGAAGAGTCTGGTTCGGCACGACCGGGGGCAGCTCCGAAATCATTCGAATCCGGGTCGATCCCACAGGCGAAGCGGAAGTGACTCACTTCGAAACGCCGGTCACCAACCCCGCGTGGCCCGTTGTCGACCAGAACGGGGCCGTCTGGTTCGGCAGTTTCGACGAGTCAACGCGCCTGATTGTCCGGGTCAGCGGTGACCTCGACGGTGATCCGACGATCGCTTCTTTCGATACCGGCTCGCTAAACCCAGTGACCGCCGCCGTCGATCTGCAGGGGAATTTGTGGTTCGGAAATTTTGTTGGAGAGGGGAGTAGTGCGGTGGTGCGTGTCTCAGGAGAGCTCGCTGGCGAGCCGACCTTCACCGTCATCGACACCGGCGTGCCCAAACCGAGCTTTCCCGTGATCGATTCCGTCGGGCAAATCTGGGTGGGCAACGACTCGGATTCGACGGAAGTCGTCCGAATAGGCGGAAACCTCCAAGGAACTCCGACGGTGCGCCGGTTCGACACCGGGATCCCAAACGTTCGCAGCGGAATCTCCGGTCCGGATGGGACTGTGTGGTTCGGCAACACAAAAGAAAGCACGAGGGTGTTGAGAATCAACGGTGATCTCACCGGCGAGCCGAGCCTCCGCACCTTCGACACAGGCGTTCCAGGACCGTCTTTCCCGGTTTTTGACTTGCCCGGCAATCTCTGGTTCGGCAATGCGAGTGGAAGCACGAAGGTCGTGAAGCTCAGCGGCGACCTCGCCAACCCGACGATCCGAGCGATCAATCTCGACGTCCCTTCTCCGGCATTTCCCGTCCTCGATGCTCACGGTGGAATCTGGTTTGGGAACTCAGACGAGGATGGCAGCGACGTGGTCATCCGAATCGAGTAGATCAAGATTGCGCATCAGGAATGGCCCTGATCTCGGTGCGGTAGGGCCTCTTTGCTGAGTAGATTTGGAAGCGCGCAGTGGGCCTAGTTGCTTTGTTCGAAACCAGCACAGGACTTCAGATGCTCGAATCGACGACGACTTCAGTGTCGTTGGCGAACGCCAGAGACCGGGTGGGCTTGCTGGAGGCTGAGAATCTGGGGGATGTTACGCTGGTCGGCTGATTCTATGGTACTCCGGTGGTACTGCAGGCAGCGGGCATGCTTCCGGGTCGAATCGCCCGGTCAGTTCTGATTGGGGTCAGGGGGGGCTCCGAAGAATTGAGCGCAGCGCCTTCCAATCGCCCGCCGCTGGCATTACGCTCCCCCCTATGGAGAAACGCCTTCCGACATCGACGAGAGTGGTGGTCATTGGCGGCGGCATCGTGGGCTGTAGCGTGGCCTATCACCTTGCCCTGCGCGGTGTTCGGGACGTGCTCCTCCTTGAACGTCGCAGCCTGACCTGCGGCACAACCTGGCATGCCGCCGGCCTAGTGGGGCAGCTGCGGGCGACGCAAAACCTCACGCGGCTGGCCCAATACAGTGCGGAGCTGTTCGCGACTCTCGAGGAAGAAACCGGGCAGGCCACCGGTTATATCAAGACGGGGTCTTTGTCCGTGGCCACTGGCGCCGAACGGCTCGAAGAGTTGGAGCGCGGGGCCTCCATGGCGCGATGCTTCGGGTTGGAGGTGGAGCAGTTTTCGCGGGAGCAGATCGCGGAAATCTGGCCCAAAGTTCAAAGTGAAGACGTCTTGGGGGGAGTCTTCCTTCCCGGAGACGCGACCACTAGCCCAGTCGATACGACA
>JAQWNI010000280.1 GCA_029268645.1 Myxococcota bacterium
GAGGATTTCAGCACGAATGGCGCCTTCGACATTCGCGAACGAGTTCAGGTTCTTGATTTCCGTTCTGATGCCGAACTGATCCTCACCCCGCTTCCGCAATGACACATTGGCATCGCAGCGAAACTGGCCTTTCTCCATATCGGCATCGGAAACATCGATCGATCTCAAGAGCTGCCTCAAAGTCTTCAAGTAAGCTGATGCCTCCTCGGCTGAGCGAAGATCGGGCTCCGAAACGATTTCCAGCAGTGGCACACCGGCTCGGTTGAGATCGATGTGGGTATCGTTGCTCCCGGCTACAGCCGAGTCGTGAATCGACTTCCCGGCATCTTCCTCAAGGTGAGCACGCGTAATCCCCACCCGCTTGCGGCCCGCCTCGCCGCCCGGCTCATTCGAACCCAAGGCGGGAAATCCTTCGATTTCCAGCCATCCGTCACTGACGATGGGCTCCTCGTATTGAGAGATCTGATAACCCTTGGGCAGGTCTGGATAAAAATAATTCTTCCGAGAAAAAACGGAACGGAGATTCACCGTGCTGTGAGTCGCCAAACCGAGCCGAATCGCTAACTCTACGACCCGCTCATTGAGGACCGGCAAAACGCCGGGCAAACCAATATCGATGGGAACGATGCCGTGATTGGGGTCACGGCCATAGTACACTGGAGCCGGGCTAAAAAGCTTCGAGGCGGTCTTGAGATGGGTATGCACCTCAAGACCGATCACGGGCTCGTAGCGCTTGAGAATCCGTTCGAACATGCCTGTTTGTTCACTCCGGCTCATCGAAACTCCCGGGGCGGTGAAGATGGTGATCCGTTTCTTTCTGGAAACCGCTGGCGACGGTCAGAAGCGTTCCTTCATCGAGGGCAGGGGCCATCAACTGCAAACCAACCGGTAGCCCAGAAGCTTCACCGCAGGGCAAAGAAAGGCCCGGGAGACCGGCCAAGTTGGCGGAAACCGTATAGACATCTCCCAAGTAAAGACGAATCGGGTCGTCGACCTTGCCGCCTATTGGAAAGGCGACTTGGGGATAGGTCGGACCCGCAATCACATCACAGCGCTCAAAGGCCCGATCAAAATCACGCCTGACCAAGGTCCGGACCTGCTGGGCTTTCTTGTAGTACGCCTCAAAATAACCAGCGGACAGCACATACGTACCCAGAAGGATTCGGCGCTTGACCTCTGGACCAAATCCCTCGGATCGAGAACGACGGTACATCTCATCGACATCTTCTACACCGACCGCTCGGCGGCCATAACGGGCGCCGTCGTAGCGCGCCAAATTGCTCGAGGCTTCCGCCGTGGCAATCAGGTAGTAAGTCGAGACGACGTGCTCGGTATGGGGCAAATCGACTTCCACCAAATAAGCGCCCGCCGCCTCAAGCTCTCCAAGGCTCGCTCGGACTCGCTCAGACACTTCAGCCGAAAGACCTTCGCCAACAAAATACTCCCGAGGCACACCAATCCGGATCCCGGAAAGACTGCCGTCGAGATCTGGACTACCGCGCCAGGCAGGCTCCGGAAGAGAGGTCGAATCCCGGGGGTCATGTCCGGAAAGCGCCTCGAGGACCCAAGCGCACTCCCGTGCCGTACGGGTGAAAGGCCCAATTTGGTCCAGCGACGATGCAAAAGCCACGAGTCCATATCGAGAAATTCGCCCATAGGTCGGTTTCATCCCGACCACGCCGCAAAACGAACCCGGCTGACGCACTGAACCACCGGTGTCACTTCCCAGGGCATACCCGGTTACACCTGCCGCAACCGCCGATGCCGAGCCGCCGGAAGAACCCCCGCACGACCTCGATGGATCCCATGGATTTCGGGCTGGCCCGAAGATCGAATTCTCCGTGGAAGAACCCATTGCGAATTCATCCATGTTTGTCCGACCGATAATGATCGCTCCCGCATCACGCAGGCGCTCCACGACTGTCGCGTCATAAGGCGACCGAAATCCCTCGAGAATCCGGGAAGCGCAGGTCGTTGGTTCGCCCTGCATCACGATGTTGTCTTTTAGCAAGACGGGCGTGCCATCCAGGGGAGAAAGAACCGTCCCCTGCCCTCGCCGCGCATCCGAAGCATCCGCCTCAGCCAAGGCGGCCTCCCCCCTGACTCCGACGACCGCATTGAGTTCGGCCCCAACGCCTTCCGCGCGACTCAATGCTCTCTGCACCAGTTCCCGCGCCGAAACGTCACCCCGGTCGAGCCCGGCGCGCTGTTCCTCAAGGCTGTCCATGATCAGCCTTCCTCTCCATCGAGCACCTTAGGCACAACGAAGGCAGATCCTTCACGTAGGGGCGCGTTACCCAGCGCTCGCTCGGGATCCATCGGCGACGCGGGCCGATCGGGTCGGGTCGGGGTCGGCAAAGGAAGAGCGTGGGCCGTTGGCTCGATCCCCTCAGTCTCAAGCATGGCAAGCTGCTGGGCATGTTCGAGAATTCGGTCGAGGTCGCGGGTGAGACCTTCGACCTCAGACTCCGACAGATCGATGCGGGCCAGCTCTGCGGTGCGCTCAACGTCTTTACGACTGATTCTTCCCATACGCGCAGGCTAGCAGAGCAGAGAGCCTCTCCCGCGGGATAACGCAAAGGCTGGCATTGCCAAGGTGGCCCCCTGCCGATAGCCTGCAGCGTCTATATGACTGAACTTTCAGAACTTTTTTCGGAACTTTCCGACGATGTCCAGGCCGCTCTCCACGATCTCGGCTGGACAGCGCCGACCCCGGTCCAAGCCAAGGCGATTCCGCTGATGCGCGGCGGGGGCGACCTCATCGTCCAAGCCCAGACCGGCAGCGGCAAGACAGGGGCTTTTGGAATCCCGCTGGTGGAAGCTGTCGATACCGAACGCCACGTTATCCAAGCCCTCGTGATGCTTCCGACTCGAGAACTGGCCAACCAAGTCGCTGTCGAAGTCACCACTTTGGGCAAGCATCGCGGGGTTCGCGTCCTTCCGGTCTACGGAGGAGTCGGCTACGGCGAGCAAGTCGAAAGCCTTGAGCGCGGTGTTCACATCATTGTCGGGACCCCGGGACGAATCCTTGATCATCTGAGTAACGGCCGGATGTCTCTCAAAGACACACGCGTCTTGGTCCTCGACGAGGCCGACGAGATGCTCTCACTCGGCTTCTGGCCAGACATGCGCGAAGTAGCCACGTACCTGCCAAAGACACGCCAATCGCATCTCTTTTCAGCCACGATCCCGGAAAAAGTGCGTTCCCTTTCCCGATTCTTTCTGAATGAGCCCGAGTTCGTCGCGGTCGATGATGGCGTCAGCGCTCCTCAACAGATCGAGCACTACTACTACGTCTGCACAGCGAATGAGAAAGATCCCCTACTTGCTCGCCTGATCGAATACGAGGACCCCGAAAGCGCGATTATTTTCTGCAACACCAAGGCAGACGTGCGCTACGTCACCGGGTATCTCAAAAAACGTGGCTTCAACGTCGATCAAATCTCGGGAGACCTACCCCAGGCCGCCCGCGAACGCGCCATTCGTAAAATTAAGTCCGGAGATCTGAAATACCTGATTGCGACTGATGTTGCTGCGCGAGGCATCGACATTAGCGACCTCTCGCATGTCATCAGCTATGCAGCCAGTGATCAGCCCGAGGTCTACCTGCACCGAACGGGGAGAACCGGTCGCGCCGGCCGCTCTGGCGTCGCCATTTCACTCGTGTCCGGCCTAGACATCGGCAACTTCAAGCACATGCAGAACGTCAACAAGATCGAAATCATCGAGCGCAAGCCCCCGACCGAAAAGAACATGCTCGGTCGAATTCGAGAACGTCTGCAAGTCAAAGTCGAGCAGGAAATGCGGCTTCGTCCACCCGATGAAATGCGATACGCCGTTGAAAGGCTGATTCCGGTCATAGAGGAAATGGCTAAGAACCACGAGGGGCGAAAGGATCTCGCAGGGATCTGCGCCGCCTATTTGGCTGAGCATCAGCCCGAGACCACGATCGCGGCCGGAGCCGACCCCGCTCCTTCGGCAGAAGACAAGGCGAGCGCTGAGGGTGGAAGCCGTCCGGACAGCGGAGAAGACCGCGGACGTCCCCGAGGCAAGAGGCGGCGTGGACCCGGCGGAGGCGGCCGGGGCGGGCGATCCTCTGGCGGAGGCCGAAATCGGAGCCGCTGAGCCCAGTCCTTCCGAAGTCGACGCCTGAACCCGGAAGCATCTTTACGATCTGCGCGGAGCCAAGCCACTCTTGAGCTTCTCCCTGGAGGCGGGAAAAACCTGGGAACGCTGGGCAGCACGGCTGAGCGAGCCGGGGCTGTGGGTTTTCCTCGTCCTCGTTGCGGGCGCCCTCCCCCGCGTGTTCTGGGTTCTCTTCTCTGAAGGCACCGCCGATGCAATCGTCTGGCAGGCCCTCGTACAGGATGTGCAAGAACGGGGAATGCTCGCGGTCTATCGCGGCGGCGACCACATCCTGAATCACCCTCCTATGGCGGTTTGGCTGGCCAGTCAGCTGGCCAACTTCGGCCAGGCCGTTGGGCTGTCCTTCCCGGTGGTCTTTCGAGCGCCGCTTTTCTTCGTCGATCTGGGAACGTTCGCGGCGATCCTCTGGCTTTTCAATGCCGCCGGCGATTCACGCTGGCGACGCGCCCGCTGGGCGATCGCCTGCTTTTGGTGGCTCTCTCCCCTCGCCATGATTTTCTCTTCATTTCACGGAAACACTGATTCTATCGTCGCTTTAGGGTTGGTGCTGGCCGCCGGTGCCGTCGCCCATCAACGCTACGTCCTCGCCGGTCTGATGATCGGCCTGGGCCTCTGGATCAAGATTCCAGGCGTCCTCGCCGCCCCCCTTCTCTGGCTGGCTGTGCCCCATTCAACTGGCCGGCTCAAGATGGCCGCGTCGGCTTTCTCGATAGCGATCGCTGGCTATCTCCCTTGGCTCATCTTGGACGCTCGAGCGGTCATCGAGTCCGTTTTTTTCTACCCGGGACTTCGAATCCAAACCACACAAGGGATGCCTATCTGGGGACTAGAACGCTTTGCTCCAGATTGGCGTCAAATTCCGTTGGAATGGCGATCAGAATACCGAACTTGGATGATCAGCTGGTTGCGCGCCAACCGGCTGATCTGCCTCATCCCCATCGGGCTTCTCGCTTTCGCCCGCCGAGGACAGGATGACGCCATCAAACTAGCCGCAGGCATCGCTGGGACCTACGCAATCCTCTATGGATTTTCAAATCTTTGGGGATTTCAGTACTTGGCCTGGTCCGCCCCTTTTTGGTTGGCCTTGGGACCTCGCTGGGGCGTCACCGCCACATTTTTGACGACTGGCTACGTCTACGGACTGTACGCCTGGCTTTGCAACAGTTGGCTTCTCTTGGGCCCCTGGAACTTCGCAGCTCAGCCGGACTGGCCTCTGCTTCTGCGGACCGCACGCGATGCATGCATTCTATTCTTCGCGGGCACGGCGCTCTGGCAAATCGGAGTCGCCTTCCGAGAAGAGCGAAGTCGATGGACGCGCGGTGGGCTCTCGAAATAGCCGCGGCGGGCAACCGATCTCTGGCAACAGGACCAACAGG
>JAQWNI010000281.1 GCA_029268645.1 Myxococcota bacterium
AAAGGTACCTGCGCGGCAGTTCGGTTTGAGTTACTCGGCTATGCGAAAGGTCACCCTATGATTGTAACTGAGCATGTGAATCGCTTGAGCGATGCAATTGCCCCGGAATGGCCGATGCCGCCTGCGGGTCGGCCGGGAGTCCATCGCTGCGTGGTTCGAGGAAACCCCTCCGTGGAGCTGGAATGCTTCGTGACCGGAGGCGATGGGGACCACAATAGTGGCGGCGTCCAAGCAACGGCGATGCGGGTTTTAAACGCGATTCCGGCGGTCTGTGCCCATGCGCCGGGCCTCATCGACACATTTGATTTGCCCTATACGCCCTGTCGGAACTTCATTTGATCCCAGGCGGCGATTGGGGCGACGCGTTCGGCCGTCGCGCCGCCTTAGGAAGAGGTCTCGGTTTCACTAGAGAGCTGAGTGTGCATCGCTTTGGCTTCCTCAAACATGTACTTGCGAAAAAAGACGAGAGAGATGAAGTAGTTGTTGACGATCGAACTCACCATGCCGCAAGGATCAACCGCTTCGATTTTTTGCACGATGACTCGGCCCGCGGAGCCCCGTTCGACCTTGTAATAAGCAGGGTTGACGTGAAAACGCGAAGCGCCTTCATGGGGCTCTATCCTTTTTTTGTGCATTTGGTCGACAGATTGAAAAGCAATTGTGTAGGTGTCTTCGCTCGGGCGGTCTTCGACGTAGAAAACCACGGCATCTCTGTTCGAGCCTGGGGGCGGCGAGACGTGGACTGATCTGCGAACCCACTCGTGTTGTTTTCCACCGCGGCCGTGGTCGTAAAGAGTTTCCTCGATCTTGTCCGGCTTCTCAAGCCGCGGAACCTCGCAGTCACTCAATTTTTTGACGTATCGTACGGCGGATTCAAAGTTAGCCTCCGCTTCAACCCGATAGAAGACTGTACGGGCAGCATATGGGGCGCAGGACGAAGCAACGGAAACCCCTGTGGCCGAAAGTTCTGCTGGCCAGGTTTCGGCCTGAGACAGCAGCTTCTCGCCGGCTTCCCGCAAGCTTTTTCTGTCGATTTGGTCGAGGTCGATTTCAGGATAATGATTGGGTCGAGTCAGTTGGCGTGCGACCCAGAGGACACAGCACGTGATTAGAGAGATGACTGCGATCGTCGTCAGGCTCATGGGAAAGTCTCCTCGGTCTATGCATGTCCGCTCTCGAACGCTCTTGGCAGCTCACTGTTTTGGGAAACCGTCATGCGGAGTGCTGGGCGGATTCTTTGCTGGAACCATCGGCCCACTGAAGCAGAGCAGGTAGAAGGACGACGTTGGCAATGAGCATCAGAGAGATCCCGACGCAAAGTAGTTTGGCGAGGCTTGAGATTCCGAGATGATTAGAAAAAGCCAGGGTTGCAAAACTGATCAAGGTCGTGAGCGCACTGAATAGGACGGCCCGGGCGGTGCTGGTCATGAGCAGGTTCTCCGCATGACGAAGTCCCTCGCGATGCCTGTGGACCAAATGAATGCCACTATCGACGCCGATGCCTAGGATCAAGGGAAGGACGATCACATTGGCAAAATTGAAAGGAATGTGGGCGAGGACGCTGACGGCGGCGGTTGCGAGGCTGCCCAGCGTTAAGGGCGCGAGGGTGATGAGCGTGAAGCGAAGACTCCGGAGGAGGATGAGAAGACCTAAGGAAATGACGACAACTGCCGTGACCAGTGCTTCGCGCAAGGAAGACACCATGGCTCGGCCGAGTGCGACCCCTCCGCCTACGGGCCCCCCCGCATCGGGGCGAATCTTCTGCACGGTATCGTTGAACCGCTCGAGTTCGCCCCGTTGATTGAGGTCCGCCGTCGAAAAGATTTCAACTCGGGCGCGGCCATCCGGGGCGATGTAGCGAGCCATGAGGTCGTCGGGTAACTCAGAGAGCTTAACGGTTCGAGTCGGTAAGGCCTCGACCATGTCGGTCACAACATCATCGAGTTCTGAGAAGAGGTCCAGCTCGAGGGATTGAATTTCCGTCAGGGTCAGGGTGTTGTCCTGGATTCTGGAGAGCAGCGGGATGAGAGCTGTGCGGAGCGCCTGGGCTTGGTCCCACAAGGGATCATCCTCAGGGGCTCCTCCTCTCAATTCTTCATCGATATCGAGTGCGACGGCGTAGCCTTCGATCGTGTATTTCAGCGCTTCGAGTCGGTCTAGCGCATCGCCGCTTTCTTCCTGGGTTAACTCCACGGGCGTTAAGAGATCCGCTCTCATTTGATCAAAGAGGGCTAGACGCTCTACTTGGTCTTCAGGCAAGAAATCGATTGGGGATCGAACCTGCTCAACACCTTCAACTGTTGAAAAGCGTTCTGCCAGTTGAGCTGCTTGTTCGACATCGTCGGCGACGATGTCCATTGTCCACACAGAGAGGTCGCGGTTTTGAAGCAAGTCCTCAAGAGCCTGAACTGATTCCACTCGAGGGTCTCTGACCTTGAGAGTGCTGAACTCAAAGTGGACATCTCGAGCTAGGCCGGCGCAGAGGACTGCAAGGAAGAGGGAGATCACGCAAACTGTGCGCGGGTATCGGAGGGGGAAAGAGGGCAGGTTGATTCGGATGGCTTGGAGGAAGTTGCTCTTTCGGGAGCGAGATTCGCCGAGCCCGCTGGCGATCAGGGCCGGGTAGACAGTCAATGTGGCCAGAAGACCTAGGAATACACTGGTGCCGGAGATGATCCCCATGTCTGCGACGGCTCGATAGTCTGTTGGGATGAAGGCGTAAAAGCCAATCGCCGTGGTGATCGCGCACAGAAAAAGAGAGCTGCCCACAGTGCGGCCGGTTTTCTCAAGGCCGTCTGCGATGGGGAGCCCCTGATCCCTTCGCTCCAGGTAGTCCAGGGCAAAGTGGATACCGAAATCAACACCCAGGCCGATGTAGAGTACCGCGAAGGCGCTGGTCAGGGCATTAAGCTGCCCGACGGCAAGGGCTGCGAGCCCCGCAGTCCAAGCGAGTCCAGCGAGTAGCGTCATGACTGTCGCGAGTACGAGACGAAAGGAGCGTAGTGCGTACAGCAAGACGAGCGTCACCAGAACCAGTGATCCAGCTCCGGCGATGCCAACTTCTTGGATAATTAACGACATTTCCTCAGAATGTGTGGCGCGGTCCCCTGTGACGCGGACCCTGAGACCGGGGTGAGGGGACAAGGTTGAAGCCATCGAGCGAAGATGTCGGACAGCTTCGAGGACGGGCCCGAGTTGCGTGAGGTCACCAATGGGTTTCACAAAAAGGAGCTGGGGATTGGTGTGTCCTTCATCCACTTCCTTAAATAGAAGGTCATCCCAGTCGACCGGAGCATGTCCACCTTCTTCGTACGCCGAGACAGCGAGCGAGACTTCTTCCAGAATGCGCCGCCCTTCCGGCCCGAGCGATTCGAGACCGTCATTGCTGGCAATCACATGGGAAATCGCAGCCAACAAGATGGGCAGTTCAGGTCGATCATTTAGCGTGGCCAGCAACTCGCCGGATTGATTGAGTCGCGTAGCGAGTTCGTCGAGTTCGGCTCGGTCTAGGTGATAGATCCCGAAGTCGTCGTAGTAGTCCCCATAGCCCGGAAGAAACACCTCTGGGTACCGGTCCGGCAGTTGGGCGATCCGATCCCGCAATTCCAGCGCGACGTCCCGGGCGTCTTGGGCATCATCGGCCTCGATCATGACCACCACGTTGTCTTGTAGCGCGGGGAAGAGCTCGACCAGGAGCCGGTTAGTCTGGCCGGCCGCCATATCGACAGAAAGCAGCCGGCTTGAATCCGTATCGACGCACAAGAGAGTGGCGGCCAAATAGAGACAAACGACCGTGGAAATCAGCCCAAGGGTGAGGGTCATTGCGACATGGGTGAAAGAAAAGCGGACGAGCCCGGCCGCGGTCCGACCGAGCGCGTCTTCGATCCGATTCATGGTGACGCTGTATCCCCCCATGGCACGCGCTGATCACGTGCCGTTGGTCCGGAGGGTAGTCGAAACCGGCCCCCTTGAGTTCCCCTCGAGTCGAGGTCGAGGCAGGGCACCACCCCAGGAATCGGGGTCCTCAGAGCGCTGAGGGGCCGGCCGCGAAGCGATCCCGGGGAGAAGGGGGCGTTCGAGCCTCGCTCCAGCATTATCGTGTGAGCCAGCCAGATGGATGAATCCGTGTTCTTTGAGCCACAGCACCGCTGGGCAAGGCTCAAGAAGAGAGCGATGCGCGCCGAAGTAAGATGGAGCGGCCCGCGCGGCGTTTTGACGCGACTTAGGGCCGCCCGACTCCAGTGAGAAAGTGCCTCAATCGACTTCCTATGTTGACCAAAGCAAGACGGGAAAGCGGACACTATTGGGACAATGTTTCCCAGGAGTGGGGACCGACGGTTGGAGATGACCTCTGGCGCGAGCACTGTGACGGGCTTCACGAGACTTTGCTGAACGGCTGGGTCACGCCCGGTGCGGGTCGCCTTCTCAAAACGGACTTGTTCGATGAGTCCCTCGCGAAGGGCGTCTTGCCCCAACTGTCTCAAGTCGGCAACCACCTTTTCGGAATCGATCTTTCGTATCGAACTGTCCTTCGCGCGACGGCGCATCATGAACTTCGAAACAGTTGTAGCTGCGACGTGAGGCGCCTGCCGTTTGCGGCAGATTCGTTTGACCTCGTTATTTCGAATTCGACACTGGATCATTTCGAGTCTCGAGCGGAGATTGACCAGAGTCTTCGGGAAATCGAGCGTGTTTTGGCGCCGGGCGGAGAACTGGTTCTCACTCTGGACAACCTGTCCAACCCCGTGATCAAGCTTCGACACAAACTTCCTTTTGAGTGGCTTGAGCGACTCTCGATCGTGCCCTATTTCGTCGGGGAAACCTTGAACGTCGATGAGGCGAAGGCCATGTTGAGGTCTGCCGGTTTTGAAATCTTGGATGTCTCGACGCTGATGCATTTCCCCCGAGTGATCTCTATCTTTGTCTCGCGGTATGTCGGGAAAAGCCGTTTTCGAGGCGTTATGCTTCGAATGTTAGATGCATTTGAGAGACTCGGCCGTTGGCGAACTCGATTCGTGACCGCTCACTATTTCGCAATCCGAGCGCGAAAAGAACGCACCGATCTCAAGAGCACTGGACACGGTCAACACGCTGAAAGTCTCGCACCCCGTTAGTTTTTTGAACCGGGCCCTCTCTCTACTCCTGCGGGTCCTTCCGTTGTTAGGCACCGTCTTTGGGGCTGGTTTTCGCTTCAGAAGGGGTCGAGTGAGTCGAAAGTAGAGTTTTCTGTTTTTGCAGTCCGCCGAGCTCTTGCTCGCTGAGGCGATCCAAATTTCGCAGCATCATTTTCATGCGCGGATTCGTCGCGAAAAGCTCCCGGTGCTGATCGAGAAAAGTCCAATAGAGCGTTGTCATCGGACATGCTTTCGGACCGGTTTTCTCACCAGGGGAGTACGGACATTCTTGACAGTAGTTGCTCATCCGCTGGACGTAGCGACCGCTGGCCGCGTAGGGCTTCGTCCCTATGATGCCCTTGTCTGCCCATTGTGACATGCCGATGACATTGGGCGTCGTGACCCAGTCCATACCGTCTACGAACATTCCGAGATACCAATCACGCACTCCTGCCGGATCACATCCGGCCATCATGGCGAAGGTCCCTGTAATCATCAGCCTTTGGATGTGATGGCTATAGCCGTGTTCGAGTACCGGTCGAATGGACTCGCTGAGGCATCGCATGGAAGAGGGCTTGCCCCAATAGGCCTCCGGGAGCGGGCGTTCTGCCATTAAGGCATTGAGGTCGCGGTACTCCTCTCCTTTGAACCAGTAG
>JAQWNI010000282.1 GCA_029268645.1 Myxococcota bacterium
CTCTTTCGATCCGGGCAAGCGGCGCTCCGATCCGCACTGACTCCGCTCGAGGGCAATATTCTGCAAAGGCCCCCGTCGACGCGGATGCGTCCCTCAGCGATCAGGCGAATGGCCTCCGGCACCAGCCGGCGCTCGGATTCGGTCACCCGCTTGGCCAAGGTCTCTGCCGTATCGTTCTCGTGAACGGCCACGGCTTCTTGGAGGATGATGGGGCCGTTGTCGTATTCATCGTCGGTGAAGTGGACGGTCGCCCCAGTGATCTTGACGCCTGATTGAAGCACCGCGTCGTAGACGCGGCGGCCATAGTAACCCTCCCCCGAAAAGGCGGGGATTAAAGCGGGATGGACATTGATCACACGTTCATCGTATTGACCCCGTAGCTCAAACAGGGATAGAAAGCCGAGCAGTGCCACGAGGTCCGGCGCAAAGGGCGAGAGCACCTCGTGTAATGCGTCGTTGAAGGTTTCGCCGCTCGAATACTCTTTACGGGGTACCGAAATAGCGGGGATTCCCCTTCGCCGTGCGCGCTCTAAGCCAAAAGCATTGGCCTTGCTCGACACCACAACGGCAACTTCGGCTGGCAATTTTCCCGCGTCGATATGCTCGAAGAGGTTTTCAAGGCTTGTTCCGTTGCCCGATAGGAGAACGGCCAAACGAAGCGGATGATCGGTGGTCACGAGCCCAACAACGCTTCATGAATGCGCCGGGTTGCCGGCGAGCGATTGAGGGTATAAAAGTGAATGCCGGGGACTCCAGAGTCAATCAGCTCACGACATTGCAGGGTTGCCCAGCGGACCCCTATTTCGAGAGTTGCCTCATCATCCTCGTCAACCCGTGAAAGCTCTTGGTCGAGTTCGGCTGGAATCGATCCGCCACCCAGTGTCGTCATCCGGCGAACGCTCTTGACGCTGGTGATGGGCATGATGCCCGGAATGATGGGGACTTCTATTCCGGCGGTTCGAGCGCGATCCACAAAACTGAAGAACTTTTCGTTATCGAAAAAGAGCTGTGTCACGAGGAAGTGCGCTCCGTCTTCGACCTTGCGGACCAGGTGAGATAAATCCGACTCGGCGCTTTCCGCTTCGGGATGAACCTCTGGGTAGCAGGCTCCACCAATCGAGAAGTCCCCTCGACGTGAAATGAAATGCACTAATTCGTTGGCGTGGCGGAATCCATCGGGTGGGGTGACAAGGTCTGGCTGATCCTGGGGAGCATCTCCGCGTAAAGCGAGGATGTTTGAAACACCTCCTTCGAGGAGTCGGTCCAGGATCTCTTCGATCTCCGGTGCACTGAATCCCAGGCAGGGGAGGTGGGCCATTGCTGTGATGCCGAGTTCTTGCTGAATGCGCAGGACGAGGTCCACGGTTTTGGTTCGGGTTGAGCCACCCGCTCCCATGGTGACGGAAACGAAGCCCGGATTGAGTTGCTTCAGATCCTCGATGGTCCGGAAGAGCGCTCGAAAGCCCGCGTCAGTCTTCGGCGGAAAAAATTCGAAGGACATCACCGGTTTGCCATGAGTGTAAAGCTTGGGCACGGACATTGGCGCAGTTTAGCCTTGACGGAGCCCATGCGCCGGGGCGCGGGCGCGAGGCGGTGGATGTCCGTATCCTTGCGCGCTGGGCAGGCGATGGAGTCCTGCAGGATGAGGGAGAGAAAGAAGAATGTCCGTCTTGGTCACAGGGTCTGTTGCGATCGATCACATCATGGTCTTCGAGGATCGTTTTAAAAATCATATCCTCGCCGACAAAGTTCATATGATCAACGTGGCGTTCTTCGTTCCTAGTTTGGAAAAGCGTTGGGGGGGCACGGGGGCCAATATTGCTTTTAATTTGAAGAAGCTCGGGGCAGATCCGGTTTTGCTTGCAGCAGTCGGGAGCGATCTTGGTCCCTACGCCCATTGGCTCGACGAGAACGGAATTTCAAGAGAGTGGATTCTGGAGCTTGAGGATGCCTTCACCGCCCAATGCTTTATCACGACAGATCTCGACAATAATCAGCTGACCTCATTTCATCCGGGTGCCATGGAGAGGGCGCATGAAGCCAGGTTGAGTGATGTGAGAGATTCACTTGAAGTCGGGATTGTGGCTCCGAATGGCAAGCAGGCGATGATCGATTACGCCCGTGGCTTGAAGGAGGGGGGTATTCCTTGCGTTCTCGATCCCGGCCAGGGTTTGCCCATGTTTGACGGTCCCGAATTGCTTGAGATGATCGAAGGCTCTGCAGTTTTCGTTGTGAATGATTACGAATGGTCACTGACCCAGGACAAGACGGGCCTAGGGCAGAAGGAGATCGCGGAGAGAGTCGGCGCGTTGATCGTTACGCGGGGCGGGGAAGGCTCAACCCTTGTGCGGGGTCGTCGAGACCTTGGCGTTGATGTGGACGCAGAGGAAACCGAAATTCCCGTAGTGGAGGCAGAATCAGTGGTGGATCCAACAGGCTGTGGCGACGCCTATCGCTCGGGCATTCTCTATGCCATGTCTCGAGGCCTGCCTCTGGAAACGGGCGCACGGCTCGGCAGCTTGATGGGGTCGTTGAAGGTCGCGCATCCTGGACCGCAAAGTATCGACTCCGGGTTGGAGGAGATTCGAAATCGATTTTCGAAACTCTTCGGCTATGCCCTCTGATCCGAAGTCCTAATTCGAGGAGGCGCGATGCGAGAAGTCGATGTCGCGGTCGTCGGCGCGGGTGTGGTGGGTTTGGCGGCCGCTGCAGCGCTCTCCGGGGCCGGGCAGTCTGTCGTGATCCTCGAACAGCAGCCGAGTGCGGCGCGAGGGATCACCTCTCGTAACAGCGAAGTTGTTCATGCGGGTCTCTACTATCCGCCCGGGAGTCTTAAAGCGGAGCTTTGTGTCGAGGGCCGGCGCGCTCTTTACGCCTGGTGCGAAGAGCGCCGCGTGGGCTATCGGAAGCTAGGCAAACTCGTGGTCGCGACACGCGAATCGGAAGTCGAGATTCTGGGCGAGCTTCTTGAGCGCGGTCGCGAAAATGGCGCGGGCGATGTGTCCTGGCTCAAGGCTGGCGAGGTGAGCCAGCTCGAGCCGGCGGTTCTATCCAAGGCCGCACTTCACTCCCCCGAAACGGGCATCGTGGATGCGCAGGGTTTGTGTTTTTCCTTGCTGGCCGAGTCGGAAACCCATGGAGCGATATTCCTGCCTCGGCATGAGGTGTTCTCCTTGTCGCGGGCCGGGCCCGATTGGTTGCTTGGGGTTCGTCTGGAGGGGGACGAAAACCAATTACTGCGCTGTGGCTCAGTCGTTCTCGCAGCGGGTCTTGCGTATGAATCATTGGCCTCTCGGGCGGGCCTCGATGCGGACCAGCATCATTTTCGGCAGTTCCCCTGCAAGGGGGACTACTTTTCCTTGATTCCGAGTGCCCCGCTGCGACTGCAGAGGCTTATCTACCCCGTGCCCAGCGACGGGGGGCTGGGCATTCACGCGACGTTGGACTTGGGGGGGGCGGTTCGTTTTGGACCTGATGCGGAATACGTTGATGCACTTGATGATTGGGTGGTGTCTCCGGAGAAGGCAGTTGGCTTCTTGAGCGCCATTCGTCGATACCTGCCTTCAATTCAGTCGGATTGGATCCGTCCTGACTACGCGGGGTTGCGTCCGAGACTGTCGGCTCCCGGCGAGGGCTTTCGGGATTTCCTGATTGAGGAACCCTCTCCCGCTGGGTGCCCGGGCTTGATCCTCTGCGTGGGTATTGAGTCGCCGGGGCTGACGGCGGCATTGGCCATTGGAAAACGGGTGGCGGGTTTACTTTGAACCCGACGGTGTTTCGGAGGGAGCAACCCAGAGGACGGCGCTGGCAATGTTGTCACCGGCTCGTTGGTCTTGGTGGGA
>JAQWNI010000283.1 GCA_029268645.1 Myxococcota bacterium
GCATTGCTCCCTGCCCCGAGAGCGCCCCATAAATCTTCAGCACGCCACATAACGCCCTTGGGCATACCGGTCGTTCCTCCGGTATAGATAAACAACAGGTCATCGTTAGAACGATCGATCTCGAGAGGCTGCCCCTCCCCCTCATTGATTAAGGCCTCGTAGGACTCGGCCCAGTCCGGTGCCTCGCCTCCAACCTGCACCCAGACCTTGACCCCGCCGGCGCTAGCTCGGATCTGAGAGACCCGGTCAGCAAATTCCTCGCTAAAAACGACGACCGTCGCGTCCGAATTTTCCAGGATATAAACCAGCTCATCATCGAGGTAGCGATAATTCACATTCACATGAACGGCCCGAGATTTAAAGCATGCCGCCAAAGCTTCCATATAAGCCGGGCGATTTCGCATGTAAAAACCGACCTTGTCCCCCACTTCCATGCCCCTCGCCTGGAGCGCTCGGGCCAGGTTATTGCTCCGGCGAGCAAATTCCTTCCAAGGCACGACTGTCTCACCGTGAATCACGGCGGGGGTGTTCGCGGGGAAACCGGCATCAATGCCGTCGAGAATATCTCCGAAATTCCAATTCACCGGGCGGTCTCCTCTTTGTGCAGAATCGAACGCGGGATCATAGCGGAGCTGGGCACGGATTCGGGAGCGCCGGGCGAGACGCGAGCCCCACCCAGCGATCGACTTGATACCCTCCCAGCTCGTTTTTTGTTTCGTCGCAACCTCACCCGCCCAATTGCAGGAGCTGCCATGTCCCCCCAGAGTTCCACCGTTCAGACCCAGCTCGACGAGGACGGCGTCCTCGTCCTGACGCTGAATCGGCCCGAGCGCAAAAATGCGTTCAACGACGAGCAATGGGATGCCACGGCGGACACCCTTCAACAAGCCAACGAAGACCCCCGGGTGGCCGTCGTCGTCCTAACAGGAGCGGGCGGTCATTTCTCCTCGGGCGTCGATTTAGCCTCCTTCCAAGGCCAGCCCGAGCCTCGTCCCGACGGATTTGAAAGCGCATTTCACGCTTTCGTCCCCGCCCTATTTGCTTTCGAGAAACCCCTGATGGCCGCGGTCCAAGGCGTGGCCGTCGGCGGCGGAGCGACGATTCCGATGGCCTGTGACTTTGTCTACGCTGGAGAAAGTCTTCGCATGCGTCTGCCCTTCGCAAACTTGGGGCTCGTTCCCGAAATTGGCAGCAGCTACACGCTTCAAGCCGCCATCGGCCGCCAAAGAGCCGCCGAGCTGATGCTTTCAGCAGAATGGATCGATGCTTCAAGAGCTCTGGAAATAGGTCTGGTCGCTCGGGTGATTCCCGACAAATCCCTTCACGACGAAACCCTTGCGAAAGCGAGAGAGATCGCTCAATGGCCCACTTCTTCGCTCTGTGCCATCAAGAGAACTCTGCGCACAGCCCATCAAGCGGGAATCGAGGCGGCCATTGCGGTTGAGAACGAAGCGATGGCACAGCTGGCCGGCTCGCCTGAAAACATCGAAGCCGTCACCGCCTTTATGCAAAAACGCAAACCCGACTTCAAGCAGTTCCGAAAAGGCAATCGCTAGCTGGAGGCCGAATCCAGACTCATCCAAAGCAGCCCCCTGAGAGCATCCCAGCAAGGGGCTTAAAAATTTGCAAAGCGGAAGCGCCCAAACCAAAACCGCGAACAGGCTTCAAAAACGACCCAGTCCAACCGGGTCCGCTCTCTCCAACGAAGAAACGAGATCACGATGTCCGAGAATCGACACGAGCATCAGCTGGCACGCTGGGCCAAAAAAGGTCAGGCGGGAAGTGAACCTGTTCAGGCGGCCACCGTTGTACTCCTACGTGACGGCGAGGGGGGGCTCGAAACCCTCATGCTCAAACGCAACTCTAAGATCGCCTTTGGAGGGATGTGGGTTTTCCCGGGCGGGCGAGTCGACGACGCTGATACCGACCCGGCATACCCAGGAGACGAACTCGCCACCGCCCGCCGTGCAGCCGTCCGCGAAGCCGGCGAGGAAGCGGGCCTTGTTTTGCCCATTGAAGATCTGGTGACTTATTCGCATTGGACGCCCCCCCCCATCACACCACGACGTTTTCTCACTTGGTTCTTTCTCGCCCCGGCTCCAGACACCGAGATTTCCATCGACGGAGGCGAGATCCACGAACACGCGTGGATGACACCGGCCCAGGCTCTTCAGCAAAGGGACGGCGGGGACATCGAACTCGCCCCACCGACCTGGGTCACCCTGTGGGCGCTGAATCGTTGTCCCTCAGTCGAGCATGCGCTGGAGACAGCTCGAGCCCAGCAACCCGAGCGCTTTGAAACCCGAATCGGCCTGGAAGCGGATGGGCCCACAGCGATGTGGCACGGGGACGCAGGCTGGGATTCCAGCGAGGCCGATATCCCAGGATCACGCCATAGACTGTGTATGCACTCGGGTGGATGGCGCTACGAACGAAGTGAGCCGAGTTGACCCTCGCCGCCGCCCCTGCTCCATCCAGGCCGGGGGTTTTTATTGAAATTGATTTTCATTTTCGTATAATACCCCCTGTGATCCAATTAGGCGATCAAGGGGGACGAAATGGAAAAGAACCGCTGCGGAAGAATGGAAATTCTGGCCCGCGACGACGAGACCAAACTGGCCCGCTGCTCCTGCGGGTCTCTTCACCTGGCCTTTCCCTACGCGACGCTCCACTTCACAGAGGCCCAGCTCCTCTCACTCAGCCGCTTGGTCCATGCCGGCCTCGAAATCATTCATAGCCAAAGGGGCCTCTCCCTCAGCGACCCCGACGCCAGCAACCCGGTCGACCGAGGGCCTCTTCAGTGAGCGCGAGCGCTCTGCCTCAACCCGGCGACGCCTTACCTGAAGCCGGCCCCACCGAGTACTGGAGCCTGCCGAACAACTGGGCACAACATCTACTTACGGAAGCCCGCCGGCGACGGCTCGTCATCCGGGGCCTGCGACGCGATGCGCAAGGAAGCCTATTAGAAGTTCCCCCGGAGGACTTGCTGGACGCGAGGGCCCCAATTACCCGCATCAGGCAGCACCTATCATCCACTGGACTTCTGACGACGGTCAGTTTCTGCTGCGAAGAACAAACCGTGGGCCTCTGGTTCGCTCCGGCTGAGCGCGAGCACACTGGAGAACCCGCTTGGCGGCTCCTGCTCCTTGAAACCCTGGTTCTGGCTTCCGGCCAACGACCGCTCTCCCCCTCCCCGCCAGCCAAGGCGCCGAGGCGCTTGGCCGACTGAGTCGATTTCGCTCCGGACCGCGATGACCTTCTCCCAGGGCAGACCCCAGCCATCCCGGTAAAAAGACTGACAGGCCGGCCGGGGCTCGTGATACCTTCGCCCCGGTTGTGGGGGCCAAGGGCCGCCCGGCCATCACGACCTCACCGGGAGACGAGCCTGACAGCCCAAAACGTTCGCCGGGGCCTCGCCGCAGGCGTGCTCCTCAGCTTGGCCGCCCTGGCGGTCGGAATCGGCACGCTGAGCGCAGAGATCGGCCAAACCTGGTCGGGTATCCCGCTCTTCCGGGCGGGCGATGTCGGACCTCGGGTTTTGGCTTCCCCCGAAGTCTACCCAGAACTCCGACCGGCCCGTCCCCAGACTCGCGTCATTGCCATTGACGGGCTCCCCATGCCCGACGGCCAGGCCATCAGCCGATACATCCGAAGCCAGCCACCGGGGCACGCTGCGCGTTTCGAATTTGAGCAGTGGGATGGCCAACAGTTCACTCGGTCCATCACTCTGACCCGATTCACTGCGGACGACGCCTTGATGATCTACGGCCCCCTGATGCTGCTGGGGCTTCTCTTTCTGGTGGTGACCGTTACCCCGGCCTTTGCACAACCGGAATATCCCGCCGCCCGGGCAGCGGCCATCATGGGCATGGGTCTGGCGGGGAACTTCACCTTCCTCTTGCCGGATTACCTGATCGGGCATCGCATCACGCCCTACTCCTACATTTTTGGCGTGATGGGCCTCGGCGGGCTCATCCAGATGGGCCTGACTTTCCCCCGGCTTCGCCCTCCACTCAAAAATGCACCGGGTCTCACCCTGGCTGCCCTCTACGGCGGCCTATCGATTTTCTGGATCGGCTTCGCGAACAACGTCGGTACCAATATGGCCGTCGTGCAGGCGTTCGAGAATAGCGAAGTGGCCATTCTTGTATTGGGCCTCGCCCTGCTTCTGGGCAACCTCGCCATCAGCGCGCGTGAGAGCCACTCCATGCGCAGACGCCAATCCAAAATGATTCTTCCCGCTGTTTCCCTGTTTGCCTTAGCCGCGATGCTGCTCGCCGCTTCGACTTTCGGATGGATTGATCTCTACCTACCCCCCGCCGGCTACCTGGTTCCCGTTCCTTTCGTCGTGATCGCCCTCGGACGAGCCATGGCCTCGGCAGACCTATTCGAACTGGACGCCTTTTCGCGACAGTTACTCTCCCGAGCCACCTTTTTGATGGGGACCCTCACTCTTTTCAGCGTTCTGATCGTCGTTTTTACGCTGTTCACGCAAGCGACCACCGCATGGAC
>JAQWNI010000284.1 GCA_029268645.1 Myxococcota bacterium
GCCCACAGAAGCTGAATTATCCGAAGAGGCCGCCGAACGAGCGGTGCTCGCCTTACTGGGGCAGGACTCGACCGCCCTGGCTCGTCTCCTGGCCTCGGAGCAGACCCTGGACGACGAACTCGTCCAGGGCAACCTCTTCGCGGCCATCCAGAACATGTCAGTGATGCAGAAAATCAAGCTGGCCCGATTTGGGGGGAAATAAGCTCGATCCCTCCTGATCAAAGATCGCAACAAAGTCGTCTCGACTTCGGTCGTCGCCAGCCCCAAAATAACAGAAACCGAAATCGTCTCGATCGCCCAGTCCCGGGCAATCAGTGAAGAGATCCTTCGGTTAATCGGTGCCAACAAGGAGTGGACGCGCAATTATTCGGTCAAGCTGGCCTTAACTCGCAACCCGAAGACACCTCAGCCCCAAGCAGTCAAGTTTTTGAACTATCTTCAAGACCGGGATCTCAAAGCGCTGATGAAGAGTAAGGACGTGCCTTCGGCAATCTCGACTCATGCGCGCCGTATCCTGACCAAGAAAGGGAAATTCTAGATGGCTCTCTCCTCTTCCCCAAAAGGTGCAGTCACGGCTCAAGTTGTTTATTGGGGCGCTGAGAAATCAGGCAAGCGAAGCAGTCTAAGGGCCGTGCATGAGAAGCTCAAGGCAGACCATCGGGGCCCTCTCCGGACCGTTCCGACTCGCCTCGACCCGACCATCCTCTACGAAACATTCACGATCCAGATCGGTCAAATCGCCGGCTCACCGATGCAGCTCGACGTCATCTCCATGCCCGGAGGCATCGGACTCGAAACCACCAGAAAGCAACTCCTCGACCAGGTCGATGGAATTATTCTCGTACTCGATGCGCAGGCGGATCGCCTCGAAGAAAATCTCGCGTCTGTGGCTGAACTCCGCGAAAGCCTGGCTTCATATGGTCAATCGCTCGAAGAAATTCCGGTGGTCATTCAGTACAACAAACGAGACCTCGGAGAAGCTTTCTCGATCGAAGCCTTACATCGACGCGTCGGATTGCCCGAAGCGGCGGTCTTTGAGACGGTCGCCACGGAACACTCGGGTGTCCTTCAGGTCTTGACGACATTGTCGAAGGGCGTTGTCCGAACACTGCGGGAGACAGCAGAACGCAGCTCACTTCATGGGCCAACGAGCGCCGGCGAGACTGATCTCGCAGTCCGAGACGCGCTTGAAGCGGGGATCCTCGACGAAGCCGCCGAATCCAACTCCGGCGACCTCATGATGCAAAATACACGGCTGGCGCTCGAAGACAGCTGGCCGGCCCCGGAAGAACAGGAGAAAGAACAATCGCCTGCCCCTTCCCAAGCGAAGGGCCTCAAGATTCTTTCCGTGGGCATGGCTCAGGCGGTCGGCCAACTCGGCCTTCGTGTCCCTGTCGTCTTGGGTGACGAACGGGGCGAACGCACACGTTTGGCCCTGACGATTTCCCTTGAGCCTCTTTTGGACGATGAGATCTAGACCGAGAAGAACGCGGAGCCGAAGACGGCCCCGCGTCGATCAGTCTCGATACGCGTCGATCAGGATATCCGCGGTCTCCGGACGCATGATCCGCACGTCCGGTCGCTGGCCTGCCTTGAGTTGCTCTCGGACTTTCGTTCCACTGATGGAGAACGGTTTCTCATCGGGATGTCGCTCTGTAAGGTCTACCCGATCCAAACTCTCGTAATAGGCCGCGAATCCGATCTTACAAGGCGCAATGTGTAATTCCCCGGCCAACTTGTCGAAAATTTCGTGAGCGTCAAAGTCTCCCCAGATCGCAGAACCATCTTCGTACGGGGCGTCCGCATGCTTCCGGCCGATCACGATGTCGCTGAATCCATAGTTTTGCCTATAGATCGCATGCATAACGGCTTCTTTGGGACCTCCGTAGAACATTTTGATATCGAGGCCAATTAAGTCAAAGACCTCTGAAATGTCGTAGCCCACCTGATCCCAGAGGTCTTCGTTCTTATCGCCTTGACCGAGAAGCTTCTCGGAATGCAGCACGCGATAGCATTGCATTCTCATGCTGGCCGGGACGTCGTCTCCCTTAAGTTCTCCAACCAACGGGTTCAGCACGGCCCCGGCGAAGAGGCCCTCTTTCGTGAGCTTCTCAACCCCCGAAACAAGGGCGTACTCATGGGCACGGTGCAAAGGGTTTCGAGTCTGGAATGCCAAAGCTCTTTCCCACTTGCGGTCACGTATTAAGCTGCGAACTCGAGTGGGAGAAAGCATGAACTCTCCGTACTCGGAATTCAGCGGCTGCGGCAACGCACGGATCGACCCACCAAGAAGCTTGCACCGCGCATCGTTCTCGACCATCCGACCCCCAGGGTGATCGAATCGGTCTGTGCCGTAAACACTGGCCACGTATTGAGCCTTGTCCCAGTCATACACCTCAGCGTCGTCCACGATAGCCACGAGTTCAGCCGCCTCGTTTCGAATCGCCACTGAGTCCCCCGACGAGATGCTCGCAGCCTCTTGGTCGGTCAGCGGCAGGGCAAGCGGAATCGTCCAAGCATAACGTTTGCCCTCTCTGACAATGGAGGCCTCCTCAAGAACCTGATGCCACTCCTCGGACTTCATGGGCCCCTCCAGGGGCGAGAGCGCGCCATCGGCGAGTCGATAGACCGTCGAGAGATCTGCTGCGGTCACCTCGACCGAAGCCAAAGGCTCAGCTTCCTCGATCAGCGCACGGCGCTCTTTCAGCGGAACGGTTCGGTCAACGGGCTGCGCGCAGCCTCCATGAACCGGCACCAAGTCTTGCGAAGTCAATTGGGACATCAGTTGAATCCTCTCTTTCCGGATACATCAACAGGCTCCCGCGAATTCGCCAGAGCACAAGAAATTTTGATCGCGTTAACCGCTCGGGGACTTGCACCCACTTTGGGCACTGGGCCCGACTACCAAACGGGAAAAGCCACCGAGCCCTCTTCCAACAGAATGCGATCTCCTGATCCATCGATCCGTCGGATGTACAGCTGGTCGAATCCTGCTTCGTTCGAGACGTAGACAACGTGCCGTCCGTCTGGAGACACCGCTGGCCATCTTTCGTCTCTCACGCTGCGGCCAACCGCCGCTCGACCGGAACCGTCGGGCCTCATCCGCCGGAGCTTCCAGCCCTGAGCCGTCTGGGCGGAATAGATAATCGAATCCCCGTCGGGCGTAAAGACCGGCTCTCGGCCGCGGGCCAAAGAGTCCACCTCGGCATCCAGCCTAGGCGCCTGCGCCACGATCTCCGAACGGTCTCTGCGGGGATTAGTACCGTGCGACCGAACATAGATGATCTTTTCTCCGTTAGGAGACCATTTGGGCGAAGACGGGTAAATCCCTTGGAGAATCGGCTGAGCGACCCCCCCGGACGCAGGGCGGATATCCAAGCCTGCGGATCGGCGTTCTTTCTCCACTTCGATCCAGGTAATTAAGAGCCTGCCCTGCGGGCCATAAGCCCCCTCCAGATGATAGGCAGGCCCATGGGTCAGCTTAAGAACTGACCCCGTTTTCCCGTTGTACTCGTAAATCTGCGATCGGCCTCGGTCCTGGTGACTGCTGTTAAAAAGGAGCCGCCTGTGATCCGCCGACCAAGCCAATGGACGGGCATTGGGAGGCGCCGACGGAAAAGATGTCACCTCAAGGGTTCGCGGGTTGAGCAGAGCGATTCGTCCAGGAAAATCTCGAATCTTTAGACCCGAGGAGTTCCCCGCTTGCATACCGACGGCTCCGGCGAGCCCTTCGAGCCGAGCCACACCGGCCCGACTGGGCCCGGCCGGCGCTCCACGAGCTTCCATTTCCTCCAGCAACTCTTGCCGCCGCCTGGCCGTCGTGGCGTCCCAGTACACTAAGGCAATCGGTAGTTCCGAGACTTCATCAAGCGGCAAGCCCGGCCCCGCACACCCCAGGATGACCACTTCCGAAATGGCCCAAACGAGAAGCGCAAACTGTACGCCAAGGCGTCCCACAGCGTTCATGCGTCGATGACCTCCAGGAGCCGCCCCCTCACGCCCCGGAAGTCCCGCGTGACCGGATCCATCTCAAAAATGGCGGCTTCCTTGACGCGCCCGCCCAGCACAGAAATCACGATCTGGACTGCTCCAGGGAATGGAAACAATGGATGCTCGGCATACGCGAGATCCTCGGCAGAGAGGTACGCCCCTGCGTCAACGTGCGAGTGATAGACCGCGCTCACAAAACGACCGGAAGACTCGGCCTCTTGCTGAGCGCGGAGGTATTCCACTTCGGTCATGTAATACGCCTGCCGGGCATCTCGAGGAAACGACACCGGATCAGACAGGTGCATTTTGGTCATCACGTTGGTGATTCGACAGGGATGCTCAAAACGACGCCGAACCGAGCCGACCACCAGCCCGCAACACTCCTCAGGTGCGGTGTCTAGAGCGTGACGACAGATTTCGCTCATCACCGAAGCCGGCAGGGGTACCGGATCTAGATCTCGATTGAGCTCGATGCGGACTCGCACCATGTCTGACCCACCGCTTGTAGAAGGCCCGCGGCTTCAGGCGCTGAAATCGGCCGGGTTGAGGCCCAGCGGGGGCCTTGCTTCTCCGACCTCCTCCATCAGGAGGAATTCAACGCGGCGGATCATCAGCGGGCCATCCCGATGATCCGCGTCAGGGCCGGTCCATCCAAGGGCCAGCGCCCGCAGTCTACGCAAGACGCTGGCTCGATGCGAACCCGGTCCCGCCTTCCAGACGCTGTCAAATTTGATAATCGCTCGCCGGCGAAGAGAGCCGTGGAACGCCCTGCCGAGCCGCCTGCTGGCAAAGGTCGGCCAGGCTAACCGAGGCCAGAACCGCGGAGAACCGGTCCGCCAGATCGGGCCAGATGAATTCAGGTCGGCCGGCGGCCCCAGAGGACTCCGCTGAATCAACAATGCCGGAGGCTCCGACCGGGCCCTCTACGGCTTCAACCACTTCCCGGAGGGTAATATCCGCAGCCAGCCTGCCCAGAACGTACCCCCCGCCGGGCCCACGCTTGCCCGAAACGATCCCCGCACGCCGAAGTCTCTGGAAAATCTGTTCCAGGTAACGGGTCGGCACCTGTTGCCGTTCGCCAATGACGCGGACCTGCACCGGCTCACCGAGCCCGTTGTACGCGAGATCAAACAGTCCGCAGACCGCGTAGTTGACTTGGAGAGAAAAGCGCATGGCCAGGTCAAGAATGCGGAAGGAAGCGCCCCGATGCCACCCGACAGCCAGCCCGATTTGCCTTTAAGCACGCTTCGCGTAGCCTCCGCGCGGCAATGACAGGCCTCGCCTCCCAAAAAGAGTCCCCCACGATCGGCCAGAGCGCGGGCGCGCTGAGTCAATCCGATGCCCTGCAGCGGTCGCTGCAGCGAGCTCATCGAAGTGTGTTGGTTCTCCTTGCAGCCTGCGCGGCTTGGATCTTGCTCCAAGGGTTTGGCCCAGAGGAAAGCCCGCCGGACCGAGGCTGGACCACTCTAGGGGTCGTTCTCGGCTTAGGCTGTGTCCTCTTCCGCCGGCTCGGCGCCTCCCCCATCCGGGCCCCCCGAACAGCCTTCTTTCTGTCGCTCGCGGCCCTCATTCTCGCCGCGGCATTGGGCCTGCTGGGCAGTTGGATCGCAGTAACCCCCGGTGCGTCGCGAACAGGCCTCCTTTTCACCCTGGCCGGATTCATCTTCAGCCTGCGCCCCAGTCGGCCCGGGCCGTGGGCTCGTAGCGCGTAGAGGACGATCCCCCAATTGCTCATCCAATTCTCACAATTGGGACGCCGAATCGGAGACCGCTGGCTCTTCCGCGACCTCACCATGTCGGTCCGCGCAGGGGACCGAATCGGAATCGTCGGCCCCAATGGCGCGGGCAAGTCCACATTGCTTCGCTGCATTGCCGGGGACGACTCACCCGACGAGGGCAACCTCTCACGTCCGCGGGAGACACGGATCGGAATTCTTCGTCAGGAAATCGACCCGCGGCTCGAACATAGCGTTCATACCGAGGCCGCCCACGCCTTGGACCGGCTGGATCGTCTTGAACAAGAACTCCGCCAGCTTGAAGCCCAGATGACCGAGTCTGGAGAAAGAAATGAGGCGGTCTCCGCCACGGTGGCCTCGCGCTACGACCGGGTCCATAGCGAATTCGAACAAGGGGGAGGATACGACCGGGAAGCCCGCGTCGCTCGGGTCCTGGCCGGTCTTGGTTTCGACGAAGCCGCCCGGGCCCGTCCGCTTAAGAGTTTCAGCGGCGGCTGGTTAATGCGCGTCGAACTCGCAAAACTCTTTCTCGCCGATCCAGACATGCTGCTGCTGGACGAGCCCACCAACCATCTGGATCTTCCCGCGATCCAATGGTTCGAAGAAGCCATCCAAGATTTTCCCGGCGCACTTCTCGTCGTGTCCCATGACCGCACTTTTCTCAAACGGCACGTCGGTCGAGTCGTTGACTTCGATGGCTACGGCCGTGCAACGGTTTACGAGGGACGCTACGACCGGTTCCTCAAACAGAGGGACGAACGGCGCGAGCAGTTGCTGGCCCAAAAGGCCAACCAAGATCGCCAAATCGCCCAGATGGAGCGCTTCGTCGATCGTTTTCGCGCCAAATCGACAAAAGCACGGCAAGCCCAGAGTCGAATAAAGGCCCTCGAAAAAATCGAGCGGATCGAAATCGACGACGGCCCGCGCCGTGCCATGCGAATGCGAATTCCGGCCCCGCAGCGGTCCGGGGAGCAGGTGGTCGTTCTCGACGAGATCCACAAGGCCTACGGCGATCATGTTGTCTATGAGGGGCTCAGTGAACGAGTGATTCGCGGAGAACGCGTGGCTCTGGCAGGCCCCAACGGAGCCGGCAAGTCGACCCTCCTCCGTATTCTGGCCGGGGTTCTTCCCGTGGATCGCGGCGAGCGCACCCTCGGCCACAACGTTCAGGCCGCCTTTTTTGCACAACACCAATTGGAATCCCTCGACACTTCGCGCAGCGTTCTGGAAGAACTAGAAGCCGATGCTCACATCGAAGACGCCCCTCGGATAAGGGGACAACTTGGGGCTTTCCTATTTTCGGGGACAGACGTGGATAAAAAAATCAGCGTCCTGTCCGGAGGCGAGAAAGCCCGGGTCGCCCTCGCAAAGCTTCTCCTGCGGCCATCCAACCTTCTGGTCCTCGATGAGCCCACAAATCATCTCGACATCGAATCCTGTGAAGTGCTCGAGGAAGCCCTCGCAAGCTACGAAGGCACTTTGGTCTTCGTCTCTCACGACCGCGCTTTCATTAATGCACTGGCCACGCGCGTCATCGAAGTTCTGCCCGGTCAAGTTAAGGACTTTCCAGGGAACTACACCGACTACTTGAACGCCAAGGAGCGAGGCGAGCGCAGCAAATCAAAGACGTCCGAAACGACCCAAAACATCCCTGGAGGATCGAGGCCACTCGCGTCGGATCGTCAAGAGCCTGCCCCGTCCACGACTCCCCCCAAGACAGCCGCGCGTCCAAAAGTTAGCCGCAATGAGCAACGCGAACGTCGCAAGAAAAAAGATCGGATCGTCCGAAAGATCAGCCGAATCGAAGAAACGATCCAGGAGCAAGAAGAGGCCTTGCGTCAGCTCGACTGGCGACTCGGCGACCCAGCGGTCTACGCTGACCCTGTTCAAGTCGCCGCGGTGCAGAGCGAGCAACAAACCCATCGGGAACAGATCGATGCACTCTATGCCGACTGGGAACGCCTATCGGACGAACTTGCCTCTGTAGAAGACCTGTTGGCCGATTGACGACGCTGCTCCTGCGCCGTAACTTCGGTCGCCGTGCCCGGGTGGCGGAATTGGTAGACGCGCCAGACTCAGAATCTGGTGTTCGCAAGGACGTGCTGGTTCGACTCCAGTCCCGGGCACCATCCTCCCCGCTACTGGGGCAAACGGCCGTTCAGTCCCCCGCCGTGTCAGGCACCGCATCACGGCCGTGTAACGCCAGCGAGAGCTATTCTGCAGCTTCCGCCCACGGCTCTCGATCTTGAGATCCACCAAAGGAATCGGGGTCCAAGGCGACGCTCAACAGCGAGGCGTGTGAATGCTTTGCCAAGGGCTGCTGGTCGAGGACTCGCTTCAAAGCCTCAACCCTTTCTGGATAGAGGGAAGCCAAGTCCTCTTCTTCAACAGGATCGTCATCGAGATGGTAAAGCTCGAAAACGGTTTTCCCCCACGGCCAAGGAGACGACCGAACGATCAGTTTCCAGGGCGGACTCACCAAGGCCATGCCCGCGTACCCCTCGACCCGAAGAACGCGTGACGGATCCCGTTCTAAAGGTCGGTTTTCTTGGGTCCGAATCGCCTGCCAGCGACCAACGCCATCCAAGTCTGAAGGAATCCACTCAGCCAAACCAGCGGCCTGAAGCACCGTTGGCAGAACATCTTGCGCCGTCACAAAAGCATCGCTTTGACCCGATTCAATCTGTCCGGGCCAGGCCATGACCGATGGAACCCGTATCCCGCCCTCATAAATATCCCCCTTCCCCCCACGCAAAGGGCTGTTGTCGCTAGCACCATCCAGGACATTCGCCCGACCGAATTCCAGAATATCAACCGGAAGGGGCTGACCCAAAACGCCCACCAGCGTTTCCATGAGCCGAACAAGCGCAGCGGGCGCCACTGACGCGCTGAGCCCCCCATTGTCACTTAAGAACCAGATCAACGTATTGTCACGCATCCCTTGCTCGGCCAGGGTGCTCAAAATTCGACCCACTGCCGTGTCGAGCTCAGAAACCATCGCGGCATGAAGACGCCGGTTAGCCCGCATGGACCGGGGATAGCCCTCGACGGTGGACCCAGGCGCTTCGTTCGGCAGGTGGGGAGCATTAAAAGCCGCAAAAAGAAAGGTCGGCCGTTCAGGATCACGTGTTTCCAGCAAATGAACCGCCTCGTCGGCGATCAATCGTGTCGTATACCCCGTTTCCCGAACAGTCATGCCGTTACGCTGCCAATCCAGAGCGCCACCATGGTTGTGGTCCCAGTAGCCAATCCCGCCAGTCAAGTTCCCGTAAAAGTGCTCGAAGCCTCGAGACTGAGGAAAGTATGACCGCTGGCGGTGTCCTAGGTGCCATTTCCCGACCATCAGGCTCTGGTACCCCGCGTCGGCGAGGACTTGGGGCAAAATTCGGTCCTCCAGTGGCAATCCACCCGGGTCGAGTTTGGAGAGCGGGCGATAGATCCCCAACCGGGCTGATGCTTTGCCGGTCATCAGCGAAGCTCGCGTCGGACTGCAAATCGGCTGAACGTAAAAGCGGTCGAGTTCAACGCCACGATCGGCCAAGCGATCGATATTGGGGGTCCTGATCTCGCTCCCGTGGTACCCAACGTCGTTCCAACCCAGATCATCCGCCACAATCACCACGATACTGGGCGGCGACCCTTGGGCACCGTGGGCCGCCAAGACCCCCAGCGCCAAACAGGTCATCGAGAAGAACTTCATCATCCGAAGACCGAAAGGAATCACCGAATCCGGGTACACTACGTTGTGCCGGACTGACGCCCACGGCCCGACCGACTGAAATTCGGCGGGCGCTTTTCAAAAAATGCGGCCACGGCTTCCTTCGAATCCTCGGAGGTCACGCAACGTCCTTGGAGAACAAATTCCCGATCCACCGCGTCGGCAAAGGAAAGGGACTCGGATTCGTGAAGGATTTGCTTGATGGTCGCAAGAGCCAGTGGGGACAGATCAGCAAGTTTCTGCGCGCGCTCCTTCACAAATCGTTCGAGCTTTTCAGCCGGCTGGAACCCCGCGATCATTCCCATTGCAGCGGCTTCCGGCGCTTTGATTTGGTCTCCAAAGAGCGCCAGCTCGCGGGCCTTCTGGATCCCGACCAACCGAGGCAAAATCCAAGATCCACCGAAGTCAAGCGACAGCGCTCGATGAACGAAAATCTGAGAAAAACGGGCATCCTCCGCGGCGTAGACAACATCGCAACCCAGCGCGAGGTTGCAGCCGGCGCCCACAGCCACCCCCTCGACCATCGCAAGGGTCGGCTTACGCAGCCGATGCAAAGCGACCGCCGCGGGCGCGATCCGCTGCCGCATCAAGCGGATATTTTCGTCCTCTTCAGAGGCCACCACCGGCAGCGAATCGGATGCCTCGGGATTCTCCGCCCCCCCGAGGTCCGCCCCGGCGCAGAAATTGCCGCCCGCCCCGTGCAGCACGAGAGCCCGCACTTTGGGATCTTGATCGGCCCTCTCGAACGCCCTCCGCAAGGCTTCCCACATCGGCACAGGCACAGCGTTTTTGCGATGCGGACGGTTCAGACGCACCCACAGCACGCTGTCCACACATTTGGATTCAAGGTCGGCCAATCGATTCCCCTCTCCAGGCAGTCAGAAAGTCGGTCAGGGGCCCAGATCCGGCCTGCCGCGCGATGAGCTTACCGAGATGCCCCGGGGTAAACCAGCGCCAGCCGGAATACACCGTGCCCCGCCCGGGGAGACCTTGACCCGCGCCGGAACGCGATTAGCTTGCCCACCCTGAGGGAAATTCGACCAGGAGAGTGCGTGACGAAGTCTCAGAGCGATTCGATCGAAATTATTGACCCCACCGGCGACCGACTGGAAATTCCGGACCGACTGCCCCTCCTCCCCGTTCGAGATCTCGTGGTTTATCCCGGCGTCACTGTGCCGCTCAGCATCGGTCGGACGCGGTCCATTGCCGCATTGGAGGCGGTTGGAGCCGAAGGCTACATGATCGTGGCCACCCAACGAGATGCGGCCACAGAAGAACCAGAGCTCGAGGACCTCTATCCCGTCGGCGCCATCGTCCGAGTACTCCGCGTCGTCGAAGCTCGGCGCGAGGGAAAACAGGCCCTCGTCGTAGGGATCGCGCGGGGACGAATCGGCGAGGCCCTGACCCGGGAGCCCTGCCACCAAGTGGATTTTGAGCCCATCCTCGACCGCGAGCCCGAGGAGGGAGACGAAAGTCTTTGGCAAGAAGTCTCCGAACTCGCCCAACAAGTGATCGATGCGCGGGACGACTACCCCGAGGAATGGAAGTCCTTTGTAAGCGGTATCCCCACCCCCGGCATGCTCGCGGATCTCTTGGCCTCCAATTTACCGCTGTCTCCCGAAGAGGGTGTCGAGCACCTCGGCGACCCCCGACCGGGCGGACGACTGAGGCGGGTGCAACAACACCTCGAGCGCGAGCTGACCATCGCAGAAACCCAGCGTGCTCTCCGCAAAGAAGCCAGCTCTTCTGATATGGATGAAAAACGACGGGAGCGAATGCTGCGTTCCCGGATGCGCGAGATTCAGGAGGAAATTGGCGAGGGCGATGCAGGCCTTCGAGAAGTTGACGAACTTCGCGACAAACTGGACAGCGCAGAACTTCCCCCGGATGCGTTCGCCCAAGCGGAGCGGGAGCTCAAACGCCTCTCCGCCCTGCCCCAGCATGCACCAGATCGTCACCTCATCCGCACCTACCTGGACTGGATGTTGGACCTTCCCTGGACAGTCGAAACCACCGACACGCTCGAACTGCATGAAGCGCGCGCCATTCTGGATGCCGATCATCATGGTTTAGAAACCGTCAAGGAACGCATCCTTGAGTTCTTGGCCGTCCGCAAGTTGGCCCCTGAGTCCAAGGCGCCCATCCTCTGTTTCGTGGGTCCTCCGGGCGTCGGCAAAACCTCCCTTGGGCGTTCCATCGCCCGTTGCATGGGACGCCGCTTCACTCGGGCGTCACTGGGCGGGGTCCGCGACGAAGCGGAGATTCGAGGTCACCGTCGCACATACGTCGGTGCCATGCCGGGCCGCATCCTGCAGAGCCTCAAGCGCGCCAGCTCCCGCAATCCGGTCTTCCTACTCGACGAAATCGACAAGATTGGGTCGGATTTTCGAGGTGACCCCTCTTCTGCTCTCCTTGAGGTTTTAGATCCGGAACAAAACGGCCAATTCAGCGACCACTACATCGAGACACCGTTCGACCTCTCCCGCGTTCTTTTTATCTCCACAGCCAACACACTTTCTACAATCCCTCCGGCACTTCTCGACCGGATGGAAGTCATTGAACTGTCCGGTTATACGGAGGCCGAGAAGCTCGAAATCGCCCGCCGCTACCTCGTTCCTCGACAACTCGAAGCTCATGGTCTGACTCCAGAGCAGGTCCAACTCGACGATGCCGCGTTAGAAATAGTCGTGAATGAATACACCCGCGAGGCCGGAGTTCGGAACCTCGAACGATTCGTTGCCACATTGATGCGCAAATGCGCCCGCCAGATTGCCTTGGGAGCCCAAAAGGACGTCTCTTTGATACAAGTCGATGCGGAATTCGTCTCGGAAGCCCTCGGGGCCCCGCCCCATCTCCCTGAAACCGCGGAACGATCCAGCGTGCCGGGGGTGGCCGTGGGCCTCGCCGTGACGCCGCATGGAGGCGATATCCTCTTTATCGAAGCGACTTCGATGAAAGGCGGCCAGGGACTTCGACTCCGCCTGACCGGGCAGATCGGCGACGTCATGAAAGAATCAGCCGAAGCTGCTCTCTCCTGGGTGCGAGCGCATGCTACAGCATTGGGCCTTCCTCCCGACGCGCTTGAACCCGGTGAAATCCACCTCCACATTCCCGCCGGAGCGGTACCCAAAGACGGTCCGTCGGCAGGCATTGCCCTCGTGACTTCAATCGTGTCAGCCTTGTCGGGTCAACGAGCCCGTCCCCTGCTCGCGATGACCGGAGAGATCTCGCTGCGCGGACGAGTACTGCCCGTCGGCGGGATCAAGGGCAAACTGTTTGCGGCTTCACGGGCCGGAATCGAGACAGTCGTCATGCCGAAACGCAACGAAAAAGACCTCGTTGAGGTGCCGGAGGACGTCAAAGAGACCCTCGACATCCGTCTCGTCGACCGCCTGGAGGAAGCTCTCCTGTTGACGATGGAAGAGAGGCCCTCTGCAGCCACGCCTCTGCCGCGAAACTGATCCAGGGTTATCCTCGATCACTCGTGCGAATTGCGCTCATCCACGACTGGGTCACTGGGCTACGCGGTGGCGAACGTGTGCTCGATGCAATCGCAGGCCGTTTTCCCGATGCGGAGCTCCATACCCTCCTCTATCGCCCGGGGCGGACAACCCCATCGATCGATCAGCTGCGTATCCATACATCGCCGCTCGACAAGCTGCCGGGAGTCGATCGACATTATCGAAAGCTCCTGCCCCTTTACCCCTGGGCCGCCGACCGCCTCCGTCCCACAGACTGCGATCTCGTGCTCTCCATTAGCCACGCGGTGGCCAAAAGCGTTCGCATCTCCGGCCGCACGCCCCATCTCTGCTACTGCCTCACCCCGATGCGATACATCTGGGATCAAAGAGACGTGTACCTGGGTACCGGAGTCCGCCGACGGCTCGCCACACCCCTCATTTCTGCGTTGCAACGATATGATCGAGCCCGCAGCAGCCCGGAACAAGTCACCCGCTTCACCGCAATTTCACGAGAAGTCTCCACCCGGATCCGAAATCACTACGGTCGCCCCTCGGAAGTCGTCTATCCACCGGTCGAGATCGAACGTTTTCAACCGCGAAATGCTCCGCCAGAAGATTTCTACCTCCTCGTCGGCGCCTTCGTCCCCTACAAACGCGAAGACATCGTCATCGAAGCTTTCCGCCAGTCGGGACGACGCCTCGTGGTCGCGGGAGATGGACCTCTGCGAGACTCACTCAGTCGGCACAGCGCACCAAACATCGAATTCGTCGGACGGCTTCCCGATACCGATCTCGCTGAACTCATGAGCCGCTGCCGGGCCCTGCTCCACCCTCAGCGGGAGGACTTTGGCATCGTGGCCGTCGAAGCTCAGGCCGCTGGCCGACCGGTGATCGCCTTTGGGGCCGGCGGCGCGCTCGATACGGTACGGCCCTTGTCCCTGGATGAGCCAGCAAACGAATCCCCGGCCTGCGAACCAACGGGTGTCTTCTTCCCCGAACAGAATCCCGAATCTTTAGAGAGAGCCATCGGGGTATTCGAAGACAACACAGAGCGCTTTACCCCTGCTTCCATTCGGCATCATGCAGAATCCTTCGGGCGTGAACGATTCCTCGCAGAACTCGATCAAGAGATCGCGAAAACTCTAGACGCCAAGCAGAAGAATCAATGAGCGTTCCGGCCCTTCAAAACACTCGTGACCGTCATAATGAGGATTCGAAAATCCATGCCCGGGGACCAGTTTTGGATGTAATAAATGTCGTGATCGATCCGCTCATGAAGCGACGAATCCCCTCGCCATCCGTGAACCTGGGCCCAACCGGTCATGCCCGACTTGACCTTGTGGCGAAGCATGTACCCTGGGATTTCCCTTCTGAATTCTTGAATAAAGATGGGACGCTCTGGCCTTGGGCCTACGAGGCTCATTTCGCCCCGCAAGACATTCCAAAGCTGAGGCAGCTCATCAAGTGAAAAACGTCGGAGAACCATGCCGACCTTCGTCCGCCGGGGATCATCGACCGAGGACCAAACGGCTCCATGCCTCTCCGCCTCGTCCCGCATAGTCCGAAATTTGAGCATCTCGAACTCGCGGCCGTCGAGCCCAACGCGGCGCTGGCGATAGAAGACCCCCCCTGGACCAGACATCCGAATCAACAGAGCAATTCCGAGGAGCACCGGGGCAGCCGCCAGTATTAACGCTGCGCTCCCAAATGCATCTACGGACCGCTTATAGACTGACGCCCACCCTAAAAGGGGAGTGTCCCTCAAGCCGATCATCGGCAAACCATCAAATTCTTCGATCGAGCTGCGTAGAGTCAGCACATGGAGAAGATCGGGAGCAAGCTTGACCGTCACGGTCGAATCTTCGAGTTCCTTCAAGATCTTATTCAGCATAGGCCAATGATCATGAGGCAGGGCCACGATGACCTGATCGACACGTTCGGGCTTCAACGCTTGGGCAAGGTCTGAATAGCCTCCAATCACCGGGACGCCAGAAATCAATCGATCTACCGAGCCATCGGCGAGAACCCCCCGTATATGAATTCCCGACTCAGGGTGGGCATAGATCCGCCGAATCACTTCTTCAGCCAAATGACCGCCGCCAACAACAAGTACGTACTTGCGATTAAAACCCCGCTTCCGTGCCTTCCGGAGCAATCCCCGCACCACGACACGGAGCGCGATCAGAAAGGAGGGCGCGAGGACACTAAACGCCATCACGGCTCCGCGGGAGTACGTATCGCTGACTTTCAAGAAGAAAGAGGCGGCCAGCAGTATGATGACCCCGGCAAGGGTGGCCTTAAAAATGTCGAGGGCCTCGGCTAACAGAGAGCCGAATCGTTTAGCTTGATAGAGACCCTGTCGCCGTAACAAGATCCATCCCACCGGCAGAATTGCGAACAGCGCCGCAACATAAGCGCTGAACGGCGGAACCCCAAGAGGCGCTTCGAAAACAGTAAAAAAACGAAGCGCATAGGCACTAAGCCAGGCGGCCGCGATCAAAGCCAAATCTGAAGTAATCAGAAGGCTGCGCAAGACCTCGCTGTAGCGGTAAAGCACCCGCGCCTCCTTGATTAGCCGAATTCGGCCACATCCATTTCGACAGCATCTCGGAGAGCAGGCATAAATTCGGGCATCGCGGACGTCACCCGACTCCAATTAGGGATTTGAGGCGCACCCATGGGATCGCGAACGAAGTCGAGTCCCGCGGCCCGAAGCGCCGCGGAAAAAGTCTCCACCGCGACCTCCTCTGCATGACGATCGAACAACAAGCCATTCAACTTGGCATCATTGCTATAACTCGCGATCGCATCTTGAGCTGTCCGAACATACGAAGCAATCATCGTATTTAGAAAACCAGCCTCAAACTCAACCCCATAACTCGCGAGATTTCGGATCAAGGACGCCGCAATGTCCCGAACCATCCTGTGCAATCCTGTTTGCGGATCACCTTCGGAGAGATCCTGATGCTTGTGATCGTAATTGTCGACCAATTCAACCTGGCAGATCCGCTTCAGCGCGCTGTTGCGGAAAACTTCTGCAAGGACCCCCGCCTCCAATCCCCAGTCTGCAGGAATACGATTAGCCCGGACCAGGTCTGTCGTCATTGAGCATTCACCGGCCAGCGGATAACGGAACGACTCCAGATACTCAAGCAAGGGCAGCGGTCCCAACACCGACTTCATCGACTTCAAGAGCGGCATCATAAAAAGGCGGGTTACCCGCCCATGCAAACGGTCGGTAACTCTCCCGTAATAGCCTTTCGCAAACTCATAGGACATATTGGGGCACGCCGTCGGATAACAAAGTCGGGCCAGGAGGTCTCTTCGATATTCGAGAATGTCACAATCGTGAGTCGCCACCACCCGCGAAACATTGGTCGCCAAGACGTACCCGTAGGCCATCCACATCGCTCGCCCTTTTCCATCGGGCCCTGGGTCCAGCCCTTCCTCGCGCAAGCGATCAAGGAGCCCTCGCAGACGAGGTCCGTCGTTCCAAATGATCGTCGGAGGAGAACCGTCCAAACAGCGCACCTCCGAAAACAGAGCGCACATCTGGGCATACTCTTCAGGAACCGAGGGGCCTGATAGGCTCACCACACACTGTCTCAGGTAGGGCACCTGGCTGAGTTCGCCGACGATGCGCTTGAGGGCCGGGCCGCGGACTTCGGAAAACAGGGAAGGCAAAACCAGGGCCACAGGGCGATCGCCAGAGTAATCGACCAGTTCGCGCTCAAGTCGGGGCAGATCCACCGAGCCGAGCCGGTGAAGCGAGGTGATGACACCGCTCTGGTGAAAGTCTGACATCAGCGGAAACGTCGCACTCGTTCCCCTGAAGTGTCAACCCAACACCCGGATGCCCCGTCATAAATCAGGTCGGTTCTGGCTGGCCTCGTTCAAGCTCGGCCAGCAGACGCGGGGCCCTGGGGTCAAGATCGTGAAATTCGACGCCGACTTCCGTCGCAAAAGCATCCAACTCGGTGGCCCAAACCACGGTTCCGCTGGCCTCAAGCGCTTCCCCAGAAACTTGGAAGGTGAGACGAATTACGTCCCCGAGGGCGATCTCACAGGCAATCGCTTCGAAACGAAGGCCTCCCGCCGATACATCTCGACTCAGCCCCAAACGTTCGGCCGCGTCGATATGCGAGAAGCTGATCACCTGATCGGTGGCAATGCGCGGATACTTCCTGCGTTCTTCGAGAACCCGGACCATTGGCCTCCCCACCTGACCGATTCCGATCGAATTCGGGATGCCGAGTTCATCGACGTTTTTGGCCCAGGACTTGAGGCGGTTCGTCAGCCCTGGGGGGGAGAAAACAGATCGAGCTGTGGGTCTGGGCGGACAGGCGCCAAGAGCCCCCCGATGGTCAACGATACGCTTCGCAGCCCCTCTCCCTCTCGACCCACTCGCTTCAGGAGCGATGCCGCGGCTTCTAGCAAAACCTCAGCCCCATCGGTGGGCTCGGGAAGGGTCAAGCTTCGGGTCGCCAGCGATTGGTCTTGAAACCGGAGACGAATTCCTAGGCGGCCCGCCTTCAACCCACGCCTCGCGAGGAGTGCAGCGAGACCTTGGGACAGTTTATCCAAGACCTGCTGCACCTCGGATGCATCACTTGGGGCCCCAGGAAGGGTCTGCCCACGACTCAAGGTTCGAGGCTGCTCCGAGGCCCGCACAGGCCGCGGATCATGCCCTTGCGCCAAGGCAATGATTTGATCCGCCCGGGAACCTAGCTCTCGGGTCAATACCTCAGGCCCCAAGCCCAGCATCTCACCGAGGGTTTCGGCCCCCAAATCTTTGAGTCTTTTTTCCGCCTTATGCCCGACCCGAGGAAGACGTGAAACCGGCTGACGGGCCAAAAATGGCTTGAGCTGATCCCGCGCGATCTCCGCAACCCCAGAACGCGCCACATCTTGGATAGAGAGATACGCGACCCACTTGCTGGGCCCGATGCCCACCCGAATCGGTAAACCGAGATCAGCCCGAACAGCCGCTACGACCTTTTCCGCCGTCGATCGCCCCAGTCCAACAGGGCTCCGAATCTCGGCGTACGCGGCGCCCAAACCCGCCGCCTCGAGACCGTCCAGCGAACGACGGAGACAGACTTCGAGTTGGCCGTGAGCCTCTCTGTAGTAAGGAAGGTCCGTCGGCAGTCGCACTGCAGCCGGGCAAGCGTTCAGCGCTTCCCCCATCAGCATGCCCGTAACCGCGCCCTGCTCGCGGGCTTCGCGGCTTGCGGATTGTACCTTGCCTTTTTTTCGGGGATCCCCGCCCACGAGAATCGGCCGACTCATCAAGCCATGGGCACGCCGCCGCTCTACTTCGGCGTAGAAATCAACCACTTCGAGGTAGAAAATTTCTGAACGCTCGACGGAAGACTTCACGAAGCTGGCTCAAGCATGAGGCGCGAACCCGCTTCGTCCTCAAGAAGGAGACGCCGCGTTTCCAGGAGAAAAGCCTTCCCCTCGGACCAGCGGCGGAGACCGTCCTGATGGTGGGGATGACCGCTCTGCTCCGACTGGCCCGGAGCGAGGCTCCAAAGAAGTCGATCCGGATAGGCAAGATCCATCGCGATCTTTGCGCTGGAGGCCTCCTCAACCTCGAACCCACGGACCCAATTAAAACCTGTATACGAAAGCGTCCTCCTTGCGCCCCCCACGCCGGTCGACGAGAGAGCCTCGAGCGGTTCCCCCGGCGTTCCGCTGAACCCAAAAAACTGAAGCCGATGAAGCCCGCCCCACATCCAGTCCTCACGACTGACACCCAGTTGATGACTCAAACTCGCCCAAGTTTGACGCAGCGCTCGGGCGACGGCAGCCACCATATCTCGAAACTCGGCCTCTTCAGAGACGGCGCCTGTTCGCTGAAACGAAATCAAGATCTCACCCAGAACCTCGTTCGGTTTCACGTGGGGGAGCCCGATATATCGATCGAAGAGTCGTTTCCCAAACGCCGGATGAAAGACTTCAACCATCAGGTGCCTGATGAGCGTCTGATAGATCGCCGCCCCTCGACTGCCTTCGGCGAAAACACCGTCCCACTCGGCAAGAGCCGACAGCACTTCCCGGGCCTCGGGTCTCAGACCGCCTGACTGGTTGGCGAGCCATATGATCGCTGGGACAACATCCCGAGCGGCGTACCCACCTTCGTCGTTCAGCGTACTCCAGCCACTCTTAAGATCGAGACCACCGGCCGGAGCTCCTCGCGGCTGAGCCCGTCGTCCCGTTTCTTGAGAGACCATTTTTTCGAGGATCGCTTCCAATCTCTGCTGGGTCTCGCGCGAGCGCCACATCCACTCGATGGGGGCATCCGAAATGATATTCCCCACCCCGCCATCGGCCACCGCCAAAAAGGCCCTCCCCTCCGCAGCGGGTTGAACCTTTTTTGATGCGTCGAAAGAAAGATGAGGCAAAGCGTCGAAGGGAATCCGCTCTGTCCAGTCGAAGAGTGCTAGGCGCCCGGGGACCGGGACCAAGCTGGTCGGGAGCAAGCGCCTTGGCAGCCAACCGACTAATTGCACGCCCGCTCGGCCCGACCGAGCGGCATAAACCACACTCAGAACCGGCTCGAGATGCGCCCGCAAGCCTCGAAGTAGATCGGCTTCGCTCCGCGAATGGGCCATCCGAATCAAAGAGCTCATTCCCTCGCCTTCGACCCCTCCGCTCCAAGAGACTGAGAGGGCTCGGCGGTCTGCTCCCGAAGCCATCTTCGTTTCTGGATCAGCAACATCCTCGGCCGCCAGCAAGCGATCGATCAGCGGACCATGGCGTGTTGAGCGTACTGGCCAGACGACCTGCTCCATTCCGGACTCGGTCCGCACTTCGATCACTTCGTGACGGACCTCGAGAGGGACCCATTGCCCCTGGCTCCGGTACGTCTCCTTGGACCAGCGGACCGTCTCTGTAAAGAGATCAACGGTCACCGCTCGTGCGGGCAAGGCTGCCCACGCCATTTCCGAGTTTCTCCCTAACCAAAAGATGGGCAGTCCCGGAATCGTTGCGCCCACGAGTTCAAAGGATTCGACCCGTAGAGAAGCCGCATAGATGAGAGCCGGAGCGGTCACAGAAAGATGCAGATTCGCCACCAGCAGAGGCTCACCGCTTTTCGTGTAGCGACCGGAAATGACCCAAGCCGCTCCCCCATGTAAATCGACAGACCGGAATGATCTCTGACCCGCGGAAAACCCTCGACCCGACGAACCCGTCCCCCGAACACCCATCCAGCCGTCAAGAGAGGCCTCGAAAGCAGGCCCGCTCGTGGCCATCGTGGAAGGGCCTGGGCGAAACGGCCGGGCCCAGCGCCCCCCCAGCCGGGCAATCAAATCATCGAGGACCAAGCTGGTTTCGATGCCGTTGCTCATCGTCCAAGACAAGAGCTTCATAATGGCCAGACTGTCAGAGACTTGCCAGGGCTCGACAGTGGATCGTCCAGGGTCACCCCCGGCCGAGGGCCCAGCGAGAGCCAAGCGGTCAAGTCCCGCGTTAATTCCCGCCACATACGCCTCGAGAATGGACCGGGTTTCTGGATCCAAAACTCGAGCCGCTCGGCGCGCCAAGCGACCAAAACCCAGGGTTCTGGCGATCCGGTCGGCAGGCAGACCGCGCGGCCCGATGGAACGCGCAGTCATCCCCAGGGCGAGATCACGCATCCAGAGCATCTGCTCAATCCGGTCCTGCGCGTGAACAAATCCGAGCCCGAAAAACACATCTTGTTCCCGGCGAGCCTCAAGGTGAGGAATGCCTCGTGAATCACGAACCACCTCGACCGGCCCGCCGAGGTCTCTGAGGAAGATCGTCCCGCTCTCCTGGGCAGCGGCGCGCTCAGGTGCCTGATCCGGGGTTTCCTGCCCACGCAGCACCCAAAAACCGGCTCCACCCACGACGAGAGCGAGGCCCAAAAGAAGCCAGCCAGCGAGCGCCTGCCGAGGCCGCCACCGGTTCGTCCTTTTTCCCGGCTCCTCGGTCCACCCCAGATCCCCGATCCTCCGGCGCTGCAGTGTAGCGACCCGGGCCCGGGAAACGGAGTTTAGGTGGATTCGTTGTCATCGAGCAGGCCGGCGGGTACCTTGCCGCGTCCCCGGGGATCCGGGGCTAGCGTGCAGGGCGGTTGCACCGCTCAGACGTCGCTTCAGCCACAGCGAGAGATGCCGAGTGAACATACCGAGTCTCGAAGATTGGATTGACTCATCCGAGGCTAACGCCCAGCCCCTGGCAGGCGTCCGCGTGCTGGTTCGTTCGGATCTCAACGTTCCCCTGCAGGGCGGACGCATTGCCGACGATACGCGCATCCGCGCCTCGACGGGAACCCTCAAAAAACTCCGTCAAGCCGGGGCCCGTGTGATCGTTTCGTCCCACCTCGGACGGCCGAACGGGCAGTCCGATCCGTCTCTTTCCCTGGCCCTGCTGCGTGACGCCCTCTCTGATCAGATCCAAACGCCCGTCGCTTTCTCCGAAGACTGCGTGGGCCCGGAAACGCGGTCGAAGGTCGCTTCACTGCGCGACGGCCAGGTACTCCTGCTTGAAAATCTGCGGTTTCACCGCGGAGAAACCGAGAATCAACCTGCCTTCGCGGCCCAGCTGGCCCAGCTCGCTGACCGCTACGTCAACGATGCATTCGGGACGGCTCACCGAGCTCACGCCTCGACCACCGGCGTGGTCCCCCTGATGGCCCAGTCTGCGGCCGGCGACCTTCTTCAGCGAGAAGTCAAGCAACTGGCAGCCGTTTTGCAGCCCGCGCGCCCTCTGCTGTGTCTGCTTGGAGGAGCCAAAGTCTCCGACAAACTCGGGGTCCTCAAGGCCCTCGCCGAGCGGGCTGATCTCCTCGCCATTGGCGGTGCCATGGCATACACCTTCCTAAGCGCCCGCGGCGAGCCCACCGGCGCATCGCGCGTCGAACCCGATCGCATCGAGGCGGCCCGTGCTGTGGAAAAAGCTGCCGCCGAGAGCGGCTGCCGACTTCTGCTTCCCAGCGACCACGTCGTGGCGGAATCCATGGACACCAATGCGCCAACTCGGATCGTTGAACAAATTCCCGACGGTTGGATGGGGCTCGACATCGGCCCCCAAACGGCCCAAGGCTACGCTCGAGAAGCCAACAATGCACAGACCATCTTCTGGAATGGCCCAATGGGAGTATTTGAGATGGATGCATTCGCTTCGGGAACAGAGAGCGTCGCCGGCGGCGTCGCCGAATCTCATGCTTTTTCAGTGGTCGGTGGAGGAGATTCTCTAGCCGCGATCAATCGCTTGAATTTAGGATCTGCCATCAGTCACCTCTCAACGGGAGGCGGAGCGTCCCTGGAATTTATCCAGGGCCTGACCCTTCCTGGCTTGGCGGCGCTTGAAAGCTGATGCGACGCCCGATCATCGCCGCGAACTGGAAGCTCAATATGCTTCGGCAGGAGGCCCATGACTTTGTTGTGGCCTTTCTGTCCGAACTCAACAACCCCACCCAAGACGCAAGTCTCGATATCGTGATCGCTCCTCCATTTACAGCCCTTGATGCGACTCGCCAGGCATTGACAGCTTCCAACGTGGCCCTCGCGGGCCAGAACCTGTCCTTCGAGTCATCGGGTGCTTTTACCGGGGAGATCTCAGCAGAGATGCTCCGTGACGCGGGTTGCCGGTATTGCATCGTGGGGCACAGCGAACGCCGGTCTCTGTTCGCCGAGACCAACACAGATGTCGCGCGCAAGGTCCGAGCCCTCCTCGAGGCCGACCTGCAGCCGATCGTGTGTGTAGGCGAAACCCTAGACGAGCGGGAATCCGGCCGGGACCAGGCCGTCCTCGCGGCCCAACTGGATGGCAGCCTCGAAGGCCTTGAGCCCGAGGACACCCGGAACCTGATCTTGGCCTATGAACCCGTTTGGGCCATCGGAACCGGCCGAACAGCTACGCCTGAGCAAGCCCAGGCCACCCATGCCTTCATCCGCAACCATCTCCGTGCCGGCCCCCTCGGCGACCAAGCCAAAACTCTGCGTATTCAGTACGGTGGGTCCGTCAAACCGGATAATATCCGGACCCTGATGGCCCAGCCTGATATCGATGGGGCCCTCGTCGGAGGCGCTAGCCTCCGACCCGACTCTTTTGCACGGATCGTCCGCTTTGATCAACCGGAGAACACACCCTCATGATGACCCTACTCTACGTCTTGCATTTTATGGTCTGCTTCATTCTCATCGGCGTGGTGCTGCTCCAGCGCGGCAAGGGATCCGATATCGGCGCAGCGCTCGGGGGTGGAGGCGCCAACACCGTCTTCGGAAGCCGCGGAGCGGGCAATTTTCTAACGCGAATCACCACGGGCAGCGCCATCATTTTCATGTGCACTAGCCTTTCACTGGCCTACGTGGACACTCGCCACTCCCAGGTTGATCTTTTCGACGGTGGGGAGGTGGAAACAAACGCGCCAGCGCCCTCCCCCCTTGAGCCTGCCGTCGATCCGACCGGGACGTCGAACCCGGGCGGACTGGAGGAGATTCCGACCAAAACGCCCGGCGCTCTCGAGGAAGTCCCGCAGCCCACCTCCAAGAAGCCCTCGGCGCCTTGACCCCAAGAGCAGTGGGCGACCGCGTTTCGTTTCGGTAACCTCGGCAATCGCAAAGACCTGTGCGGCGATGGCGGAATTGGTAGACGCGTCAGCTTGAGGGGCTGGTGGGGGCAACCCCGTGGAGGTTCGAGTCCTCTTCGCCGCACCATAAAGCCCTTCATAGAGGCGGGGGCGCTAAGACAAAAGGCTTCCCAGAGGAAACGGCAAGCCTCCCCCCGAGACCGGCGTAGACCTCAGCAAGCTCAACCGCGAACCGTCGAGGGACTTCTTCGGGCTGAGCGCCGTGAGCAAAGAGCCTAGGCCGCGGCTGGTCGCAGCGGTTGACTCCGCCGAATCATCTTCCTTGGGCGCCTTCGCCGAGTCCAGACGCCGCTCGCGCAAGAGACCGTTCGATCCAGCGGCGGTACAACGCGACAGGATGAGCGCCAACGATGATGGCTGGATTGTCGTCGCGACGCACAGCGGGCACGCCAGTCGCGCCGAAGCTTCGGGCTTCTTCATGCTCGGCCAGAATGGCTTGGAGGACTTCGGGGGCCTGAGAGCGCTTCCATGCAGGCTCCGGCAGATCAACCTCAGCCCAGAGTTCGCGTTGCACTTGCTCAGAGCTGATATCTCGGTTTTCCGTAAAGTAGGCTCCCATCAGTCGATCGTGGAAGACCCGAAACGCCTCTTCGCCGATGGCTTTCGCGGCTTTCGCGGCCCGATGCGCTGGGACGCTGTGGCTCGGCGGGGGTTCATCGCTCGCCCAAACCGTAAAATCACCGCTGTCCTCTTCCGAACCCGGGACCTCCCAAGACTGGCTATACCGACGAAACTTCTCAAGCGCTGCCTGCGGATCCTTAGATCGACGCGGCTCCGGGCGGAGCAAGTAGCTTCTCCAATCGAGTGCGATATCCCCGGCGTATTCCTCTTCCAGCCGCCGCAAACGCACAGACGCGTTAAAACACCAAGGGCAGAGATAATCGGAATAAACGATGAAGCGGAGCCCATTCACGGTACGAGTCCTTTAAGCCTTCGGTACCCACCCCCCCAATAAATCAAAGGCTCGCGGTTGTGCCAGCGGCTGGCCATGATGCGACCAACGTAAATCAGATGATCGCCTGCCTCATGAGTGGCCACCAACTCGCAGTCGAGATTGGCCAGGCAGCCCGCGATCATCGGCGCCCCAGTCTCGGCCTGATCAAACTCAACGCCGACGAATCTCTCCATTTCATGCTTCTTGGACGCAAACTGATTGGAAAGGTCTTCTTGATCCGCCGCCAAAATATTCACGGCGAAACACCCCCCTCGACCAATCAGCTCCGTCGTCATCGATTCCCGGGCACAGCAGATCGTCACCAGCGGAGGGTCTAGCGAAGTGCCGCTAAAATCTGAAACCGTCATCCCGTGGATATCCTCGCCCGCACGAGAAGTCACCACCGTCACTCCACTGGCCCAACGCGCGAGGCACTCTCTGAACTCTTCACCATCAATCCCGGCCATGACGTCTTGCCCTCCCTTCATCCTTCGCCTTCAAGCGGCGCCGAAGCCTACCACGCCGACCATCCGACTCGGCCAGATCAACGCTGCGTCCCAGGATCTAGCAACAAAAAAGCCAGATCCATAACATTAGTTCCCGTCGGTCCCGTCACGACCTCTCCTCCCGTAGCCGCGAGGAAGCGGTTTGAATCATTTTCTTCAAGAAGCCGCTCCGGATCGAGACCAACATGACGTGCCCGAGCGACACTCTCTCGATCCACATACCCGCCGGCCGTTTCCGTCGGCCCGTCTCGCCCATCTGAGCCCACCGCCAAAAATCCGTGAACGCGCTCGAAAATCATATTTTCGAGCGCCAAGGCCGTGGCCAAAGCCAACTCTTGATTGCGACCCCCGAGCCCTGATCCTTTCACCGTGACCACGCTCTCCCCCCCGGCCAAGGCAACGCAGGTTTTTTTGCCCGTGGACTGATGCAGAGCACGCTCCATCAAAACAGGAGCCAGCTGACGCGCCTCGCCGGTCAAGACCTCTCCCAAATCAATCACTTCCTCTACGCATTCTTCAAGCGCAGACTTCGCGGCCCTTCGCGCATCGGCATTCCGTGCGATCAGGGACGTGAATACAGAGTTCAAAGCCGGATCGCCTGGAAACAGACTCTCCGCCCGACCTCCCCCAGCCCCAGACTCCAAGTGCTGAAGAACACGGGGCGGGACCCGATCCGTCAGGCCATACCGATGCAGCATCAAAAGAGCATCGGCGAACTGGCTGAGGTCTCCAGAACACGGTCCCGAGCCAATCACGTCGAAACGATCCCCCGGCACATCTGAAATCCCGAGGACATGAATGGCACCCGCCCCGGCCGCCATGGCTAAGCGACCTCCTGAAACAGCCGTGAGATGCTTCCGCAGACAATTCATCTCGTCGATCGACGCGCCGCACGTCAAAATGAGCCGACTGACGTCAGACATATCCTCAACGGTCAAGTTCGCGAGGGGACTGCTCGTTAGAGCCGAGGCCCCTCCCGAGAGCAGGACGAGCAGAACGTCCCGAGGCCTCAAGGTCGACACCCAACTCAACAAACCAGCACCCGCTTCTGCGGATCGCTGGTCTGGAACGGGGTGAGCGGCTCGGCGAACCTCGAAGCCGGCGGGGACCTCCGCATCGTCTCCGTCCGGAGCCACGATCCAACCCCCTCCGAGTTGCGCGCCTAGGCCTTCAACGGCAGCACGTGCCATCGGGACGGCAGCCTTACCGATCGCCGCAACGAAGACCGTGGCCTCCGGCGATAGCAAGCGCCCCGAAATCCACCTTTGCCCGGCCCGCACCTCGATGGCCCGCCGAACCGCGGCGCCCCCCTCCACGGCCGATAAGCCCGCCCAAAGCCCGCTCTCAAGGAGAGTTCGCGATGCGACGGCCGTCATCTTCGCATCCCAGGCGCACACAAACTCCCGGCGAGGAAGGCCCGCTTTCCCCCGCTCACTCTGGGGCCATGACCGCCGAAGGCAGGGATTCCGCCTGCCCAACAGTGGATCGACCCCGAGGCTTCAGGCGGATCTCGATCCGGCGATTCTGCGCGCGATTCTCAGCATCGTCGTTTGGCCCAATGGGATCATACGCCGCGAATGAAACGAGCGTCAGCCGCTCTCCGTTGATTCCCGACTGCTGAAACAACCGGACGACTTCCCCCGCGCGAGCCGCCGCCAGTTCCCAATTCGAGGGAAACCGACGGCTCAAATCACCTCTCACGGCCCGATCATCGGTATGCCCCTGAATTTCTATGTGATGATCCATCGACAAAAGCTGCTCCGCAAGTTTATTCAGAACCGCTCGGCCCACCGGGTCTAACTGCGTGGACCCCGACGCAAAGAGGATTTCGTCGGAAACGTTGACCCGAATCCCTTCCCGAAGCTGTTCAATCTGGATCTGACCAGATGCCACCTCCGACTCAAGATCCGACATCAAGGTCGTGTATGTGGCTGTTAATCGGTCCAATTCCGCGCGGGCTGTTTCCAGCTCTTGCTGCGAACGCACCAACTCGACACTCTGGTCGGCCAAACGAGTGCCCAGACGCGTTTCAGACTGCCGTAGCGTGGCGACTTCCTCAACGCACTCGGCTTGAGCCACGACCAAGTCTTCGTGTTCTTCGAGGGTGGCCTCCAGTTCTTCGCCCAATGAACTCGTCGAGACCTCAAGGGCCTCAATCTGATTCTGGAGCCTCGCATTTTGCGTAGTCAGCCGGTCGCGCTCCGCCACAACGCCCTGGTGGGCTTGGCGCGTGACGCAGCCCCCTACCCCTACGAGGAGAACGAGGGGAAGAATGATTCGGCTCACACGAGCCCACCCCAAATCAGGCTGCCGCCGCGCCCTCGAGCGCCAAAGTCTGCTCGAGCGCCTCGAGAATGGTTCCCACATAAACCAGATCGAGCCCTGCCAGCAGATCATCACTGATCTCCTCTACGTCCCGGCGGTTCTGCTCAGGCAAGATAACGCGGCTGATACCCGCTCGTTTTGCGGCCAATACTTTTTCTTTGATTCCGCCGACCGGCAAAACCTTACCACGCAGAGTGATCTCGCCCGTCATGGCCACACCCGGGCGTGCTGCCCGACCGGTCCACATCGACCCAAGCGCCGTGACGAGAGCCACCCCGGCCGAGGGCCCATCCTTCGGGACAGCGCCGGATGGCACGTGAACATGAACATCAAAGGCATCAAAATCCCCGGTCGGCGAAAGTCCGAAAACGTCGGCATGACTCCGCAGCCAAGACCGAGCGGCCTCGGCGGATTCTCGCATCACTTCACCCAATGAACCCGTAAGTTTCAGCTGGCCTTCACCAGGCATCCGAGATGCTTCCACGAACAAAATATCTCCCCCCGCTGGGGTCCAGGCCAGCCCCACGGCGACTCCAGGCTGAACGTCTTCGTCTACGATTTCGGGTTCGAATTTAACTGGACCAAGAAGAGTCGAAAGATCCTCGGGCTTAATCCGAACGGGCCCAAGCTCCTCGCCTTCGGCGACCTTGCGTGCGACTTTTCGACAAACGGCTCCGACCTCTCGTTCTAGATTTCGGACACCGGCCTCCCGGGTATAGCGCTCGACGAGCGCGACGAGCGCTTCATCGGTGACCTCGAAGTCCAGGGAATCGATCCCGTTTTGTTCGATCTGACGGGGCAGCAGGAATCGACGAGCAATTTCGACCTTCTCTTCGAGGGTGTAACCCGGGAGCTCGATCACCTCCATACGATCACGCAAAGCGGCCGGAACTGGATCGATCAAATTCGCCGTGGCCACGAACAGAACCTGAGAAAGGTCAAAGGGGACCTCAAGGTAATGGTCACTAAATTCAGAATTTTGCTCGGGGTCCAAGACCTCCAGTAACGCCGAGGAGGGATCTCCTCGACCATCCGCGCCAACTTTGTCGACCTCGTCCAGAACCATCACCGGATTACGTGTCCCACTCTTACGCAAGGCCTGGACGATTCGACCCGGCATAGCGCCGACATAAGTCCGGCGATGCCCCCGAATCTCTGCTTCGTCTCGAACTCCACCAAGTGAAATTCGACAAAATTCACGACCAAGTGCTCGGGCAATCGACCGCCCCAAAGAGGTCTTTCCCGTTCCGGGCGGGCCCACGAAGCAGAGGATCGGACCTTTCAGGTCGCGCTTGAGAGAGAGCACAGCAATGTACTCAACGATCCGATCTTTGATCTTTTCGAGTCCGTAGTGATCCTCATCCAAAATACGACGGGCTTCCGACACTTCAAGCCGGTCTTCCGAACTTCTCGACCAAGGGAGTTCCGTCATCCATTCGAGATAATTCCGAATGACACTATGTTCGGCAGCCGCCGGAGGCATTTGAGAGAGACGGTCCGCTTCTCGAGTAGCTTGCTTGACGCCTTCCTCTGACATACCCGCCGCATCGATCTTCTGTCGCAGCGCCTCGATGCCCTCTTCCCCCTCTTCGCTCTCTCCTAACTCGCGACGAATGGCTTCGAGTTGCTGCCGCAGCATATACTCCCGCTGCGTTTTGCTCATTTCGCTTTGAACTTTTTCCTTGATCTCCGTCTCGATTTCGAGCGCTTGCCCCTCCTTGGCCAACTGTTCAAGAACGCGACGCAGACGCATAGGGACGTCGGTCGTTTCGAGAACTCTCTGCTTGCCCGTCAAATCGAGTTCCAGATTTGAAGCAACCAGGTCCGCCAACTTCGACGGGTCGTCCAAGTTCGCCACGAGAACTTGGAGGTCATCGGAAAGACGCGAACTTTCCGCCACCAAATTAGTAAAGCCCTGAGAGATACTCCGGGTCAGAGCTTCGACCTCGACCGTTTCCAGATCGCCGGATTCTTCGAGCGGAGCCACTCGGGCCCGCAAAAACGGATCTTCCTGGGTAAATTCTTGGATCGAAACCCTGGCGACGCCCTGCACGAGCAATCGATACGATTCGTCAGGAAACTTCAACATTTTGACGATCCGCAGGACTGACCCCACCCGATGGACATCCTCGGCTCGCGGAGCCGACTCGACCTCATTCTTGAGAGCCGAACACACCATCAGACGATCCGGACGGAGCAAGACCTCGTCGATCAGCTTTTGAGAGGAAGGCGTATTCACCAGAAGTGGCGATAGAAGAAACGGAAATAGCACCGTGTTTTTTAAGGGCAGGATCGCCAATTCTTCTGGCAAGTCATTGATCGCGAACTCGCCCGAGTCCGCCGGATCGCTCCCCACGTGGATCGCCATTCCGCCGAGCGAGTCGCCCTCGCTCGGCGCCCCATCCTCCAAGCCGCCATCCTGCGTCGGCTGGCCTTCGTCGTCGTACTCTTCGCGGTCTTCGCTACTCATTCAGTCTCCACCGCTACATCCCGCCTCCTCGGTCGAACTTTACCGAGGGTCACCGAGAGAAATCCATCTTCAAGACGAGCGGTCACTTGCTCCCGGTCAAAGGGCACTCCAACGCGGACTTCTCGATCGAAAGGACCGAAAGCGATTTCCATCCGGAGCAGTCGTTGAACCCGAACCTGCGGCGGCACTCTCCTAACTCCACTAATGCGAATGGTGGCGCCGTCTACATTGACTTGAAGATCCTCGCCCCGAACGCCAGGAATTTCGGCCCGCACGATTACAGCCCCCTCGGTTTCAAAAACATCGACCGAAGGCTGCCACGTGTTGCCCCGGAGCCTGTCCGGGAACTCCCCGAACAGCTCCGAGATGGGACTCTGACGGCCGCGCTCAGGAATCGCCCTTCTCCTCGGTGTACTCCGCGTCGATAACGTCCTCACCGTCGTCTGACGAGGGCGCCTCAGCAGCGCCACTGGGATCAGCCCCGGGGTTCGCGCCATCTTTATAGAGCGTCTCTGCCATCTTATGCAGCTCCGCCTCGAGCTTTTGTCGAGCCGCGTCAATCCGAGCCGCGTCTTCGCTCTCCAGATCTTTCTTTGCCTCCTCGATGATCACCTGCAGGGACTGTTTGTCCTCATCGGCCAAGGTTTCCCCATTGTCGGCGATCATCTTCTCCGCCTGATAGATCATGCTGTCGAGTTGGTTATGTTTTTCGATCTGCTCTCGACGCGTGCTGTCCTCAGAGGCGTGACTCTCTGCATCTTTCACCATTCGGTCGATTTCAGACGAATCCAAGCCGCCGCTGCCTTCAATCCGAATCGACTGGTCCTTGCCAGAAGCCTTGTCGGAAGCCTTCACCGAGAGAATTCCGTTTGCGTCAATATCGAAGGTCACCTCGATCTGCGGGACGCCGCGCGGCGCCGGCGGAATCCCATCGAGTATAAAACGGCCGAGTTCACGATTATCCGCCGCCATTTCCCGCTCCCCTTGGAGGACACGGATTTCAACCTGGGGCTGACTGTCCGCAGCGGTAGAGAATACCTGGTTTGCTTTCGTTGGAATGGTTGTGTTGCGCTCAATCAGCTTCGTGGTCACTCCGCCCAACGTCTCGATTCCCAAAGACAGGGGCGTCACATCCAAAAGCAAGACATCCTTCACGTCACCGGCCAGCACACCCCCCTGCACCGCAGCGCCGACCGCCACGACCTCATCGGGGTTCACTGTCTGGCTCGGCTCTTTGCCAAACAGCTCCACCACCTTTTGGCGAACCAGGGGAACACGTGTCGATCCACCCACCAGCACAACTTCGTCGATATCGCTGGCCGAAAGACCCGCGTCAGCGAGCGCACTCCGGCAGGGTGCAAGAGTCCGTTCGACCAAGTCATCCACGAGCTGCTCAAACTTCGAGCGAGTCAGTTTCAGTGTCAGGTGCTTCGGACCGGTCTGGTCTGCAGTGATGTATGGCAGATTGATATCGGTCGTCTGAGCACTCGAGAGCTCCATCTTCGCTTTTTCGGCGGCTTCTCGGAGACGCTGAATCGCCATTGGATCCTGAGTCAGATCAATTCCTTGATCTTTTTTAAATTCCTCAACGAGATATTCGATCACCCGCTGATCAAGGTTGTCTCCACCCAAATGTGTATCACCGTTGGTCGACTTAACTTCGACTACGTTTTCGCCCACCTCGAGAATCGAGATATCGAAGGTTCCGCCCCCAAAATCAAAGACGGCAATTTTTTCATCTTCCTTCTTATCCATCCCGTAAGCCAAAGCAGCCGCCGTGGGCTCATTGATAATGCGCTTGACATCCAGCCCCGCGATCTTGCCCGCATCCTTGGTGGCCTGTCGCTGCGCATCGTTGAAATAAGCCGGCACCGTGATCACGGCACCCGTGACTTCACTTCCCAAATGAGCTT